>CAZAPL010000016.1:0-4476 GCA_964487495.1 uncultured Gammaproteobacteria bacterium | reverse complement strand
AATTTTAATAATTTCGTTACAAAAATTATTTCGTAATAAGTCTAATAATAAATTGTTTGGGATTAATGAAACATAAATGAAATTAATTAAAAATTGACAATTTGCAATTTACTGAAGATAATCTCGCAATTTTTCACTTTTTTCATGTTTTCTTAATTTTTCCAAAGCCTTGGCTTCAATTTGTCTGATGCGCTCTCGGGTTACTCCAAACTCGTTGCCTACTTCTTCTAAAGTATGAGTTCGCCCAGTTTCTAAACCAAATCTCATTTTTAGGATTTTTTGTTCTCGAGGAGATAACGAATTTAAAAATTCCGCCACATGCCCTTTAAGCAATTCATAAATTGCCTTTTCTTTGGGAGTAATACTTTCTTTATCTTCAATAAAATCTCCCAATTTTGAATCTTCTTCTTCACCGACCGGTGATTCCAAAGATACTGTTTCTTGGGAAATTTTCAATATATGATCAACTTTTTCTACAGGAATTTGCATTTCTGTGGCAATCTCATCGGGTAAGGGCGGCCGACCCAATTCCTGCACCAACTGTCTTTGAACTCGCGCCAGTTTATTAATAAGTTCTACCATATGCACAGGTATTCTAATGGTACGGGCCTGATCAGCAATCGCGCGAGTAATAGCCTGGCGAATCCACCAAGTAGCATAAGTAGAAAATTTATAACCTCTCCGCCAATCATATTTCTCAACTGCCCTAATTAAACCCTGATTACCCTCCTGAATTAAATCTAAAAAGGAAAGTCCCCGACCAACATATTTTTTGGCAATGGAAACTACTAAACGAAGATTTGCTTCAATTAATTTTTTCTTTGCTTCAACAGAACCCTTTTCGATTTGTTTAGCCAATTCTACTTCTTCTTTAGCAACTAAAAGGGGAATTTTCCCAATTTCCCGAAGATACATTCTTACGGAATCAGTTATCGCCTTATCCTGAAGAGTCGACAAAACTTCAAGTTCCTTGGCTAAATCAGAAAAAGCTTTTTCATCTTCCTTTAATTCTTCTTCAGTAACTGTTTCAAAAACGTCGACGCCTAAGTTTAAAAGTCGATCATAAAATTCATCAAGTTCTTCAAGATATAACTCGGCCTCAGGAAAAGCTTTCAATACCTCATCTTGGGTTAAAAAACCCTGTTTTTTTCCTTTTTCAATTAGTTTTTTTACCTCAGGGCGAAACTCTACCATTCTTCTAAATTATATCATAAAATTAACCCTCTAACTCTTTTAGTCTCCTAGCAATTTTTCTAAACTTTAGATTAAGTCTTTCAATCTTTTTCAAATTACCCTCAGAAAGGGTTATTTCTCGGGAAAGATTTTTTAATTCCTCTTTAAGGGTAATTTTCTCAAGTTCCAAAAGAGTTTTTTCAATTTCCCTCTTAACCCACGCTTCATCATCAATGTTTTTCAAATCTCGAAGATAGAAATTATTAAAAATTTCTAAAAGTTCTGAAGGTAGGTTTTTAACAAAATCTTCGCTTTTAAATCTCCCTTTTTCTTTCTTAAAAAATTCTTCAAGAACTTCAATAATGCGGATAAGATGAGGAGTTTTAATTAATTCTTTTATTTCTTTTTTGATCAAAATTTCTGGCTCTCTTTTTTGGAAGGAAAGAGAAAAAAGATATTCTTCTAATATTTCCCTCCTGGTTTTATTTCTTTCTTCTCTTTTTAAAAATTGTCGCCTTGAAAAAACTGGCTCTTCTTTTATCTTATTAAGTTGGACTAAAACTGCCTCCTCAGAAACTTCAAGTCTTCTTGCCAAAAGTTTAAGATAATAATTCTTAATAATCTCATCAGAAATTTTTGCCAAAACTGGCAATACTTCTTCACCAATTTTTCTTTTCTCATCCGGAGTATTTCCTTTAAATCTTAAAAATGCAGAGTCAATAAAAAAATCGTAAACGGGGATTGCCTCTTTAATTGCCTTTTTTAAAAGAGAAGGGTCTTTTCTTGCTAATTCATCAGGATCTTTGCCTTGAGGAATTCTTACCACTTTTATCAAAAAATTATAAGAATCGGCAATTTCAATTCCTCTTCTTGAGGCCATATCTCCAGCAATATCCTGATCTAAAGCAAGACAGATACTTTCACAAAATCTTTTAAGGAGTTTTAACTGTGGCTCGGTTAAGGCACTCCCTTTAATTGCCACTATATTTTCTATTCCTATTTGATAAGAAGAAATTAAATCAAGTTCGCCCTCAACAATCACTGCTTGATTTTCCTTTTTAATTTTCTCTTTTGTAATTTCCAGCCCATAAAGAAGCTCTCCCTTGTGATAAACCAAAGTTTCCGGAGTATTTATATACTTTGGGCCGCCTTTTTCTCCCCCTACCCCAATTATTCTTCCTGAAAAACCAACCACATTCCCCCGGTGGTCCCTTAAGGGGAAAATTAACCTGTCACGAAAAAAATCAATAACCTTCTCTTTTTGCCTTACTACTAATCCTGTTTTAAAAAGATCGGCAATATTATATCCCTTTTTTTCTACCAAAAATTTTTGAAGAGAAAAAGGGAAAGAAGGGGCATAACCAATTTTAAAAAGTTTAAGAGATTCTATCTTTATTCCTCGGCCAAGAATATAATCTAAGGCTTTCTTTCCAATTGGGTGAAAAAGCAAATAATGATAAAATTCGCTTGCCAAATGATTAATTTCGTAAAATCTTTCTTTTTCTTCTTCTTGCGGTCCAGGGCGGTAAGGAGCAAGCTTTACCCCTGCTTTCTTGGCTAAAAATCTAAGCGCCTCTCCAAATTCCATCTTTTCATATTCCATTAAAAATTTAAAGATATCCCCTCCTAAGCCACAACCAAAACATTTCCAAATCTGTCGTTCTGGAGAAACAATAAAAGAAGGAGTCTTCTCCGAATGAAATGGACATAGAGCCTTAAAATTTCGACCGGATTTCTTAAGAGGAAGATATTCAGAAATAAATTGAACAATATCAATTTTTGCGCGAATTTCGTCAAGTTGATCCACAATTCAATTATAGCAAAAAACCCGAAGAAAAACT
The DNA here is from genome assembly GCA_964487495.1 of uncultured Gammaproteobacteria bacterium. Lineage (GTDB taxonomy): Bacteria > Patescibacteriota > Microgenomatia > CAYGWK01 > CAYGWK01 > CAZAPL01. The sequence continues at coordinate 1,462 of CAZAPL010000016.1, read as the reverse complement.
GAAAAATCTCTATTTTAGATATTCTAAAAAAACTATCTTAAACAATCTAAAGGACAGGTGTTTGTTGTTTGTTCAATTGAATCGCAGATTCCATCTCCGCATTTGCCTAATGGCTCTTTTTGTCCAAAAGTTGGTTTTCCTCCTTCAGGAAAAGACTTAAAGAGCTGATCATTTTCTTTTTCTGAAAAAGTGGTTTCAAAAATTGAAGGAGGTGTTTGGGGAATAAAAGTCTCATAAGCCATCAAAAAACTTCCGTCATTTAGTCTGGTAACAGTAGGAAACATTAACTTGTAGTACTCCTCTTTTACCCCTTGGTCAATATTCAAAATATATTCATTGCTTTTTTGTTCCATTGTCCAGTTTTCTCCATCCGAAGAAAAAATAGATTTAAAACCTTCATTTTGAGTATCGCCAAAAAGATAAATTCTGTACCCCAAAGAATCACCCAAAGTTAAGGCATCACCAATAACATAGCATTTATCAGTATTTCCATCTTTAAATTTAAAAGGACAAAATATCCCTGGTTTTGGATTATTAAACGTTATTCCATCTAAAGAAGTCGCCGGATTGGAATTGCCGTTAAATAAATTCCAAGTATTCCCAAATTTTATAACCACTGGGTCAAGAGCAATACCGTTTTGGGGAATATAGGTGTGCTGAGCACCGCTAAAATAAATCCCATCAGAAGAAAAGAAAACATAGGTCATCGGTGTTCCTTGAGAAGTGCTTTGAGGACAGGTAGCATAAAGACGATAAGTTCCATCAGGCATCAACAAAACCTCAGGATCAACCGGCGCCGGCGAACCGCCAGGAGTTTTACAATGTAAAGCGTCACTTGGTGCCTCAATCGTTAATTTTTTGTAAACCCAGTTTTCTCCATTATCAGAAGAAATCGCCACCACCGGAATATTTTCTAAATCCTGCCCTTGTTCTTTGCAAGTAATTAAAACAAAATATATCCTCACATTACCCTTTTTATCAACCATAATATCCGGAACGCTGGCACGGTCAGAAATTAATTTGCCCATTCTGGTAAAATGAAGACCGTCTGCTGATTTTGCCAGTAAAATCCGATGATAAGCAATTGGGTTCTTGGCGGCTTTGTCAATTCCCAAACAAGGCTTAAAATCACTTGTCATTTTAAATTCATAATCAGAAGAAGTTGGCATTAATTCTTGATTAACGGAAGAGTCAAAAGGAAAAATCTGTCTTTCAGGATAAATTACTTTTTGTTCTTTTTGCTTTTGGGGAAAATAAATTATGCCTATAATCAGAAAGGAAACAGTTAAAACCAAAATTCCAAAAAGAATTAAAAATAATAAAAATCTTGTTTTTGCGGAAATTCTCTGGTAAAAACTTATTATCTTTGTTTTAAAATCTTCAAGCATCCCGCCTTGCCTCTCTCAATAAAAAACTTAACACGTTATGCCTCAATATGTCAATGTGCTCCCCATCCTCCACT
>CAZAPL010000015.1:0-2901 GCA_964487495.1 uncultured Gammaproteobacteria bacterium | reverse complement strand
TTTTAAATCTTTCTGCCCAAGTGATAAAGCCCATTTATCAGAGATTTTCGGCAATTCTATTTCTTTAACATCCTTTAACTTTACTTTGAAACTGACCTCCCGACCAGCCAATTCCTTATTATGAAATTTACGAGGGAATTTAATTGAAAACTTTCGCTCCTCATCTTTTTTCATTCCAATTAATTTCTCTTCAAATTCGGGGACAAACTGCCCTTGACCAATAACCAAAGGATGATTCTGACTTTTCCCAGCCGGTATTGGTTTTTCTCCTAAAAATGATTCAAAGTCAATCTCAACAAAATCACCTTTTTTAGAAAGGCGCTCTACTGGCTTTAAATTTGCTGTTTGTCTTTGGAGTTGTTTTAAGGTTAGCTCAATATCTTGTTCTCTAATTTTTGGGATTTGGGATTTGGGATTTGGGATTTTCAGTTTCTTGTAGTCGCCTAATTTTACTTCCGGCATCACATCTATTTCCGCTTCATAAAATAAACGCCTACCTTCTCCAAACTCCTTTACTTTTACCTTTGGCGCTCCGATTGGTTTTAATCGCTCTTTTTCAATTGCCTTTTTATATGTTAAGGGGAGGACATATTCTAAAACTTCTTGATCAATTTTCGCCTGACCAACCTGCCGCCTGACTAAATCCAAAGGGGCTTTACCCAATCTAAAACCAGGAACATTTAAATTAAAAGCCAATCTCTCCAAAACCTGGGCATAATATTGACCCATTGAAATAACGCTTTCAGAAATAGTTAGTTTAACTCTTGATTTAGGCAACTTTTCTACTTTAACTTCCATACTTCTTCAGTTTAACAAAAAAATGGGCCGGGAGCAACCCGGCCAAGGAAAAACTCTTAAAAGTTTAGGCAAAAATTATATCTGAGGTAGATCTATGAGATAGGTTAATATATAATGCTTCTTTCATCAGGATAACATATTCTTTGCACCGCTCTTGACATTCTGGACAAGAGTCAAAATGGTCTAAAACTCCAGGAGATAACACCTCTCTTAAGGCACCCATAAATGCTTCTAAACGACAGTTAATAACTTGAAGATTAAATTCACCAATTTTCTCTTCTATCTCCTTCATCACTTCTTCACATCCCACTTTTTTTGCCATTATCTTTCACCTCCTCTTAGACTCTGATCGCTAAAAAGCGATCTTGCTGCAAAGACAAAAGGTTCTTTTTGAACCTTTCTCTCCTCTTTTGTCAAGGTACCCCCTCCTGTTAAACCCTCACTCCCTTTATTCTTGTCATCGCCTCAATAGCATATTTAATCCCTTGGGTTCCCAAACCAGAACTTTTAATCCCTGTAAAGGGAAATTGGTCTGGAAACCTTTGGGGGCGAGAGTTAAGGAATATTTGCCCTACCTCCAATTCTTCTGCAATCTTTCCTGCTCTTTTTAAATCCTTGGTAAAAATAGAAACATCCAAACCGTATTCGGAAGCATTAGTCAAATTAATCGCCTCTTTTTCATTTTTAACTTCTATAATTGGCAAAATCGGTCCAAACTGCTCTTCCCAAGCAATTCTCATATTTGGCTTAACATTATCTAAAATTGTCGCTTCCCAGTATCTTCCCTGTCCCCTTCTTAATCTCAAAAGTTTTTTTGGAATTCCTAAAATTCTGCGATAAAAAGGTTTTTTCGGTCTTTCTGCAACAAATCTCTTACCGCCTAAAATAATTTTTGCGCCTTTTTTAAGAGCATCCTTTAAAAGCCCTTCTAAATAATCTGCTTGTTTATCTGAAATCACTGGACCCATTTGGGCCCTAGGATCACGGGGATCAGAAACTACACTAAATTCTTTTTCGGTCGCTTTTTTTAGTTGTTTTAGAAATTCTTCTTTCTTATTTTTTTCTACGAAAACTCTTTTAATTGCAGTACATCTTTGGCCGGCGTAAGCAAAGGCGCCCATAGCAATTTCAGAAGCGGCTTTTTTTATATCAGCATCTTCTAAAACAATTGCCGCATCTTTACCACCAAGTTCTAATAAAAGCGAGGTCATGCCTGCACGGACGGCTAATCTTTTGCCAACGGAAGATGAGCCAGTAAAAGCAATCATATTGATTAAATCGTGCTCAACTAAAAAATCGCCAATTTCTTCACCTTTTCCTGTTAGGATATTTAAAACAGAAGGTGGTAAGCCCGCTATTTCAAAAATTTGGCCAAGATAAAGACAGGTAATCGCTCCTTGGGTTGGCGGTTTTAATAAAACAGTATTGCCAGAAAACAAAGCAGGAGCAATTTTTGAAATAGAAAGATTCATTGGGTAATTAAAGGGGGCAATGCTTAGAATTAAACCAACAGGTTCTCTTGTTATCTTACAGGTTTTTCCATTTATTTTAATTATTTTTTCTCCTTGCCAATCTTTTTCTTTGACAGTCAATTCAATCATAGAAGCTGAGCGCAAAACTTCATTCTCGGCATCTTTTTTGATTTTGCCAATTTCTAAAACAAGAAGATTAGAAAGAAGTTGCCCATACTTTCTTATCAAAAAAGCTGCCTTTTTTAAAATTTCGGCCCGCTCTTCCAACTTTTTGGCCTGCCAGTCCTTGCAGGCCAAAGAAGAAGAAGTAATCACAATCTCGGCTTCTTTTTTTGAGACTGCCTGTACCCGACCAACTAAAGAACCATCAAGTGGGGAGAAAATATTAATCAATTTCCGGCCCCTTGTTTCCTGCCATTCACCGTCAACTAAATATTTGTAAGTTGGGATTTTGTCTCTGGTTTTAATTTCTTTAAAAATATCACTCATTTTTTCTCTACTTTATTAATAGCCAACTTCTTCTATCTCTTTTTTTAAATCTTAAAGGTGAAACAAATCTTTGCGGGTTTTTCAAGAAAATTAAACTGACATACTTGCTTTTTCCATATCTCTTCCAAAAATCGTCTTTGAC
>CAZAPL010000014.1:0-35081 GCA_964487495.1 uncultured Gammaproteobacteria bacterium | reverse complement strand
TAAGAATGGAAGGTTAATTTATAAGGGTTGGAGGTTGGATTTTAAAAAATTTAGAAAATATTTAACAGATAAATTTAGAGTTAAAAAGGCATTTTTATTTATTGGTTATGTTAAAGAAAACCAAAATCTATATGAATATTTACGGTCTGCTGGTTATGAATTAATTTTTAAGCCAACAACTAAGGATAATATAGGAAAAGCCAAGGGTAATATTGATGCAGAATTGGTTTTATATGCAGCGGCGATAGAATTTAAAAATTACGATAAAGCGGTGATAGTTTCAGGGGATGGTGATTTTTATTGCCTGTATGATTATTTAGAGAAAAAGAGAAAGTTGCTGAGTATTGTTATTCCTAACGCTAAAACAGAATCTTCGTTGTTAAGAAGGTTTCAAAGATATAAAACTTTTATTATTTTTGAAAAGGAAAGATTGGAGCTGAAAGAAAATAAAAGTGGGAGGCGTCGCTCATAGACACGTAGTCTATGGTTCGTTTTCTCCCTGGTGATTAAAAACATTATATCAAAATATAAATGTTTGTCAAGATTGACTTAATGCTTCACCACATATGATACACTTTAACCTATGGCTAAAAGAAAAAAGATTCGAGAAATTATTACAGTTTACAAACAATGCGGGGGGAATATTTCTTTAACAGCAAAGATCTTAAAAATTTCTAGAAGTACAGTTTGTAGCTGGATTAAAAGATGCCAAAGTTTATATACTCCAAGATATTTAAAATGGAAAGGAATTAAAAGAAAATCAACAAGACCTAAAACTATTCATAAAGCCTTAACACCTAAACAAGAAGCATTGGTGATTGAAAAAAGAGAAAAGAGTGGCTTTGATAGCCGAAAACTAGCTTTAGAGCTAAAATTAAAAGATAATATTGCTGTTTCTGCCTCAACTGTCTATCGGACGATTAAGGCAAAAAAGCCTAGTTTATTAAGAGGGGTTTTAAATTACCGAAGACCAAGATTTCAAAATGGTAAAGCAATGAGACCAAGAAATACTAAAACCATTGGTTATTTTCAGGCTGATGTTAAATATGTTACTCCCGAGCTTTCTGGACTTCCTTATACTACTTGGGAATATGCTTTTATTGATATCTTCTCTCGCTATAAATTAGCCTTAATTTTGCCTATATTAGATGAGACAGGAAGTATTGTTACCCTAAAGTGGGTGATAAAAGAAACACCGTTTAAAATTGAATATCTTCAGACAGATAATGGTTTGGAGTTCCAGTCTCAGTTTCATAAATTCTGTGAAGAAAATGATATTAAACACTACTGGATTCATAAAAACTCTCCCAATGAGAATGCAGTTGTGGAAAGGTCTTTCAGAACAGATGAGGAAGAATTTTTCTTTAATCTTAAAAGGGAGCCTAAAGATATTAATGAACTGAATACCTGGTTTCAGAATTACTTAATCTGGTACAATAATGAAAGACCACATTTTGGAATCGGACTTAAAACACCATTAGAAGTTATTGAGAGTGTATTAAAAGTCTTGAAGCATTAAGGAGAACTTGACAAGAAAGAAAAATTATGGTATTAAGCATTGTAAGTCTATTTTTGAAAATTAGGCGTATTTTTTTTACGCCAATTTTTGTCGTTTAAAAATGATTAGCAAAAAAATTCCCCCAAGGATTTTTTGGGGTAAGACTTATCAGGATCTTCCTCCTTTAGATTTATCCTTAGTTCAGCGTGAATCTTGGCAGTGGTTTTTAAAAGAAGGAATAAAAGAGGCTCTTTGGGAGATTTCTCCAATTGAAGATTTTAGCGGAAAGAATTGGATTTTGGAGTTTGGGGATTATTTTTTCGATAAACCATCAAGGACTCCTTCTGAAGCAAGGAGAAAGGGTTTAAGTTATGATGCTCCCTTAAGAGTTTGGGCTAAACTTATTAATAAGCAAACAGGAAAAGAAGTTTCTCAGGAAGTATTTCTTGGCGATATTCCCCAAATGACTCCCGAGGGAACTTTTGTTATTAATGGTATTGATCGGGTAGTGGTTAATCAAATTGTTCGTTCTCCTGGTGTTTATTTTACTGGCGAAGTTGATCCAGCGACAGGGAGAATGCTTTATATGGCAGAAGTCCGTCCTATTCGTGGGGCGTGGCTTGAATTTTTTGTTGGGAGAAATAATGTTATTTCCGTAAGGATTGATCGAAGGAGAAAATTTGCGGCAACTACCTTCCTTCGTGCCCTTGGTTTAAATTCAGATGAAGAAATTATTTCTCAATTTTCTTCTCTTTCTAAGGAGCAGTCGGCGTTCATCTTTGCTACTCTTGAAAGAGATCTAACTAAAAGTAAAGAGGAAGCGTTGCTTGAGCTTTACCGAAAAATGAGACCAGGAGAGCCGGCTATTTTAGATAATGCCAAAGAACTTATTTATAACATGTTTTTAAATCATCGAAGATATGATTTGGGGAATGTTGGGCGTTATAAGTTAAATAAGCGTCTTGGACTTTCTTTACCTAACGTTCCAGAAAATTGGGTTTTAAAAATAGAAGATGTCATTGCCACCATTTCTTATCTTGCAAAACTTCAAACTGGTGAAGGAAAAACTGATGATATTGACCATTTAGCAAACCGGAGAGTAAGAAGAGTTGGGGAATTAGTTTGTCAAGTAGCTTTTAGGCCCGGCCTTCTCCGTTTAGAAAGAGCCATTAAGGAAAAGATGAGCCTGACTGGAGCAGATTCATCAGCAACCCCGGCAATGTTTGTTAACGCCAGACCTCTAATTGCTTCAATTAACGAATTTTACAGATCAAATCAACTTTCTACAATTTTAGATCAAACTAATCCTTTATCAGAAATAGACAATCTTCGTCGACTTACGGTGATGGGGCCTGGGGGGATTACGCGGGAAAGGGCTTCCTTTTCAATTCGAGATATAAATTCTTCCCAATATGGGCGTATTTGTCCAATTCGTTCTCCTGAAGGACCAAATATTGGTTTGGTTACCTATATGGCTTTATATGCGCGGATTAATGAATATGGTTTTTTAGAAACTCCCTATAGGAAGGTAGAAAAGGTTAAGAAAAATGGGGAAGTGAAAATGCGTGTGAGCAAAGAAATTGTTTATCTTCAAGCAGATGATGAAGAAGAATATTATATAACTCATTCAGGAATCAATATTGACAAAGATGGCTTTATTCTTGATTCTTGGGTACCAGTAAGATATAAAGGCGAATTCTCAGAGGCGCCGGTGGAGATGGTTTCTTTCATTGATCTTCTGCCGCGGCAAATTGTTGGTGTCTCTGCTTCTTTAATTCCCTTTTTGGCTAATGATGAAGCCAACCGGGCTTTGATGGGGACCCATATGCAATGCCAAGCCGTTCCTTTAATTAAACCAAAAGCGCCAATTGTTGGGACAGGAATGGAAAAAACAGTGGCTGAAGCAATGGGACGGGTAGTTCGGGCTCGACATTCAGGAAAGGTAATTTATGTAGATGCAAATAAAATTGTAGTTAGACTTTCGAAAAAGCTAAAAAAAGAAGAAATTGAAGAAACAGCAAATGAAAAAATTAAAATTGAAGGAAGAGATGAAATTTACTTCTTGGATAAATTTTTAAGAACTAATCCTGGATCAACGTGTTATTCTCAGAGACCATGTGTTTCTTTAGGTGATGATGTTTCTGAGGGAGATCTTTTAATTGACGGTCCGGCAACTGAAAATGGTGAACTTGCTCTAGGGCAGAATCTTTTGATTGCTTATTGTACTTATGAAGGTTTAGGTTATGAAGACGCAATTGTTATTTCTGATAGGCTTGTTCGCGAAGATATCTTGACTTCAATTACTATTGAGGAGTACGAAGCGGCAGTAGTGGATACAAAATTAGGTCCTGAGGAGCTGACAAGAGATATTCCTAATGTTTCAGAGCAGGATTTAGCCCATCTTGCCGCAGACGGAATTGTAGTCATTGGATCAGAAGTTGGTCCAAATGATATCTTGGTTGGGAAAATTGCTCCAAAAGGAGAAACAGAATTAACGGCCGAGGAAAGACTTCTTCGGGCAATTTTTGGAGAAAAGGCTCGTGATGTTAGAGACACCTCGCTAAGAATGCCTCATGGAGAAAAAGGAATTGTTATTGATGTTCAAATTTTGGATAGAGAAAAAGGTGATGAACTTGAACCGGGGACGAACAAAAAAGTAATTGTCAAGGTGGCCCAGATTAGAAAAATTGTGGCTGGAGACAAATTAGCGGGGAGACACGGAAATAAAGGAGTAATTTCTAAAATTGTTCCCCAAGAAGATATGCCTTATCTTGAAGATGGGACGCCGATTGATATTATAATTTCCCCTCTTTCTGTTTTGGCGAGAATGAATTTAGGGCAACTTTTAGAAGCCCATTTAGGATTTGCTGCCCTTTTGCAAAATAAAAAATTTGCCGTTCCTGTTTTTGAAAAAATTCCTGAGGATTTAATTTGCGAGGAACTTAAAAAGGTGGGGTTGCCGGTAGACGGGAAAGTTACTCTTTATGATGGTCGAACTGGCGAACCTTATCATCGAAAGGTAGTGGTGGGAATAGAGTATGTTATGAAGTTAATTCATATGGTTGAAGATAAAACTCACGCTCGTTCAACCGGGCCATACTCTTTAGTTACTCAGCAGCCCCTTGGAGGAAAAGCCCAAATGGGTGGACAAAGGTTGGGAGAGATGGAGGTGTGGGCTCTAGAGGCTCATCGAGCAGCGCATACTCTCCAAGAGATGCTTACTATTAAATCAGATGATGTAATAGGGCGAGGTAAGGCTTTTGAAGCAATTGTTAAAGGGGTAGACATTCCTCAATCTTCGGTTCCTGAATCTTTTAAGGTTTTAGTTAAAGAATTAAACAGTCTTTGTCTTTCCGTTGTTCCTACGGGAGTGATTGAGAAAAAGGAAGAGAAGATGATCGAAGAAGAAATTGGGAAAGAGGCAGAGGAATTGGCTCAGGCAGCAGGAGCAGATGTGGTTGTTAAAAATGAAGAGTTGCTTTCGCCAGAAAGCCCAATGGAAGTTGAGGAGATAAAGGAGGAAAATGGAGTTTAAAAATATTTTCGATTTTAAAGGTCTTAAAATTAGTTTAGCCTCTCCAGAGGAGATTAAGTCTTGGTCAAAGGGTGAGGTTACCAAACCCGAGACAATAAATTATCGAACCCTAAGACCAGAAAAAGACGGATTATTTTGCGAGAGGATTTTTGGACCAACTAAAGATTGGGAGTGTTATTGTGGAAAATATAAAAGAATAAGATACCGGGGAGTTATCTGTGATAAATGTGGTGTAGAAGTAACTCAATCTCGAGTGAGAAGAGAGAGGATGGGTCATATAACTTTAGCCGCTCCCTGTGCTCATATTTGGTTTTTTAAAGGTGCTCCCTCAAAACTTTCTTTGCTTTTGGATATTCCTCCAAGGGCGTTGGAACAGGTGATTTATTTTGCTCAATATTTGATTAAGGATATCGATTATAAAGGGAAAAAAGAAGCAATTTTAAAACTTGAAAAAGGATTAGAAGAAAAAATTAAAGAGATTAAAAAGGCAGCCGAAGAAAAGATAAAAAAGATTGAAAAGGAGGCGGAATCTCAAAAGAAAGAAATAAAGAAAAAGATTAAAAATAAAGAAGCTCTTTCGCTGGCTTTAGAAGAGATGGAGTTTAAGACCAAACAGAATATTCAAAACGTTCGCGATGAGCAAATTTTAGAAGAGGAAAGAGCCAAAGAAGTTTATCAAAATCTGATAGAAAAGATCAAAATTCTTCGGTATTTAAGTTTACTTACCGAAGATGAATATCAAAAACTTAGTCAATATGGCGCTTCTTCTTTTATTAAGGTTGGAATGGGGGCCGAGGTTTTACTTGAGGTAATCCAAAAAATTGATTTAAATAAACTGTCTTCTGAACTTCGAGAGGAAATGTCAAAAACCACTGGCCAGCGCTACTTAAAAGCGGCAAAAAGACTTAGATTGATTGAAGGATTTAAAAAGGCGGGAATTGATCCTTCTTGGATGATAATTCGGATTTTGCCTGTTATTCCTCCGGATCTCCGCCCAATGGTTCAGTTAACCGGTGGAAGATTTGCTACTTCTGATTTAAATGATTTATACCGGCGGGTTATCAATAGAAATAATAGACTTAAACATCTTATTGATTTGGGGGCTCCTGAAATAATTCTCCGTAATGAAAAAAGAATGCTTCAGGAGGCGGTAGATTCTCTGATTGATTCAAGCGCCCGGAAGCCAAAAGGCAGAAGGAATGTCCAGCCCCTTAGATCTCTTTCTGATATGCTAAGAGGGAAACAGGGAAGATTTAGGCAAAATCTTTTAGGGAAAAGAGTTGATTATTCAGGGAGAAGTGTCATCGTTGTTGGTCCTGAGTTAAAACTTAATCAGTGCGGTCTTCCTAAGGAAATGGCTTTAGAGATGTTTAAGCCTTATGTTTTAAGAGAGATGATTTTGCGAGGTCTTGCTCCAAATGTAAGATCGGCTAAAAATATCCTTGAACATCGTCCGCCTGAGGTTTTTGATATTTTAGAAGAGATAACTAGAGATCATCCTGTTCTCTTAAATCGGGCTCCCACTCTACATAAGTTGGGGATTCAGGCTTTTTATCCAATTTTAATTGAGGGAAATGCGATTAGAATTCATCCCTGTGTTTGCGCTGGTTATAATGCTGATTTTGATGGAGATCAAATGGCAGTACATGTACCTTTATCTTCCCAGGCAAGGGAGGAAGCAAAACTTTTAATGATGCCTGATAAAAATCTTTTGAAACCAGCCGATGGTTCGCCAATTGTTGTTCCTAATCGAGAGATGGCTTTAGGAATTTTTTATCTTACCTATGCTTTGCCATCAGAAAATCAAGAACTAAAAATTTTTGCCAATTCAGATGAAGCAGTTTTGGCTTATCAAACAGGCAAAATTTTTCTCCAAGAAAAGATTAAAGTTTTAATGGGGAAGGAGATTGTGGAGACTACGGTAGGGAGAATTATTTTTAATGAGGTTCTGCCTGAGGGGTTGCGTTTTATTAACGAAACTATCCGCGCATCGATGATTAAGTCTTTAATTACCCGCGCCTTTCAGCTTTATTCCAACGAAGAGGTAATTAAATTGATTGATAATTTAAAGGATTTAGGATTTGCAATTTCTACTATTTCCGGTGTTTCTGTTTCTGTTTTTGACTGCGTATTAAATCCCCGAAAACCAGAGATCGTTGCCGAGGCAAATAAGCGAGTTGCCGAAATTGAAGAAAATTTTAAGCAAGGATTGATTACCAGTGAGGAAAAGAAAAGATTGGTTCGAGATGTTTGGATGGAAGTTACGGAAGTTTTGGCTGATTCGACATGGGAACTTTTACCTCAAGATTCCTCAATTAGAGTTATTGTTGATTCGGGTTCTACCCGCGCCTCACGGGATCAGATTAAACAGCTTTCAGCAATGAGAGGCTTGGTGGTTGATCCTTTAGGAAGAATTGTTGATTTGCCGACTAAATCAAATTTCAGAGAAGGTCTTTCAGTTTTTGAATATATTACCTCTGCTCGTGGCTCAAGAAAGGGTTTAACCGACACGGCAATTAAAACCTCTGATGCTGGGTATTTAACTCGAAGATTAGTTGATGTTGTTCATGATGTCATTGTTCGCGAAGAAGACTGTGGAACGGAAGAAGGAATAGTAATTGAAAAAACAAGAGAGAGAGAAAAAACATTTTCGTTTAGAATTCTAGGAAGAATTTTGGCTGAGGATGTAAAAGATCCAAAATCTAAAAAAATAATTTTAAAAAGAGGGGAAGAGTTAAATGAAGAAAATGTTAAACTTTTAGAAAATTTCAACGTCGAAAGGGTAGTTATTCGGTCTCCCCTAACTTGTAAAACTAAATATGGAGTTTGTAGTAAGTGTTACGGTTGGGATTTTTCTAATAAGAAAATGGTTGAGGTGGGAACGCCTGTTGGGGTAATTGCTGCTCAATCAATTGGTGAGCCGGGCACCCAATTGACGTTAAAGACAAAACATTCTGCTGGAGTAGTAGGTTTAGACGTAACTCAGGGACTTCCCCGCGTTGAGGAACTTTTAGAAATGAGACAACCAAAGATTATTTCTCCTTTGGCAGAAATTGGGGGGAAGGTTTCTATAGTAGAAACAGAGGAAGGTTGGAAGGTAAAAATAAAAAGTATTGGCAAAAAACCATCAGAAGAAAGAGAATACGTTGTTCCCTTTACTTCAACATTGAGAGTTTCGGAGGGACAGCTAGTTTCTCCAGGGACCCAATTGGCTTCTGGGGCTTTAGATGTTAGAGAAATTTTAAGGGTTAGAGGCCTTAGGGAGGCCCAGGGCTATTTGATTTCAGAAACTCAGAAGGTTTACGAATCACAGGGAATTTCTATTCATGATAAACATTTTGAGGTGGTGGTAAGGAAGATGAGTGAAAAAATAAGGGTTGGTTTGCCAGGAGATACTACCCTTTTGCCTGGGGAGTTAGTTGATAAAATTAGGTTTGAGGAGGAGAACGAACAAATTAAAAATAAAGGAGGGCAGCCTGCAACCGGCCAGATAGTTATTTTAGGTTTAACTAGAACAGCCATAAATACGGAGTCTTGGCTTTCTGCCGCTTCTTTTCAGGAGACAACTAACGTTTTGGCTGATGTTGCAGTTCAAGGTAGAGAAGATAAACTTTTGGGACTTAAAGAAAACGTAATTATTGGGAGACTTATTCCTGTTACTCCTGAAAGAGCCAAACTTGAGTAATGCCTTTTTGAATTGCGGAGAATTTGGAATTATGGTAAAATTTCCGAGATATGCCAACCATTAATCAATTAGTTCGTAAAGGAAGAAAAAAAATTAAAGAAAAGGTTCGAGTAGCGGCGTTAAGAAAATTTTTTAATGTCAAAGAAGGGAAGATAAAGGAGGTAAAAAGCCCCTTCAAAAGAGGGGTTGTGCTTTTGGTTAAGACAATGACTCCCAAAAAACCAAATTCGGCTTTAAGAAAGGTAGCCAGAGTTAGACTTTCCAACAAGCAAGAAATTACCGCCTACATTCCAGGGATAGGCCATGAATTGGCTGAACATTCAATTGTTTTGGTTAGAGGAGGGAGAGTTAAGGATTTGCCGGGAGTAAAATATCATATTGTCCGAGGTAAATATGATGCCGGAGGAGTAGTTGGACGTAAAAAAGCAAGATCAAAATATGGAACTAAGAAAACAACTAAAGCAACAGTAAGAGAAACTTCTGTTGCGAATCAAACTGTTTAAAAGAAAGGTTTTAAAAAATGCCTAGAGGCAAAAAAGAAATCAAAAAAAGAGAGATTGCCCCTGATCCTTTATATAAATCGGTTCTTGTAGCGAAATTAATAAATCGATCAATAATATCTGGCAAGAAAACAGTTGCCCAAAGACAAGTTTATCAGGCTCTTAAGTTAATTGAAGAAAGGGAAAAGAAGGATCCTCTTTCAGTTTTTAATCAGGCTTTGGAGAATATTAAACCTCAAATGGAAGTTCGCCCAAGGAGGATCGGAGGGGCAGCCTACCAAGTTCCCATGCCAGTTCGGGGAGAAAGGCAAATTTCCCTTGCAATTCGCTGGTTGATTTTAGCCGCAAGAAGTCGGCCAAACAAGGAATACCACACCTTTGCAGAGAAACTTTGTGCGGAGATAATTGATGCTGCCAAAGGAGAAGGGGGAGCGGTGAGAAAGAAAGAGGAAGTTCATCGTCTGGCTGAAGCAAACAAGGCTTTTGCCCACTTTAGGTGGTAGTTTTTTATTTATTTAAAAATTTTTTTAACCTCTTTTAATGTTTGGGGATTAATTTTTCCCAAAAGCCCGATATTTATTTTGGAATAATTGAAAATTTTTTTGGCCAAATCAAGAAGATCTTCTTTTTTGATTTTTTTTACCTCAGCAATATATCTTTCTGGTAGCCAAATTTCTTTATCATTAAACTCTTGAGAAGCAAGAAAGTAGGCGATATTTAAAGGACTATCAAAATGCATTAAATTTGAAGCAGATAAGAAATTTTTGACAATTTTTATTTCTTCTTCTTTAATTCCTTTTTTAAGTATTTTTTCTATTTCTTCTTTTATTATTCTCATTGCCAAAACAAGTTTATCCTCGGAGACTGAACCCCAAATTTCAAGATTTCCCATCCATGGATAAAGTACAAAATCACTTTCTATTCGGTAGACAATTTTTTCTTTTTCTCTTAATCTTTGAAAAAGACGAGAAATTACCCCTCCTCCCAATATATAATTAAGTAGATTTGTCGCTATTCGCATTTTTCTGGAGATTTTTTTCCAACCAAAAGCAGGAAAGGTTAAAGCAAATTTAATTTGGGGACGGGGATCTTCTTGATGATATAAACAGAAGTTAGAGTAATTGATTTTTTTAAAAATTGGTTCTCTGACTTTTTCTCCTTCTTTTTCCTCCCCAAAATTTTCCTCAAGAATTTTTATTGTTTCTTTCGGATTTATGTTTCCGGCAATAGTAAGGATAAGGTTTTTTGGATTATAGTATTTTTTTCTCCAGGAAACTACCATTTCTTTTTTAAAGTTTGAGATTGTTTGGGGATTGCCTAAAACAGGATAGTTGTAAGGATGATTTTTGTTTTCAAATCTCCTTTTCCAAATTTCGTATCCAAATTTTTGATCAGGATTGTACCAAAAATCATAAAATTCTGACAAAACAACGCCTTTTTCTTTTTGGATATTTTCCTCAAGCAAAAGAGGCTTAAAGATGATTTGATAAAGAAGGTTAATTCCCTTTTTTAAATTAATATAGGGGAGATTAATCCAATATTGAGTTTTAAATCTCTCAGTCCTTCCATTAAGGCTGGCACCTAAATTATGGGAGATTTTTGAGATTTTAAAAGAGGAAGAATATTTTTCTGTTCCTAAAAAACAAAGATGTTCTATAAAATGGGAAATTCCCTTTTGATTTCCTTTTTCGTAGACTCCCCCACTTCTTAGATAGGCAAGAACAAATACTGATTTGACAGAATTCATTGGATAGAGAATAATTTTTAGTTTGTTTTTGAAGAGTAATTTTTTATAGGGTAGTTTTTTATCCATCTTCTGGTTTATTTTATTATTTTTTTAGGAAAATTAAAAGAAAATTTAAATTAGACTATAATTTATAAATAATGGAGGGGTTAACTTCAGTTGAGGCCCAAAAAAGGCTTAAGAAAGAGGGGAAAAATTTAATTCCCAGAAGGAAAACTAGTTTTATTTATTTATTTCTAAGGCAATTTCAAAGTTGGTTTATCTTTCTTCTTTTTGGTTCGGCTTTAATTTCCCTTATTTTAGGAGAGATTCATCAAGTAATAACCATTTTTTTAATTGTGGGGATTACTGGCTTTTTAGGTTTTCTCCAGGAATTTCGTCATCAAAAAATTATTGAAAAACTTGAAAATCTTATTTCTTATAGAGTTTGGGTAAAAAGAGATGGCCAAATTCAGGAAATTAAAAAGGAGGATTTAGTTTCTGATGACTTGGTTATTTTAGAAAGGGGAGATATTATTCCCGCCGATTTAAAACTTTTATCTTCCCAGGGTTTTTTGGTTGATGAGGCAATTTTAACTGGGGAATCAAAGCCAGTCGAGAAAAACAAAGGCGATATTCTTTTTGCCGGCACTGAAGTTTTATCAGGTTCAGGTGAAGGGATAGTTATTAAGAAGGGGGGTCAGACAAGGATTAGCCAAATTGCCCGGCTGGCTAGCGGAGATGAAGTTTCTAGTGTTTTGGAGGAGGATATTAAAGTTCTTAGTCGATTTATTATGAAATTAGTAGTACTTACTCTTTTTTTAGTATTTTTGGGCAACATTCTTTTTAAGGGTTTTGGAACAGATATCCCCGCACTTCTTCTTTTTATTTCTGCTTTAGGGGTGGGGATTGTCCCCGAAGCCTTACCGGCGGTAGTTTTGGTTACTCTTTCTTCTGGAGCGGCTAAAATGGCTAAAAAAGGAGCCATAGTTAAAAGACTTTCTTCTTTAGATGATTTTGGTAATATTAAGATTTTATGTGTTGATAAAACTGGGACTCTTACTCAGGATGCTTTGGAAATTAGTCGAATTTGGGCTAAGGATGAAAAACTTTTTTGGCGGTTGTTTTTAGCCTCAACTGTTGGGGAAAAGGACAGGAAAGGAAAATTAAGAAATCATTTTGATGAAGCCTTATTAAAGACGGTAAAAGGGGCAATTAAAGAAGAAAATTGGCGTCTTGTTTTGAGAATTCCTTTTGATGCCTCAAAAAGAAAAGAGGCGGTAGTAGTTAAAAAAGGGAGGGAGATTTTAATGATTATAAAGGGAGCGCCAGAAGAAATTTTGAGATTAAGTATTCTTTCTTCAAAAGAGAGGGAAAATTTTGAATTAAAAATTAGAGAAGAAGGAAAGGCGGGGAAAAGAGTTTATGCTTTGGCTTTTAAAAGAATTAAAGAAGGGAGGGATTTTCAAGAAGAAGAGGAGAGGAATGATTTTTATTTTGTTGGGTTTGTTTCCTTTGTTGATTCATTAAAACCTGGCGTTAAAAAAATCTTAGATAAGGCAAGAAAACTTGGTTTAGATGTAAGAATTTTAACTGGCGATACCCCCGAACTTGCTTTAATGGTTGGCAGAAAAATTTCTTTAATAGAAAAAGATGAACGAGTAATTTCTGGGTTTGACCTTGAAAGATTAAATGAAAAGGAGGCCGAGGAGGTTATCTTTTCCTCAAAGATTTTTGCCAGAGTTACTCCTGAACAAAAACTTCGAATTGTTAATATCTTAAGGAAAAAGTTTTCTGTTGGTTTTTTAGGAGACGGGATAAATGACGCTCCGGCTTTAAAGGCGGCCACGGTAGGGATTGCAGTTGATCGGGCTTCAGATGTTGCAAAAGAGGCAGCCGATGTAGTTTTGCTTGAGAAAGATCTTGGGTTAATTATTGATGGAATTGAGGAAGGAAGAAAAACTTTTCTTAATGTAATTAAATATATTCGCTATACCCTCTCTAGTAATTTTGGTAATTGTTATGCATTGGCAGTAATTTCCCTTTTTATTCCCTTTTTGCCTCTTATGCCAAATCAGGTCCTTTTAGTTAATCTTCTAAGCGATTTTCCTTTAATGGGTGTTGCCTTAGATAATGTTGATGAACAAGAAATAAAATCTCCTCAGAGTTTGAATTTAAATAAAACGGCAATTTTGATAATTATTTTAGGGATAATTAGTTCATTTTTTGATTTTGTTTTCTTTTTTTTCTATCGGAATTCGGAGGAAAGAATAATTCAAACTCTTTGGTTTATAGAAAGTATTTTAACAGAGGTTGTTTTTATTTATTCAATAAGAACCCGTTTTTTCTTTTTAAAGGCCAAAAGCCCGGCGACAATTTTTTTAGTTTTGTCCTTTTTAACCTTTATTACTACCTTAATTATTCCTTTTAGCCCATTTGCCGAAAGTTTTTATTTCAAAAGACCGTTATTTATTCAATTATTAGGAGTTTTTCTTATCGTCTTTTTCTACTTTTTGACTACTGAGGCAGTCAAAATTTTTTATTTTAAATTTCATAAAGACTAGCCAGATGGATGCCAAAACATTTTCCAACTATGACGGAGGAGATCTAAGATGATTTTTAAAATTTTTCTAATTAAATTAATAATAAGTTTTAAAAGATTAATCCCCAATCTTTCAAGTTTTATCTGCCATTCTTGGTTTCTTTGAAATGGATATTGATCTGCCATTTCTTAATTAAATAAAATTATATAATAATTTTTGGTAAATTTTTTAATTTGAACCGGAATGGTGTATTTATCTTATTTCCCGCCTGAAAGAAGTTAGGTATTGCACCAAGACTTAAATTTTGTTAAAATAAACACAAAGATAACGACTGCTTTGGAGAAGGCAGTCTTTTATATTTAATTAGAGAGGAAATGTTAAAATATTAAATATGGCGCAGCAGGCAAAAATTGAAATAACTAAAGAACGAATTGTCCCTTTAGAAAAAGTTCGGAATATTGGGATTATTGCTCATATTGATGCCGGTAAAACAACCACTACCGAGCGAATTCTTTTTTACACGGGCAGGACTTATAAACTAGGGAATATTGATGAAGGAACCACTGTTACTGATTGGATGGCTCAGGAAAGAGAGAGGGGAATCACAATTGTTTCTGCAGCGGTAACTACTTTTTGGCGAGACGTTCGGATAAACATTATTGATACTCCTGGTCATGTCGATTTCACTGCTGAAGTTGAGCGATCACTTCGGGTTTTAGATGGCGGGGTGGTTGTTTTTGATGCCGAAGAAGGAGTCCAGTCACAATCAGAAACAGTTTGGCATCAGGCTTCAAAATATAATGTACCACGAATTGTTTTTGTTAATAAAATGGATAAACTTGGGGCAAATTTTTCTCGAACAGTGGAAATGATTCAGAATCGTCTTCTAGCAAAACCGGCAGTTTTAACTTTGCCTATTGGCAAAGAACAAAATTTTTCTGGAGTGGTTTTGCTTCTTGAAAAAAAGGCATTAATTTGGGATCAAGATGAATCGGGGACAAGATTTAGTGAGAGAGAAATTCCCCAAGAGATGAAAGAAGAGGTCGAGGAGGCACGGCGAAAATTAATTGAAGAGATTTGTTCTCAAGACGAAAATTTAATTGAAAAATTTTTAAAAGGAGAAGAACCAAGTCTTTCTGAATTAAAGGAAGTCTTAAGAAAGGCAACAATTTCTTTTTCGTTGGTTCCGGTTTATTGCGGGAGTTCTTTGCGAAATAAAGGGGTGCAGCCGCTTTTAGATGGGATAGTAGATTTTCTCCCTTCTCCATTGGATATCCCACCGGTTAAAGGAATTAATCCAAAAACAAATAACGAGGAAATTCGCGAGCCAAAGAATGAGGCTCCATTTTCTGCTTTGGCTTTTAAGGTTCAAGCCGATCCTCATGTTGGGAAATTAACTTATCTTCGGATATATTCAGGAACTCTTAAGGCAGGTTCAGGGGTTTTAAATGTTACCCGTCATGAGTCAGAGAGAATTGGGCGATTACTTTTAATGCATGCTAACAAAAGGGAGGAGATTTCTGAGGCTTTTGCTGGAGAAATTGTTGCCGCTATTGGTTTGAGCAAAACCTCAACCGGTGATACTTTATCTGATCCCGCCTTTCCTATTCTTTTTGAGTCAATTAAATTTCCTGAACCAGTGATTTCTTTGGCAATTGAGCCAAAAACCCGAGCCGATCAAGAAAAATTGGGTTATGCCTTAGGAAAACTTTCCGAGGAAGATCCAACTTTTAAAATTAAATCTGATCCGGAAACTGGACAAACAATAATTTCTGGGATGGGAGAACTTCATTTGGAGATTTTAGTAGATCGAATGAAGAGAGAGTTTGGAGTAGAAGCAACCACTGGTAATCCTCAGGTTGCCTATCGGGAGACAATTAAAAAATCTGCTTGTGCTGAGGGGAAATATATTCGTCAAAGCGGAGGGCGAGGACAGTATGGCCATTGTTTTTTGAGGGTTGAGCCAAAAGGAAGGGGCGAAGGTTATGAATTTAAATCAGAAATTAAAGGGGGAGCTATTCCTGCTGAGTTTATTCCCGCGGTGGAAAAAGGGGTAAAAGAAGCAATGGAAAAAGGAGTTTTGGCTGGTTATCCTTTATCTGATATTAAGGTAACGGTTTATGATGGAACCTATCATGAGGTTGATTCTTCGGAAATTGCCTTTAAGATCGCTGGTTCTTTGGCTCTTCAGTCTGCGGTAAAACAGGCTGAGCCAACTTTACTTGAACCAATTATGAAACTTGAAGTAACTACTCCTGAGGAGTTTATGGGGACAGTAATTGGTGATCTTTCCTCTAGACGGGCACAAATTTTGGGTTCTGAAGCCAGGGGGGCGGTTAGAGTAATTTCTGCCTTAGTTCCTTTAGCAGAAATTCCTGGTTATGCGACCACTTTGCGTTCTTTAACCCAAGGTCGGGGATCTTATTATATGGAGCCATCTCATTACGAAGAAGTCCCCAAAAACATTCAAGAACAGATACTGACTAAAAGGTCTTGATTAGGTGTTTATGGGAAAAGGAATTCCGGCTTTAAATTTTTGCTGCGATGGAGAGGGGATGGATGAAAAAAATGAATGTGTTGATCTTAAAAGCGTAATTGAAATAACGAAGATTTATACCCTAACTGCTTTTGATTTTTTAAGGACTTGACAAGATAAAAATAAGCCTGTAAAATACAAAAAGATTTGAGGTCTTGACCTCTTTTTTAAGTTAAAAATATGGCAGAAGAAGCAAAGAAAAAATTTGAGAGAACCAAACCTCATGTAAACATTGGGACGATTGGCCATGTTGATCATGGGAAGACTACCCTAACGGCGGCGATTACTAAAGTTTTATCAAAACAGCCTAATAATCCTACCAAAGCCTTAGATTTTTATGAAGTAGATAACGCCCCTGAAGAAAAAGCCCGCGGAGTAACTATTAATATCCACCATTGCGAATACGAAACGGAAAAAAGACATTATGCTCATATTGATTGCCCTGGGCATGCTGATTTTGTTAAAAATATGATTACAGGAGCAGCCCAGATGGATGGAGCAATTTTAGTAGTTTCTGCTCCTGATGGGCCGATGCCTCAAACCAGAGAGCATATTCTTTTAGCGCGCCAGGTTAATGTGCCAGCAATTGTAGTTTTTTTAAACAAAATTGATATGGTTGATGACCCTGAGCTTTTGGATTTGGTAGAAATGGAAATTCGTGAACTTTTAAATAAATATCAATTTCCAGGAGATCAAATTCCTATCATTCGCGGCTCTGCTTTAAAGGCTTTGGAGGGAGATGCTGAGGGAGAAAAATCAATTTTAGAATTAATGAAAGCAGTTGATGAGTATATTCCTACTCCCGTAAGAGATTTAGATAAGCCATTCTTAATGCCTGTTGAAGATGTTTTTTCGATTAAAGGAAGAGGTACCGTGGCAACAGGAAGAGTAGAAAGGGGAAAGGTAAAAATAAATGATGAAGTAGAAATCGTAGGAATTAGACCAACCCAAAAAACAGTAGTTACCGGGATTGAAATGTTTAGGAAGTCTTTAGATGAGGGACAAGCAGGAGATAACATTGGTGTTTTACTTAGGGGTATTGAGAAAGAAGGAATAGAAAGAGGGCAAGTTTTAGCAAAGCCAGGAACAATTACTCCTCATACGGAATTTGAAGCCGAAGTTTATATTTTAACTAAAGAAGAGGGGGGGAGACACACTCCGTTTTTCTCGGGTTATCGCCCTCAATTTTATATTCGAACTACCGATGTCACTGGTGAGATAACCTTACCCGAAGGAGTAGAAATGGTTATGCCTGGGGATAATGCCAAGATGAAAATTAAACTTATTCAGCCGGTAGCAATGGAAGAAGGTTTAAGATTTGCCATTCGTGAAGGCGGGCATACTGTTGGAGCAGGAGTGATTTCGAAGATTATTGCTTAATTTTTAAATAATGCCTAAAGGAAGAATTAGGGTACGTTTAAAATCTTATGATCATCGAGTTATTGATGAAGCCGTTAATAAAATTTTAGAGGCGGCTTTTTCCTCTGGTGCTAAAGTTTCTGGCCCAATTCCCCTTCCTACCGAAAAAAAATTAATTGTTGTTACTACTTCTCCCCATACCGATAAAGACGCAAGAGAACATTTTGAAATTTTAACCCACAAAAGATTAATTGATATTTTGGATCCAACCGAAAAGACAATTGATTCCCTTCAACATCTTGATCTTCCTGCGGGAGTAGATATTGAAATTAAAATGTAGGTTTTTTCCCTTTTGTTGCATTTTTCTCTTTATTTTTATATAATATTTCCCGATTTAAATGGAGGTGATTTTCCTTAATTAAGGAATATTTTTAGATTGGCACGAGAAGTTTTTATTAGGGTGCCAACGGCACCTTTTTTATTGATTAAAAAATGGTTGGAGCAATTTTAGGAGAAAAGATAAGACAAACACAGAGATTTGATTCTGAAAACCGACGAATTCCGGTTACCGAAATTAAAGCCGGCCCCTGTTTTGTGGTTCAGATAAAAAAAAGGAAGGTCCAATTGGGATTTGGGCAGAAAAAAGAAAAAAATGTTAAAAAACCGGTTTTAGGTCATATTAAAAAGGCTGGTTTAAAGATAGTCCCTCGTTTTCTTAAAGAAGTTGAAGCGGAAGGTGAAGAAATTAAAATTGGAGAAGAAATTAGAGTTGGTGATATTTTTAAGGCAGGAGATTTTGTCGATGTTATTGGAGTTTCGAAGGGAAAAGGTTTTTCTGGAGTAGTTAAAAGATGGGGATTTGCTGGAGGACCGCGGACTCATGGACAATCAGATAGGGAAAGGGCTCCAGGTTCAATTGGATCAACTACCACCCCAGGGAGAGTTTTGAAAGGAAAAAAAATGGCAGGAAGAGCCGGTGGGAAGAAAGTAACCATTAAGAATTTAAAAGTTTTGGCAGTTGACGAAGGCAATAATTTACTTTTAGTTAAGGGGCTGGTTCCAGGAGTAAGGAAAGGTCTTTTGGTTATAAGAAAAAGCAAAAAAATAATAAATAAAAAGGAGGAGGAAAATTAATGGTTTCTGCAAATTTGATAGATTTTCAGAAAGAAAAAAAAGAAAAGATTTCTTTACCGGCAACTATTTTTGGCGTCAAGCCAAACTTGAAATTAATAGCCCAGGCAGTAAGGGTTTATTTGGCTAATCAGAGAAAATCTTTCGCAAAAACAAAAACCAGAGGAGAAGTTAAACGGACTAAAGCAAAAATTTATCGTCAAAAAGGGACAGGAAGGGCGCGGCATGGATCAAGATCTGCTCCAATATTTGTAGGAGGAGGGCGGGCCCATGGTCCGAGAGGCGAACAGAATTATAAACTTTTGTTGCCTAAAAAAATGCGAATGAAAGCCCTAATTTCTGCTCTTTCAGCAAAGACTAAAGAAGGTAAAATAGTGATAGTTGATGGAATTGAAAAATTTAAAAAAACAAAGGAGGCGGCTTCTGCTTTAGAGAAGTTTTTCCCTAAAGAAAAAAACTTTCTTTTAGTTATTCCTAAAAAAAATGATAGTTTAATTCAGGCTTTTGGGAATTTGCCATCTTTAGAAATATCTTATGTTGATTCTTTAAATATTTACCGGATTTTAAAGGCGAATAAAATTTTATTAGCTAAAGAAGTCATAAAATCTTTGGAGGATAAATGGAAGAAGAGTTAATTCTTAAAGAACCAGTAATTTCTGAAAAATCATTTGCTGCTTCAAGATTTGGGGAATATATCTTTATTGTTGATAAAAAGGCAACAAAACCTCAAATCGCTAAAGCGGTGGAGAAAGTTTTTGGCGTTAAGGTAGAAAGAGTAAGGACGATAAATATTAAAGGAAAGATCAGACGGGCATTGCGTACAAGGAAAAGGTATCAATTGCCCAATTTCAAGAAAGCAATTGTCCGGATTGCTAAAGGGCAAAAAATTGATATTTTTGAAACGGAAACTCAACCTTTGCCAAAAGAAAAAAAAGAAATTAAAGGAGGGAGGAAATGATTACCAAATTAGAACCAGAGAAATCTTTAATTAAAATTCTTAAGAAAAAGGGAGGGAGAAATTCAGACGGACGGGTAACCGTTCGTCATCAAGGAGGAGGAGAAAAAAGATATCTTCGTCAGGTTGATTTCAAAAGAGAGAAAATAGGGATTCCTGCTTTGGTAGTTGCCTTTGAATATGATCCTAACAGAAGCGCCAATATTGCTCTTTTGCAATATAAAGACGGGGAAAGGCGCTATATTTTGGCGCCTGAAGGATTAAAAATTGGGGATGAAGTAGTTTCCGGACCAAAGGCAGAGATAAAAGTTGGGAATCATCTTCCGTTGGAAAAAATTCCTATAGGTTCACAAATTCACAATATTGAGTTAACTCCCGGGAAGGGAGGACAGATAATAAGATCAGCCGGTAGTTTTGCTACAGTTTTGGCAAAAGAAGATAAATATGCTCAAATTAAACTCCCTTCAGGAGAATTAAGAAAGGTTCCTCTTGCCTGTTCGGCGACAATTGGTCAGGTTGGTGGAGTTTTATGGAAGACGAGAAAAATTAGAAAGGCAGGGACAAAAAGGCATATGGGAATAAGACCAACAGTTCGGGGAGTAGCGCAACACCCGGATTCTCATCCTCATGGAGGAGGAGAAGGTAGATCAGGAATAGGGATGCCTTCGCCAAAAAGTCCATGGGGCCAACCTACTCTTGGGAAGAAAACGAGGAAAAAGAAGAAATATTCAGATAAACTGATTATTAAAAGGAGGAAGTAAACTGAAATGTCTAGGAGTTTGAAAAAAGGTCCTTATATAGATCAAAAACTTTTTAAAAAGGTTCAGGAACAGAAAAGTAGAGGGTCAAAAGATCCGATTAAGACATGGGCGAGGGCTTGTCAAATCCCTCCAGAATTTGTTGGCCATCGATTTTTAGTTCATAACGGTAAGGATTTTAAGGAAATTTTTGTCACCGAGGAGATGGTTGGTCATCGTTTAGGAGAATTTGCCCCAACAAGAACCTTTCGTGGCCATGGAAAAGTAGTTAAGAGAATTTTGGAGAAAACATAAAATGGAAGTAATTGCAAGATCATCTTTTGTCAGAATAAGTTCAGAAAAATTAAAACCTCTTGCCAGGAAAATTAGTAAAAAGAGGGCAAAGATAGTTTTGTCTTTTCTTTCCCAACTTGGTAAAAGAGGGGAAATTTTAATGGAGGTTTTAAAGCAGGGAATAGCCAATGCTAAGAATAATTTTGGTCTTTCTGAGGATAATTTAGTAATCAAAGAAATTCAGATTAATAATGGACCTATTTATAAAAGATGGCGGGCGGTTTCTCGGGGACAAGCTCACCCTATTAGGAAAAGGACTAGCCATATAAAAATAGTCCTTGAGGAAGTCTCTGAAGAAAATTCTCAGAAAGGTTCTAGAAAGGAGGTTTTTAATGGGACAAAAAGTTAATCCACTTGGTTTTCGTTTGGGGATAAAAAATTTTTGGCAATCAATTTGGTTTGCCAAAAAGAAAGATTACCCCCAAAAATTACTTGAAGATTTGAAGATTCGTCATCTTTTGTTCGAAAAACTAAAACTGGCGGGAATCGCCGGCGTAGAAATTGAACGATTGATTAATAAAATGAATATTACTATTCATGTTTCTCGCCCGGGAATAGTAATTGGTAGAGGGGGGACAGGGCTTGAGGAGATAAAAAAGATGATAATTCCTTTAGTTTCCTTACCGCAACCTGATAAAAATATTCAGATTAAGGTAATGGAGGTTCCCAATCCTGATCTTTCAGCAGTTCTTGTGGCGGATCGAATTGCCCAAGAGATTGAAAGGCGTCTCCCCCACCGGCGGGTAGTTAAAAAGGCAATTGATAAAGTAATGAGTGCTGGAGCAAAAGGGATAAAAGTAATTCTTTCAGGTCGGATTGCCGGGGCAGAAATTGCTCGTCGAGAAACCTTTTTTGAAGGAAAAATTCCTTTATCGACTCTTAGAAGTAATATTGATTTTGCGAAAAGTGCCGCTTTAACCCGATCTGGATATGTGGGGGTTAAAGTTTGGATTTACAAAGGAGATTAAAATTTATGCTTCAACCAAAAAAACAAAAATATCAAAAAGAATTTAGAAAAAGGAAACTTCCCTCTTTGGCCCAAAGTGGCACTAGTCTTGTCTTTGGTGATTTTGGTTTGAAAGCAGTTCAGAAAGGGATTATTACCGAAAAGCAAATTGAAGCA
This sequence comes from uncultured Gammaproteobacteria bacterium, assembly GCA_964487495.1. Classification (GTDB taxonomy): domain Bacteria; phylum Patescibacteriota; class Microgenomatia; order CAYGWK01; family CAYGWK01; genus CAZAPL01. Next base: position 13,402 of record CAZAPL010000014.1, on the reverse strand, counting down.
GCCAGGCGGGCAATTGTTTATTTTACTCGTAAAGGAGGGAAGGTGTGGATTAGAATTTTTCCAGACAAGCCGGTTACCAAAAAGGCTCAAGGGACGAGAATGGGGTCTGGTAAGGGAGACATTATAGGATTTGCTGTTCCTATTCCTCCCGGAAAAATAATTTTTGAAGTTTCCGGTATCCCTAAAGATTTGGCTAAGAAGGCCTTAGGGAGAGCAGCCGATAAACTTCCTTTGAAAACTTGTTTTGTTGAGAGAAATTTATGAAAAGAAGAGAGATTCAGTCTTTACACGAAAAAACAAAAGAAGAACTAAAAAAATTACTTGAGGAAGAAAGGCTATCTTTGGTTAAATTGAGAATGGATCTTGCTTTGGGAAAGACGAAGAATGTTAAGGCACCGGCGAGAAAAAGAGATAAAATAGCAAGAATTTTAACTATAATTAGAGAAAAAGAAATTTTAGAAGAAGCAAGTTATTCTAAAAAAAATAATAAGAAGGGAGATAAAGAAAAATGAAAGAATTTATAGGAAAGGTAGTTTCAACTAAAATGCCTAAAACAGCCACTGTTTTAGTTTGGCGGTTTAAGATGCATCCTCTTTATAAAAAAAGGATAAAGGTTTCTAAAAAGTATCATGTTCATGATCCTTTTGGAGTAAAAGAAGGAGATCAGGTTAAATTTAAAGAGACAAGACCAATTTCTAAAACCAAAAAATGGGAAATAATTGAGGTGATTAAAAAATGATTCAACTAAGGTCAATTCTTACACCTGCTGATAATACTGGAGCCAAAAGGCTTCGGGTGATTCATACCAAAAGAAAATTTGCTAAAATTGGCGATGTGGTCACCTGTGTAGTTGATCGGGCAGATCCAAATGGGTTGGTTTCTGATTCGCAAATTGTTAAGGCGGTTTTGGTTAGGACCAAAAAAGAATTTAGACGAGCGGATGGTTCCTATATTCGTTTTGACGATAATGCCGCCGTTTTAATTAATAAGGATGGAAGTCCTTTGGGCTCGAGGGTTTTTGGTCCTATTGCCCGAGAGATAAAAGAAAGGGGGTTTTCAAAGATTGCCTCTTTGGCAAAAGAATTGGTATGAAACTTAAAAAAGGTGATAAAGTTAAAGTTTTGCGTGGGAGAGACAAAGGAAGAGAAGGGAAAATCGAGAGGGTTTTTCCTAAAGAAAAAAAGATTTTGGTTTCCGGAATAAATATTTACAAGAAACATAGTCGGCCAAGAAAGGAAGGCCAAACGGGGGGGATTATTGATATTGTGGTTCCTCTTCCTTTGTCTTCAGTGGCTTTGGTTTGTCCAAAATGCGGAAAACCTACAAGGATTGGATTTAAAATTTTAAATGAAGGGAAAGTAAGAATTTGTAAGAAATGTCAGGAGGTAATTTAAAAATGAAAAAGGAAAGTATTTTAGCAAAACCTAGAGTTTTAAAAGTGGTAGTTAATACCGGAGTGAAAGAAGCAGCAAAAGATGAGGGATTGCTGGCAAAAATTTCTGAAGAATTAGCAAAGATAACTGGTCAAAAACCTAAAGTTTGTCGCGCTAAGAAATCTATTGCCGGATTTAAATTAACCAAGGGAGATCCAATTGGTTTAAAGGTTACTTTAAGGGGTAAAAGGATGATGGATTTTTTGAAAAAACTTTTCTTAATTGTTTTACCGAGAGTAAAAGATTTTCGGGGTCTATCCCCGAAGGGATTTGATGGACGAGGGAATTATACTCTTGGCATAAGAGAGCATTCAATTTTTCCGGAAATAGATTTTTCTAAAACAGAAAGAAATTTTGGGCTTGAAATAACCTTGGTTACTAATGCTAAAACCGATGAAGAGGCAAAATCTCTCTTGGAATCTTTAGGGGCTCCTTTTGCTCGCCCAAGAAAGGGAGAGATTTAAGAAAAAATGGCGAGAAAATCAAAGATAGAAAAACAAAAAAATTTAAAAAAACTAAAGTATGAAACAAGGAAAAGAAATCTGTGCGCCCTTTGCGGCAGATCAAGAGGCTATTTACGTATTTTTGGACTTTGTCGACTTTGCTTTCGCAATTTGGCCCATAAAGGAGAATTACCAGGCGTTAAAAAGGCTTCTTGGTAGAAAGAGAGTATGGAAGACAGAGTTTCCGATTTGTTAATTAGAATAAAAAACGCTTATTTAGCAAGAAAAAAAATGATTGAAGTCCCCTATTTTAAAATTGGGGAAAAAATCGCCATGATTCTTTTTAAGGAAGGATTTCTAAAAAAGGTAGAGGTTAAGAAAGAAGGGAAATTTAAAAATTTAGTCATCGAATTGATTTATCAAAATAAAAATCCAGTTTTAACCGGAGTGAAAATTATTTCCAAGCCGGGAGTTAGAGTTTATCTTAAAGCAAAACAACTAAAAAATTTTTCAAAAGGGTTTGAGGTTGGAATTGTTTCTACTTCGCGGGGATTGATGACTGATAAGGAAGCAATTAAGAAAAATCTTGGCGGAGAAGTTATCTGCAAAATTTGGTAAGTTTGGCAAAAAAGGAGAAAAGTATGTCGAAAATAGGGAAAAAACCAATCGAGATACCAGAAGAAGTAATCGTTAAATTAGAAAAAGGAGAAATTATAGTAAGTGGCCCAAAGGGTAGTCTTTGCCAAAAAATACCTCCAGAAATCGAAGTTAATCTTGAGGGAGATCGCCTAGTGGTAATTGCTAAAGATAAATCGGAATTTGCTAATACTCTTCGAGGAACATTTAGAAGTTTGATTTCTAATATGGTTAAGGGAGTAAAAGATGGGTGGGAAAAAACATTGGAGATTTCAGGAACAGGTTTTCGCGCTTTACTTGAAGGGAGAAATCTTGTTCTTTATCTTGGTTTTTCTCATCCTGTCAAAATTATTCCTCCTGAGGGAATTTCTTTTTCTGTCTCTGAGAGGAAAATCCAAATTTTTGGAACAGATAAGGCTTTAGTGGGAAAGATTGCTGCTGAAATTCGAAGAATAAAACCTCCGGATGCTTATAAGGGGAAAGGAATTCGTTATGAAGGGGAGATAATAAAACTTAAACCTGGAAAGCAGGCGAAAATAGGAGGTGCAGGAGGAGGAACAAAATGAAAAAGGTAAACAAGAAAAGAACCTTAAGACTTTCTGTTTTCCGTTCAAATAAGCATATTTATGCTCAGATAATTGATGACGAGAAAGGAAAGACATTAGTAGCGGCAAGTGATCAGGAATTAATTAGAAGAGAAGGGAGGGGCAAGGAATTGAAAATTTCTAAAATAGAAAAAGCAAAGATGGTTGGTAAATTGATAGCAGAAAAAGCAAAATTAAAAGAAATTACTAAAGTTTGGTTTGATCGAGGAAAATTTAGGTACCATGGAAGAGTTAAGGCTTTAGCCGAAGGAGCCAGAGAAGGAGGGTTGATATTCTAAATGGCTGATGAGAAAATAAATATTGAAATTTCGCCGGAACCCACAGAGGTAGGTTTTGAAGAAAAGGTTGTTCAGGTAAATAGGGTTTCTAAAAAAACCAAAGGAGGAAATAGAATTTCCTTTTCTGCTTTAGTGGTAATAGGAGATAAAAAGGGAAAAGTAGGGGTGGGTTTAGGAAGGGCGAAAGATGTTCAGATGGCAGTTTTAAAAGGGATAAATTATGCTAAAAAACATTTAATTTCTGTTCCGTTGGAAGGTACGACTATTCCCCATCATGTTTTAATAAAAAGGGGAGCAGCTAAAATCTTAATTAGGCCTGCTCCAAAAGGATCGGGAATAATTGCCGGCGGAGCAGTGCGGGCAGTAGTTGAGGCGGCAGGAATAAGAGACATAGTGGCTAAAATTTTAGGAACTAGAAATAAAGCCTCAAATGTTTATGCCACTTTTGAGGCTTTAAAAATGTTAAAAGCAAGAAAGAAAAAAGACTGATTTTTTAATAAAAGGAGGAACAAAAATGTTGAATAATTTACCAAAAATAACCGAAAAACCTAAAAAACGTCTTGGCCGGGGAATTGGCTCCGGAAAAGGTGGGCACACTGTTGGCCGAGGTAATAAAGGACAGAAGGCAAGAGAAAAGATTTCTCTAATTTTTGAAGGGACAAAAATTAAAAAATCACTTTTAAAAAGATTACCCTTGTTAAGAGGTAAAGGAAAGTTTAAGCCTCTTTCTAAAAAACCACTTGAGATTAATTTGAAATATTTAAATCTTTTTTCTGCAAACGAGGAAGTAAATCTTGAAAGTTTATCTAAAAAAAGAATTCTAAATTTAGAAGATGGCAGAAAAAGAGGAGTTAAAATTTTGGGAGAAGGAGAAATAAATATTCCCCTAAAAGTTACTCTTCCTTGTTCCAAGGGGGCAAAAGAAAAGATTGAGAAAGCCGGAGGAACAGTAGTTTCTTCTCAAAGCGAAAATAAAACCAAGAAAAATAGAAACAAGAAGGCTGGAAAATGAATAAAATCTTAGAGATTTTAACTGCAATTTTTAAAACTGGCGATTTAAGAAAAAAACTTCTTTTTACTGCTGGAATTTTTGTCATTTTTAGGCTAGCAGCTCATATTCCTGTACCGGGAGTAGATTTAGCCTCTTTGCGTCTTCTTTTTCAAAGAAATCAATTTTTGGGACTTTTAGATATTTTTTCAGGAGGAACTCTGGCTAATTTTTCAATTATGGCTTTAGGACTTAATCCTTATATTAATGCTTCCATTATTTTTCAACTTCTTACCATCGTTATTCCTAGCTTGGAGGAACTTTCAAAAGAAGGAGAATATGGTCGAGAAAAAATTAATCAATATACCAGAATTTTAACTGTTCCGTTGGCGGCAATTCAATCTTTTGGAATGTACGTACTTTTAAAAAATGAAGGAATAATAAGTAGTCTTTCTCCCCTTTCTCTTTTTTCGTTAGTAGCAACAATGACCTGCGGGACAATTTTTTTAATGTGGTTGGGAGAACTTATTTCTGAGAATGGAATTGGCAATGGGATTTCTCTTCTTATTTTTGCGGGAATTGTGGGTCGTTTTCCTGTGGCTATTGGTCAGACATTGGCTACTTTGGAAGTTCAAAATTTTTTCAATGTTTTTGTTTTTACTTTTATGGCGGTTTTGGTAATTGGAGCAATTACTGTAGTTAATGAGGCGGCGCGGCAAATTCGCATTGAATATGCCCGAAGAATAAAAGGCGGAAGAATTTACGGCGGTCAGGCTAATTATTTACCTTTAAGAATTAACCAGGCGGGAGTAATTCCTATTATTTTTGCTGTTTCTTTAGTTTTAATTCCTTCGATGGTTGGTAGATTTTTGGAGCAGATTCCCGATAAGAATATTTCTTCTTTTTTCCGTTTTTTGGCAGATCTTTTTAATCCCCAAGGAATAACTTATAATATATTTTATTTTCTTTTAGTGGTTGGATTTACTTATTTTTATACTGCGGTTATTTTCAATCCCTCAAAGATTGCTGATGAGATTAAAAAATATGGAGGTTTTATCCCTGGAATTCGTCCCGGTCCTCCGACGGCTGATTTTTTAAATTGGATTTTGACAAGGATTACCCTTGCAGGAGCAATTTTTTTGGGATTGGTGGCGATTCTTCCTTCTATTGCCCAAAAAATTACCGGGGTAACTACTTTAACTATTGGGGGAACAGGGATTTTAATTGTTGTTTCTGTAGTTTTGGAGACGGTTAAGATTGTTGAAAATATGATACGAATGCGTGGTTATGAGAAATTTTTAGAGAGATTTTAATATGAATCTTATTATTTTTGGGTCACCAGGTTCAGGGAAAGGAACTCAAGCCAAACTTTTGGTTAGAAAACTTAACCTTGAGTATTTTGAGGCAGGAAGTATTTTGAGGGAAAGAGCTAAAGAAAATTCTCTTTTGGGGGAAAAGATTTCTTTGATAATAAATAAAAAGGGAGCGTTGGTTCCTAATATTTTAATGAAGAAAATTCTTACTAAGTGGCTTGGGGAAATTGATGTCAAAAAGGGGATAATTTTTGATGGCTTCCCCCGAACTCTAAGGCAGTATAAAATTTTGAAGGATCTTTTAAATTTGAAAAATTTAAAGATTGACAAGGTAATTTATCTAAAATTAAAACCTGAAGTATCCTTGAAAAGACTTTTATCAAGGCGAATTTGCCCTAATTGTAAAAGTGAATTTAATCTTTTGACTAAACCACCAAAAAAAGATGAACTTTGCGATTTTTGTCATATTAAATTAATTAGGCGGCAGGATGATACACCCGTTTTAATAAAGAAAAGACTTGAAAATTATTATAAGGAAGAAAGACCATTAATTGAGGAATTTAAAAAAGAGAAAATTTTAGAAGAAATAGATGGTGGTCGGCCAATTGAAGAAATTTTTCAAGATATTTTAAGGAGGCTTTCTAAATGATTACTATTAAAAGCAAAAGAGAAATTGAAATAATGAGCGAGGGGGGGAAGAGACTTAGAAGAATTTTAGATGCTATTTTGGAAAATTTAAAGCCTGGAGTGACTACTTTAGCGCTTGATCAATTAGCAGAGAAAAAAATTTTAGAATTTGGGGGCAGACCATCATTCAAGATGGTTCCTGGTTATCAGTGGTCAACTTGTATCACTTTAAATGATGAGGTGGTTCATGGAATTCCCGGAGATAAAAAAATTAGCGATGGAGATGTTGTTGGAGTAGATATAGGGATTTATTATCAAGGTTTTCATACCGATATGGCAGAAACGGTTTTAGTTGGGGACCAAAAATCCCAGAAAAGAAATGAGAAATCTAAGTTTTTAGAAGTAGGAAGAAAGGCGCTTGAGAAAGCAATCGCCAAGGCAAAGCCTGGAAATTATCTAGGAGAGATAAGTAAAACTATTGAAGAAAATATTAAGAAAGCAGGATTTTCTCCTGTTTATTCTTTAACCGGACATGGAATTGGGAGGAAACTTCATGAGGAACCTCAAATTCCTTGTTTTTTGGAAGGGGAAATAGAAAATACCCCTTTACTTAAGAAAGGAATGACCTTGGCAATTGAAGTTATTTATAATTTAGGTTTGCCTGAGGTGGTTTTATCTTGCGATGGGTGGACAATTAAGACTAAAGATGGTAAAATATCAGCACTTTTTGAAGAGACAGTAGCAATAGTTGATTCTGGTTTTTTAGTTTTGACGCGATGATGCATCAAGGAACCATAGAATACGACGGCGAAGTAACTGAGGCATTGCCAAATACCCTTTTTAGGGTGAAAATTGCTGATGGGAGAATTTTACTTTGCCATCTTTCCGGGAAAATGAGGATGAATTATATTAAAGTTTTCCCTGGAGATAAAGTTAAGGTTGAGGTAACACCTTATGATGAGACGAAAGGAAGGATAATTTTTAAATACAAATGAAAGTTTGTTCATCAATTAAAAAACGTTGCAGAAACTGTAAAATTGTTAAACGGCGAGGAGCGCTGTTTGTTATTTGTTCCGATCCTCGTCATAAACAGAAACAAGGATAAGGAGAATTTTTATGAGGATTGCTGGAGTAGAAATACCCTCAGAAAAACCGGTTTGGATTTCTTTAACCTATATTTACGGAATAGGGAGAAAAAACGTTTGGGAAATTTTAGAAAAGGCAAAAGTTGAAAAATCAAAAAGAGCCAAAGAATTAACTGATGAAGAAATAGCAAGAATTTCTAAAGTTCTTGAAAATTTTAAGATTGAGGGAGAACTGCGTAAGGAAGTTAGCGAGAATATAAAAAGATTAAAGGAAATAGGAACTTATCGGGGAATAAGACATGCGAGGAATCTCCCGGTTCGTGGCCAAAGAACGAGAAGTAACGCCCGAACCAAGAGAGGTAAAAGAGTGACTATTGGGGCAATGAGAAAAGAAGCCTTGGCTAAAATGGAGGCGGCCCAAAAGAAAAAAACTTAAAAGTAAAGTTAGAGAAAAGATATGAAGAAAAAGAAGAAATCTGAAAAAGCTAAAACCAAAAGAGAATCAATTACCCAGGCAAAAATCTTTGTAACCGCCACTTTTAATAATACTTTAGTGACGGCTTGTGATTTAATGGGAAATACTATTGCCTGGGAAAGTGCCGGAAGCGCCGGTTTTAAAGGGACACGGAAATCGACTCCCTATGCGGCAACCACGACGGTTGAAAGACTGGCGCGGCGAATTAAAGATATGGGGATAAAAGAAGTTGAGGTTTATCTTAAGGGGCCGGGGCCAGGTAGAGATGCGGCTTTAAGAGCTATTCGGGCAGTAGGACTTAAAATGAATTTGATTGCCGATATTACTCCTATTCCTCATAATGGGACAAGACCAAAGAAAAAAAGAAGAGTGTAGCAAAATTATTATGAGGTTTTTAAAAGAGGAATTAAAATAAATAAATGGCAAGATATTTAGATGCAAAATGTAGAATTTGTCGCCGAGAAGGGACAAAACTTTTTTTGAAAGGGAAAAGATGTCTTTCCCCAAAATGTCCTATTGAAAGAAAAGGGGCAGTTCCTCCTGGAGTTAGGGGGACGAAAATTCCCAGGAGATTATCTGACTATGGAATGCAATTAAGGGAGAAACAGAAGGTTAAAAGGATGTATGGAGTCTTAGAGAAACAATTTAAAAGGTATTTTGAAAAAGCAAGAAAAATTAAAGGAGAAACAGGAACAGAACTTTTGCGTTTGTTGGAAAGAAGATTAGATAATGTTGTTTATAGATTGGGATTTGCCCCTTCGCGTTCTTTGGCAAGACAGTTAGTCTCTCATGGTCACGTCTTAGTTAATGGAAAGAAGGTTAATATTCCTTCTTATCAGGTTAAAATAGGAGAGGTAATTGCCCTTTCTCCAGAAGCACTTAAAATTAAAGAAATAAGCGAGATTTTATCGCAAAAAAATGTTATAATACCTTCATGGCTTGAAAGAGAAGGAGCCGTAGGAAAAATTAAGAAAATACCAGAAAGAGAAGAGATAGGAGGTGAAATATCAGAACAGTTAATAGTAGAATATTATTCAAGATAATTTTAAAAACAGAAGGGAAATGAAAGAGCCTTTTTTTCAAATTAAGACAGAAAAAGAAACCCAGACAGAGGGAATATTTATTTTTGAGCCTTTAGATCAGGGGTATGGAACAACTTTGGGTAATGCCTTAAGGAGAGTTCTTTTGTCCTCTTTACCTGGGGCGGCGGTGACTTTTGTTAAAATAGAAGGAGTTCCTCATCAATTTACTACTATTGCTGGCCTTAAAGAAGATGTAGTGGAGTTTATTTTAAATATTAAAAAGTTAAGGATTCGCTATAAAGGGGAAAAGGATACTAAAATTTATCTTGAGGCCACAGGTCCGGGAGAAATTAAGGCTTCCCAAATTGAAACTCCTCCGGATGTTGAAATTGTAAATAAAGATTTAGTATTGGGGAATTTAGCTGATAAAAAATCAAAGATTTCGGTAGAAATGACAGTTGAAAGGGGTTATGGTTATTCTCCGTCTGAAGAAAGAAAGTCAGAAGTTTTAGGGGTGATTCCTCTTGATGCAGTTTTTTCGCCGGTTTTACGCGTAAATTGGCGGGTTGAGGCTACTAGGGTTGGTAGAATGACTAATTTTGATAAGTTAATTTTAGAAGTTTTGACCGATGGGACAATTTCTCCGTCAGAGGCAGTTAAGGAAGCGGCAAAAATTCTTGTTTCTTATTTTGGGCAGATTGTTGAACCGAAAAGCCTCACTTCTGAGGGAAAGGGCAAACCTGAAATTCCCGCAAGTGTGTTAAATCTTGCGATTGATGAGTTGAATCTTCCTATTAGAATTGTTAATGCTTTGGAAAAGGCCGGCTACAAAACTGTTAAAGATTTAGTTTCTTTATCGAAAGAAGACATTTCTAAAGTTAAAAATTTGGGAGCAAAATCAGTTAAAATTGTTGAAGCCGCTCTTTTGGAAAAAGGGGCTAGATTATCGTCAAAATGAGACATCGTGTTTTTGGTAGGAAATTAGGGCGGAGTTACAATGAGAGGAAGGCCCTTTTTAAAAGCCTGATTTCTTCTCTTATTATTCACGGTGAGATTAAAACTACGGAGGCAAAGGCTAAAGCGATTAGGGGTTTGGTTGAAAAGTTAATTAGCCGCGCGAAACAAAAAACACTGGCAGCGCGGCGGCTTTTATTGGCTTTTTTGCAAAATAAAGAGGTCGTTTCCAAATTAATTGAAGAAATTGCCCCACGGTTTGAAAATCGCCAAGGAGGATTTACAAGAATTTTGAGAATAGGAAGAAGAAGGGGAGATCAGGCAATGGTAGTTAAATTAAAGTTGTTAGAATCTCAAGAAGAGATGTTAGGGGACAAAAATTTAAAATTACAGGAAGAAAAGATAAAGGATGAAGAAAGAGAAGATAATTCTTCTTTAAAAGAAGGAAAAAAGGCGAAAAAGAGAAAATAAAATGAAAACTTATGCGACTAAAGAAAAAGATATTAAACGTCAGTGGCATTTAGTTGATGCTAAAGGAGAAATTCTTGGGAGAATCTCAACAAGGATTGCCGAACTTTTAATTGGGAAGAATAAACCTTATTTTGTCCCCTATTTAGATTGTGGAGATTACGTTGTGGTTATAAATGCTTCTCAAGTTAAAGTTTCCGGCAAGAAAGAAGAAGAAAAAATATATTTTCGTCATTCTGGGTATCCAGGCGGGCTTAAAGCGATTTCTTTAAAAGAAGTTCGTAAAACTCATCCTGAAAGACTTATAATCCATGCCGTTTCAGGGATGCTTCCTAAAAACAAACTAAGGGAGAAAAGGCTTAGGAGATTGTTTGTTTTTCCGAAGGAAGAACATCCCTATAAGGACAAATTTGAAACTAGTTAAAAATATGCCAAGGAAAAAGAAAGAAGAGGAAAAACAAAAATATATTTTTGCAGTTGGGCGGCGAAAAGAAGCCGTTGCCCGGGTGAGGCTTTTTGAAGGAGAAGGTAAAACTTTGGTTAACGATTTGCCAATTGAGGAGTATTTTTCTGGAGAGGTGGCAAAAATTTTCTATTCTAAACCTTTTGCGTTAACTAATACTTTGGGGAAATATTATGCCACTATTAAGGTTGAAGGAGGGGGAAAGTCTGGGCAACTTCAAGCCGTAGTTCATGGTCTTTCGCGGGCCTTGGCTTTAGTCGATCCTCAAAGCTTCAGGTCAATTTTAAAGAAACAAAAGCTTTTAACTTGTGATTCACGGGTTCGTGAGCGCCGCAAGGTTGGGACTGGGGGGAAGGCAAGGCGAAAGAAACAATCTCCAAAGAGATAATTTTTTGGTGTCGCCGTCCCCAAAAAATCGCTTTGATTACAATCTCTTGCCGAATTTTTTGTCCTGCGGTTTTGCCACCGCCCCCTGAAAGAACTTGAAGTCTTCTGGGCGACCTTAGAAGGTGATCTTGTCTCTCTTTGAAATTTCTTAACAGTATTTTAAAAAAGCAATTAGGGAATTTTGAATATCAATTTTTTTATAATTTATAAAAATAAATAATATTGGCGAACTTTGGTACCATTATGCTGGAGCATAAGCAGAGCTTTTTGCTTTGCAATAAAAAGTACCGAATCTTTGGAACAAATTTTTGGAAGAAGAGATTGAGGATTTTAGAGGAGTTTTGTTGCCAAATGAACTGAAGACTCCCGAAATTTCATGAAATTGATGGATTGGAACAAACTCAAGCAGTCGAAAAAATGAAATTTTTCAACTAATTTTTGCCAGAATTTTAGACGGTGATTATAAAAAAATCATTCAGGCAATCATTAAAGGTAAGACAATCAGAATTGAAAAAACCAGCACTAAAATCCTCTTTTGCTTTTCCTCTTGACAAATAAAGTCTAATTAATAAAATATATGAATATGAGTTCATATATTTGCGGGTGTCGGTCGCAAGGGGGATTTAGAAAAATCCAAAAAATTTCTGCCTTACTTAAAAAATTAGTTGAGGAAAATCGCTTAAAAATTTTTTGTATTTTGGCAAGAAAATCTCATTGTGTTTGCGAGCTGGAAAAAGATTTGCTTTTATCCCAAAGTCTTGTTTCTCATCATTTGCGGGATTTGAAAGATTTGGGGTTGGTAAAAAGCAAGAAGAAAGGAGTGAAAGTTTATTACTCTTTAACTAAAAACGGTGAATTTTTAGCTGATTTAATTTTTAAAATTTTAAGAAGGGAGGAAAAATGAAAATTCAAGTTTTAGGTTCTGGGTGTCCAACTTGTAAAAATTTATATGAGTTAACTAAAAAAGCAGTGGAAGAATTGGGAATAGAAGAAGAGGTAGAGTATCTTACTGGCGAGGAGGGAATCCAAAAAATTATTGAAATGGGAGTAATGCAGTCGCCAGTCTTGGCGGTAGATGGCAAGCCGGAAATGGTAGGATTTACTCCGGATATTGAGGAAATTAAAAAATTAATTCAAGAAAGCAATGAATAAGTTAGTCTCTTTTTTGAAAAAAAATTGGGTAATTGGCCTTTTGGCTGGAGCTTATTTAGTGATTTATCTTTGGGGAAGACCAATCAGTAATTTTTTTGCCTCAGAAAAGGTTCAAAATTTAATAGGTAAGGCCGTTTATCAGGGTTGGCTTGGCTTGGTTGATTATTTATCTGTCCATGTTTTATTTTGTTTGGTTCCTGCCTTTTTTATTGCCGGCGCAATTAACTCTCTTATTGACTCCCAACAGGTTTTAAAATATCTTTCGGGAAAAACAAAAAAATGGCTGGCCTATTTAATTGCCGTTACTGCCGGTTTTTTAATTGAAGTTTGTTCCTGTACGATTTTGCCCTTATTTGCCGGAATTTGGAAAAAAGGAGCAGGTTTGGGAATTGCTACTACTCTACTTTATGCTGGTCCAGCTTTTAATATTGTTGCCTTAATTTTAACTGGTCAGAGATTAGGTTGGGATTTTAGCTTAGTAAGATTTATTTTGTCCGTTTCTTTTGCGATTTTGGTTGGTCTGATAATGGAGGGAGTTTTTGGTGATGGTCGAGAAAAGGGAGAAATTCAGACAGTCACTCAAGATTTAGATAAACTTGAGGGCAAAAAATCTTTTTATTTTTGGGGAGGACTGGTGGCTATTTTGGTAGTAGGAACGGCGCCAATCGGCCAAAACTTGCGTTATGTTTTGATTTTTCCATTGATTTTACTTCAGATTTTAATGACTTTTTTCTGGTTGTCAAAAACAAGAAGGGTTGCTTGGTGGGAGGAAACAATTAAGTTTATTTCTCAAATAATTCCTTTGCTTTTGATTGGCGTATTTTTAGCCTCGGCAATTACTCATTTGATTCCCAAAGAACAATTCGAAAAACTTACCCAAAGCAACAATTTACTGACTAATTTTGTGGCGGTGATGTTTGGGGCCTTGGCTTATTTTCCGGCTCTGGTTGAAGTTCCTATTGCCGAGAATTTTATGAAGCTGGGGATGAGCAAAGGACCTCTGATGGCCTATTTGTTGGCCGACCCGGTTTTATCTTTACAGGGACTTTTGGTTATCAGAAAATTAATCGGTA
>CAZAPL010000013.1:0-30350 GCA_964487495.1 uncultured Gammaproteobacteria bacterium | reverse complement strand
ACAAAAAAATATTTTTGTGGTAAATTAGACTAAATTAAAAAAGGGGGGGAAGATGGATAAAGAAAGACTAACTAGGAGAGAGTTTTTAAAATTAGCAGGAGCAGCCGCAGGAGCAGGAGTATTATTATCTAAACGTGTTTCTCCCCAGTTAGGAGAACAACCGATTTTGCCACCAACAGAAGAACCAACTCTAATAAGTCCAGAAGGGGATTTGGGAGTTAATAAAGTTGGTTCTTCTTGTTCAGATGCGTTAATTACTGGTTGGAATCAATTAACTGATAGACAAATTGCTCAGCATGATAGATTAGAATCTGTATGGTGGGAATATCTAGCTTCTTGGACAAACAGAGGTTTTATAACTGGATATATAATTAATCGCGAAAGAAATGAAGGTGTTTCAAAAGAGATTGTTGTCGATAAAGATGGCAACCTTCATCTTTTAACTCGCCTTATTGACCCTAATTCCCCTCTAGATGGCGCTATTTTATTACCTCAGCAAGGAATAGATTTTATCCAAGATCCTAATAAAGATCCTTGGGATTTGGAAAACGACTATGGTGACCCGATTTTTGTTCTTCCAGCAACCAAAAATGGCAGAGTAGTGTATCTTTGTGAACATAATACTTTTGCGAATCAAGAAGAAGAAAAAAATACCCACATCTATGACTTAGAAAGCCATTCTTGGAAAGCCCTAAAGAGTTGACAAGGGTTGACTAATGAAAATGAATGGTTAAAATTTATGGTTCTGAAAAGGAAAAGTGTACGGGATGTAGTGGACCAGAACAGTAACTTGACAAAAGAGGCCAAGCTGATATAATAAAATCAAACTACCCAAATGGGGCAAATTTTAGCAATTATTTTATTTCTGATTTTTTTCCACTGCCTTTTCTTTGAGAAACTTTCTTCATCTTTTAGTGCTGGTTCTTTAGGTTTTGCCGTTTTTTTCACTGGTTTTAATTTTTTCTTAATACTTGGTTTTAGTAAGAGAATCTTTCGGCAAAAGCACGGCGAGGGTTTAGTTTTTTCCTTTCTGGCGATTTTTCTCTCTTGGTTGGCAACTTTTCGTGGTGACAGAGCTTTTGTTGGCAGAATTCTTTCTTGGGCAAGTGTTGGGTTTACTTTTTTGGCAATAAATGATTACGTTCAAACTACCCCCAAACTTTACTCCTTTTTTCAAATCATTTTTTTACCCTTTAGTTTAGGAAAAGCATTTTTAAGCGCTCTTTTTTACCAGAAAGATAGGTTGCGGCAAAAGATAAAAAAAGAAAACCACTGGCTAAAGTTTAGCCTTTCTATTTTTAGTGGTTTGTTGATTGCTTTTCCGTTTGTTGCTATTCTTTTGCTTTTATTTAATCAGGCAGATCCTATTTTTGCCAAATTTTTTAAAGACTTTTGGAGGGGGGGATTTTCTGTTTTTCTAAAAAGGTTGGGAGTAACTTTTGCTTGGTTGTTTCTTCTTTTGCCCCTCCTAAATATGAAGATTGAAGAAAAAATTTCTTTCCCCAAAAGGGGAAGGAAAGAAAACAAAAGATGGCTTTTGGAAATTGGAGTTGTGGTTGGCTTAACAATTATTGTTTTAGGTTGGTTTTTGGGAGTTCAGTTTCGCTATCTTTTTTTTCCGGTTGAGGAAACTAAGCTCATCCAATATGGAGTAAAAACCTATTCTGAGTATGTGAGTCGCGGGTTTATGGAGTTAATTTTTGCCTCTTTTATCGTCTATGTTTTGGTACGGACAAGTTTACTTTTTGGTCGCTTAAAGCTTAACTTGCTCCTTTTAACTGAGCTTACCTTGTTAATTATTTCTGTTTTTCGGCGCCTTTTTCTTTATCAGTTTTACCATGGCTTGACTGTGGCTCGTATTTTCGGGGCTGTTTTTTTATTTTGGTTGGTGGCAATGGTAGTAATTTTAATTCTTAGACATTATTCAAATAAAAAATGGCTTCTCTTTGAAATTGGCACCACCGCAATATTTTTAATTTTTCTTGGACTTTTTAATGTCGAGAATGCGGTTGTTTTATACGCTCCTCCTAAGGTTAACAATGAAGTTGACGAGATTTATTTGGCCTCTTTATCTCCTGATGGTTATTTAGGCTGGCAAAAAGCTTATATTTGGGCAGAAAACCAAACTATCTTACTAAAAGATAAAAAGGAAATCAGTTGGGATGAAGCGCGAAAACTAAGCTACGCCTTAACAATAGTTTCTCTTTTAAAAGCCAATTATTTTTCTTTTTCTTCAAGTAGTTCTAACTGGCGTCAGTTGAATTTTTCCGAGCAGTCAACCTGGTTAAAAATGAAAAAGGAAATACCCAAGGAAAAACTAGAAACACTTTACCAGGAACTTTTGGATATCAACGATAAAATACCGGGAAGAATTAAAGAAGATATTCCCTTTGACAGAGCTCCGGGACGATTTTTTTTAAGATAGGAGGTTTATTCGTTATGATTGAAAAGAATATGACGAGCAAAGAGATAGAAAATGACTTAGGAGGAGAGGTAGATCTGGGCACTTTTCTTAAAACTCTTCTTGAAAATCTTGAAAAGACAGGCATTACTGGTGTTTTGGTTAATTTGGGTTTTAATAACAGGTAAAGAGGCAACGGGAGCTGAGCCTAAATAAAGGAGAGGGAAAAAGGAAGGTATGGTTATTTTTTGGGAGATCTTATACGAGCTTAGAAGTTCCTGATCCTCAAGATCAAGAGAAAACGGAAAAGTTTAGGGAAGAGCTTAGGGGGGGCGAAAGAGGGCTTTAGAAGTCCTTTTTAGTCGTAATAACTAATGAAAAAGGGAGGGTATTAGTGTTTGGTGGGGATTCTCTGCATGGGAATTGTCGGTAGTTCCTGAAGATCAAATAAGTAGAGCAGATTTTTGGAAGGTTTGAAAAGGGCAGTAAAGGAAGCAATAAGGTCTCCAATTAAATTTATAGATGGGTATTCAAACTATCAAGATGTTTACCCTCAGGAGGATTTAATTGTTTATCCCACTGTTGAAGGAGAGATAGGTAGATTGAAAGAAGAATATTTAATCGTTCAGCAAGTAGGTTCTGCAGGTTCTGAAGTTACGGATTGGAAAAGGAGAACATCACCGGTTTTTAGGGTTTTTGAGTTGTAGTGTAGGTTTCCACCTTTCGGGTAGAAATGTAAAGGAGGAATGTCTAAAAAGTCTGTGACCTGTACAAAAAATTGACAAATTCAGAAAGGGAAAAAAAGATTAAGCCACTTTTTCCAATTTGGCTTTTCCTCTTTAGAAGGTTTTTGTTCTTTGCCGATATCTACTATTTCTGAAACATTCTCCGGAAGAATAACCACCACCTCTCCTGGGCGGGCTAAATTTAATTTTTCTCTTGCCTCCTTTTCTATAAATTCCGGAGTCTTAACGTACTCAAGTTGTTTTTTTAATTCTTCGTTTTTTGCTTTTAACCGCTCTAATTTTAACTGTTCTTTTTTTATTTCTTCCTTCTTCTTCAAAATCCCCAAAATATCTTTTACCGAATATACTATAAGATATAAACTAACAATAAAAAGAATTATTAAAATCAGTTTCTTTCTCATGTTGACACATAACCTTCGAAATGATATTATAACTCTATTATGTCCCAAAACGAAATTGCTTTTTATTTGGAAAAATTCTTAGAGCATCTTAAAAAACAACGCCGCTCAATTTCTACTATCTTAGCATATAAAAAGGATATTAAACAGCTAATTTCTTTTTTGGAGGAAAAAGGAATTAGCCAGGTAAACTCAGTGAAGAAAGAAGATCTTGAAGGATTTAAAGAAGATCTAATCCAGAAAAATTACGATTTAAAATCGGTCTCGCGAAAACTAAATGCCTTAAAATCCTTTTTTAAATTTCTTGGAGAGCAAGGAATTGCAAACGGAAATCCAGCCTCTTTAGTCTCTCACCCAAAATATCAACCAGAACTTCCCAGAATTCTTTCAAAATTAGAATATCGGGCCTTAAGAGATGCTTGTAGAAATGATAGCCGAATGGCAGCCATAATAGAACTTATGCTCCAAACCGGAATAAGAATTGGCGAGGTCTCAAGACTAAAAATCTCAGATATTAAAGAAAAAGAAATGTTTATCGAAGCCTATGAGTCCCAACCAGCAAGAATCGTCCCTTTAAACGAAAGCGCCAAAAAAGCCATTGAACGCTATCTTTTGGAAAGACCAAAGAAAAAAAGCAAATTTCTCTTTCTTACTAAAACCGGCAGACCCCTTTTAATAAGAAATATTCGGGCGGCAATCAATCGTTATTTCAAAGAAGCAGGAATTGAAAAAGCCAAGGTTAATGATTTAAGAACTACTTGGTTAGTCCATCACTTAATAAAAGGAACCTCACCAGTCGTCCTTCAGAAATTGGCTGGCCATAAAAGACTTTCCACTACCGAAAGATATCTTCAATTTATCAAAGGAGAAAAAGAAATAGAAAAACTAAAACTTGAGGAACTTTAAAAAACTCCTCCAAAAACCTGGTAAATAAAAATGAATTTAAACCACCACCATCCAATTTATAGTAAGCATAACTTAAGATATCAAATGGGTAAATTTGTGGGCACACTAGGATTCGAACCTAGAACCCCCACTTTATAAGAGTGGTGCTCTGCCATTGAGCTATGTGCCCCTTTGCCACAGAAGTGCCACTCTAAACGCTTAGCTACCGACCCCTTTTACTCTTATAAAAGCAATATTTTATAAACAGTCGCAGGAAAATCTCCAAAAGTAAAAATATTATAACACTTTTAATTTGATTTTTTAAAGCCTGGCCCTTTTTTCAATCTCTGCCTCTACCTCTTCTTTATCCCTCCCATATTTAAGCCTCGACATCTCCTTAATTATCTCTGCTATTCTTGGGTTTTTAATTTTTTCCTCTTCGGATAAATCTCTTGTTAAATCTACAGAAAAAGGAGGAACGGGTTCGTTGTCAACAATTGTTTTTATATAAACATTAAATCTATCAATATTAATAAGATCCGATTCGGAAAAGGTTGGCTGGAATTCATGCTGAAGATAGGAAGCGTCTTGAACTCCTACGCGAAAAGCAATTAAGGTCCCAATATTCCCAAAAATGGCATTTTTAATTTCCTCATCAAGTTGACCAATAAATTGATTAGCCACGGTAATATTAAGCCTAAACTTTCGTGCTTCGGAAAGCATAGTAGCAAAATCTGGTGTCGCAAAATTTTGAAATTCGTCAACATAAAGATAAAAATCTCGTCTTTTTTCTAAAGGCAAATCCTGCCGGCTCATTGCCGCTACCAAAATTTTGGGAATTAAAACTAATCCCAAAAAATTTGAATTTTCCTCGCCAATTCTCCCTTTAGCCAAACTAATAAATAAAATCTTCCCCTGATCCATAACTTCGCGAAAATTAAAAGCGGATTTTGACTGACCAATAATATTTCTCATCATTTTATTGGTAACAAAACGACCAAATTTTGAAACTATATAATCTAAGACTTCAGATTTATGAAAATCTGAAGTTTGGGCAATTTGATCTGTCCAATATCTTCGGACAATTGGATCTTTTACTTTTGGTAAAAGCTCCTGAACAAAAGAAGAATCAGTTAAACAGCGAACAACCTCAACAAAAGTATTTCCTGGCTCAGCCATTACCGTCAACATAGCATTTCTTATGGCATGCTCAAATCTTGGACCAATAATCCCCGTTTTATAAGGATCGTAAAGTTTATACATAAGCCCTATAATTGAAGTCGCAATGAAATGTTGTTGCTCCTCAGTATAGGCTTCAAGAAGATTTAATCCCATTGGGCGATCATAATCGCAGGGATCAAAATAAATAACATCATCAACTCGTTCAGGAGGAATTAAAGGCAAAATTAAATCAATCGTATCATGGGGATCAATAAAACAAACCCCTTTTCCTTCTTTGATATCTTGAAGAATCATATCCTTTAAAAGATGAGATTTCCCCGTCCCTGTTTTACCAATAATATAAACATGCTGCCTTCGGTCTTTATCCCTTATGTAAACTGGCCTTTCTATCCCCCGGTAAACTGCTTTGCCAAGATAAAGACCTGAAGTAGGAATTCTCTCTGGTGCTGGCGCCTTTTTGGCGTAAATCCAAAAAATGTGAGGAGTTTCTACCTGTTTATTTGGGAAATGAAAAATTGTCGCCAACTCTTCGGAACTTAAAATAGTCTGATTGCCAAAGCGAATCATTGGTTGATAGCGATAAATAAAATCGGTCATAAAAGCACTTTTTAAAAAAATCCGTTTTTTCTTAAATCCATTTAAATCTGAAGAAAATTGTTCAAAAGCACTTTTAATGTTTGCAAGATGGGCCTTTGCCTCTTCTTCAGAAGAAGAACAAACGACAATCCTAATTTGAGTTTCAAAACCAGGCTTTGAACATTTATTCTCAATTGCCTCAAGAGTTTTGGCATCTACGGAAAATCTTGCTTTTTCCGGATCTGCCTCTTGTTTTTTTGTTTTAGAAATAAATTTTCTCCCCGCTGCTCGCCATTTTCCGGAAGCAGGAGAAATCAAAATTTGAATTGCCGCTCCTTCGCCTGGCTGCATTTTTGCCAAAGCCGAAGTAATAAGCGACAAGGGATCGGTTGGCAAATCTTTATAAACCTTGATTGGATAAAAAGGAGCGGAGCGAAGCCCTAATAAAGCATAAGCAACTTTCCCCTTCTCTGAAAAAATATTATATTCATAAACTTCTTTTATTTCCGCATCGGGATAAGCACCGTGAATCTGTTTTTCTACCAAATCTTTAAGTTTTCGGTGGCAGGAAACATAAAAACGAATATCCTCAGGCAAAGCAACAATTTCCAGGGTTAAATGTTCTTGAGGCCTAAGAAAAGAAAACCAACCTCCTTTTTTAATTGAATATAAAGAAGAAAACATCTGCTCGGCGGCATCTATTTTTATCTCATTTCCGTAAGGTAAGGCAACCTGAAGCAAAACATATTCTAAAGATTTTTTTTCTCTGTCTTTATACCGCCACCAGGTTAAAAGGGTATAACCTAGAAAAAACAAAAAAAGAAATATCCCTAAAAAAAGAAGAGAAAAAAGGAAAATTGTCCAGATTATAGAAAAAGGGTCTATATTCATTTTAAAATCCCAAGATAAATTCAAATCTTTTGCCCCTCAAAAACTGTTCCTTTGGGATACATCTTAATGATCCGTTTTACCCAAGTTAAAAGCCAGACAATAGCAGAATCAATCGGTTTTTTCCAATTGTCAGGATTCAAAAAATCATCACGGGTTAGAGGCAAAACAATTGATCCCCTTTGAGAAGGGGTAGCCTTAGTAGGTAAAACTACATTTTTAATATTACCAACCAAATCAGTTGGTTCCCCAACTCTTTCTACCAATCCACTTTCTTCGGCAGGAGTTTTGGGAATTTCTCCTACAATTTCTCCTCCGTTGCAAATAAGGTCTCTTTCTACTTCTGGTGAATTAGTCATATCGCCCCTATTATAACAAATTAAAAAGATTTTAAATAGATTTGGAGACAAAAAATTTACAAAAGGAAAGATTTTTTTCTAAAAACACGCCAGATCTTTTCTGATATCCCCTCCTTTTGATTTATAAAACGAGCCAAAACAAACAAAAAATCAGAAAGCCGATTAAAATAAGCACCAATATTAGGATTTAATTTATTTATAGAAAATAATTCTCGTTCAAGTCTTCGGCAAACCGCCCGCGCAATATGAACCTCGGCAGCGGTTTGACCTCCCCCTGGAAAAATAAAATTTTTCAAAGGAGGCAAATTTTTAGAAAACCTGTCAATTAACCTTTCAAGATTTTTAATCTTTATTCCTTTTAAATAAAAATTCCTATTTTCCCCCCCGGCAATTTCTGAGGAAATTTCAAAAAGAGTTCCCTGAATCTCTTCAAGAATTTTTTTAACTTCTTTATCCTTCAAAAGAGAAAAAACTAAACCTAAATGGGAGTTTAGTTCATCAATCGTCCCTAAAATAGAAATTCGTGGGTCTGATTTCAAAATTTTTTTTCTCCCAAAAATAAGCTCTGTCTCCCCTTTATCTCCTCTTTTTGTATAAATTGCCATCTTTTAAATCAACATCTTGAATAACCGCATAAAGGGTTTAAACACTTAACGCAACCCTCAATCATTACCAACTTCGCTCCACAATCTGGGCAAGAAGCAAATAAACTCGATTCTTTTTCTTTATAAAGAAAATGATCCTCTTTTTTGTCGCTTGGAGGAAGAACTGGTTGATTTTCCTCTATCAAAGAAAGTTGTCTATTTTGGGAAATTTCAAAAAGAGATTTACCAACCGCATCAAACATAGAAAGGACGGCATTTGGGCCAAATCCATAAGGAGTCCCGCAGGAAATCCCGATAAGTTCTGAGGCAACCTCACCAAGGCTTGCCCCATGTTTTAAGGCAAGAGAGGCTAACCGACCAGTTACCTCCGCCGCCCCGGCAACATATCCTCCTGATTTCCCAACAGTAACAAATACCTCAATTGGCCTTCCTTCCTTGTTTCTAAAAACGGCAGTATAAACATTACCAACATCGCTTTTTTTCTTAAGTCTCATCCCCCAGGCTTCTTCCGGTGCCTTAATTGCTCCCTGAAAAAAATTTTTATATTCAGGGTTTTTCTCCCCATTTAAAGGACTTAATTCCCCATTTTGCCCAGGCAAATTTTGAGAAGAAACTAAATCTTTCTGCAGCTGATCAAAGTAAGATTTTTCTTTTTTAACTTCCAAAACTTGTTTAACCCGCGAACCATCACGATAAATTGTTATTCCCTTACAACCTAGACTGTAAACCAAAAAGTAAGCCTGACGAACATCTTCAACAGTTGCCTCATTTGGAAAATTAATTGTTTTTGAGATTGCATTATCAACATGCTTTTGGAAAGCGGCTTGCATTTTAATATGCCATTCTGGAGAAATCTCTCTGGCGGTGACAAAAACTTTTTGCCATTTTTCAGGAATTTCGGGAATGTTTCTAACCGAACCATTATTTTTATCTATTTTTTCCAAAAGATTTTCTGAATAAAACCCCTCTTCCTGAGCAACTTTAAGAAAAAATGGATTAGTAACAAAAAGTTTTTTTCCTTCAATGGTATTTTTAACATAAGAAATAGCAAAAAATGGTTCAATGCCTGAATTACAATCAGCCAAAAGAGAAATTGTCCCGGTAGGAGCAATTGTAGTTAAAGCCCCATTTCTTAATCTAAGTTCTTCACCGCAGAAATAAGGACTTTTAGGATCATAAATTGACCCCTTCCACGCAGGAAAAACTCCTCTTTTTTTAGCTAAATTTATACTTGCCTTTCTTGCTTCTTTCTTAATAAAACTCATTAAATCTTCGGCTATCTTAAGCCCTTCCTCAGTGTTATATCCAATTTCAAGTTCAACCAAAAAATCAGCAAAACCCATTATCCCTAAACCGATTCTTCTAATTTTGCCAGTCATTTCTCTAATTTCTGAAAGAGGATAATGGTTCATATCCAAAACATTATCAAGAAAATGAACTGCTTCTTTTACTACTTCTCCAAGGCTTTCCCAATCGATTTTTTTGCCACTTACAAATTTACCTACATTTATCGAACCTAAAGTACACGAATCATAAGGCAAAAGAGGCTGTTCACCACAAGGATTAGTAGCCTCAATTTCTCCCAAAAAAGGAGTAGGGTTGGCAAACGAATTATTAATCCTATCAATAAAGATCATCCCTGGATCTCCATAAAGCCAAGCAAGTTTAGTTATGAGAAGAAAAACTTTATAAGCGTTTAGTTTCCCCACCACCTGGTTAGTCCGGGGATTTATAAGTTCATATCCTTCGTCCTCTTCTTGTGCCTGGGCAATTTCGTAAAGTTTTGCCACCCCTTCTTCGGTCTTCTTTAGCTTTAAATCGACGTCGCGAATTTGTTGGGCTTTTTTAATCTCCTCGATAATTCCATCCCAATTTGGTTCAGAATCAACAAATTTTTTATCCTCTTCTACTTTTCTCATCCATTCTTCTGTAACTGCCACCGAGATATTAAAATTAGTCAAATTAAACTCATCAACTTTCATCACAATAAATCGCAAGATATCAGGATGGGTTATGTGAAGAATCCCCATGTTGGCTCCGCGACGAACTCCTCCTTGTTTAATTTGCGAGGTAACATCGTTGTAGGCTTGAAGAAAAGAAACTGGTCCAACCGTTGTTCCTTTTGAAGAATGAATAATATCCCCATATGGTCTTAGGCGAGAAAAAGAAAAACCTGTTCCCCCTCCTGACTTATGGATCAAAATCATATCTACCATCGTTTTGCCAATGCTTTCCATCGAATCCTCAATCGGAAGAACAAAACAGGCAGAAAGTTGCTGTTTTGGTTTTCCGGCGTTAAGAAGAGTAGGAGTATTGGGAAGAAATTTTTGGGAAGACATAAGATAATAAAAAATTTTCGCCTGTTTTAAAACTCCTTCCCAAGAGGCTCCATAAAGTAAATCGGCAAGGGAAATATTATAGGCAACTCGCCAGAACATTTCCTTTGGCGATTCTATTGGCTCGCTTTTTTCATCCCTTAAGGCATAGCGGGTTCTGGCAATATAACAGGCGTTTTCTGAAAGTTTTGGTTCTGGTAAATCATCAGGTGGCGGAGGAATTTTCCTACCCATCTCCCAAACATCTTCAAGATGGTATTTTTCTTTTTTGAGATTTTTTCTAATTTTTTTATTTTTGTCTTTTTCTTTCATCTTTTAAAAATTTAAAATTTTTTACCAATCGCTTTCCCAAAATCTTCCAAATCAGAAAAATCTAAATAAACACTCGCAAATCTAAGCCAAGCAACTTTATCAATCTTTTTCAATTTCTTCAAAACAATATCTCCTATTGTTTTTGAAGAAATTTCTGCCGAATCTTTTTTCAAAAGTTCCTGCTCAACCTCATCAACTATGCTTTCAATCAAATCCAAAGAAACGGGTCTCTTATGACAGGCCAAAAGAATCCCCTTTTTAATTTTTTCTCGATCAAATGCTTCCCTTCGACCATCCTTTTTAATTACCAAAAGAGTCCTTTCAACCCTTTCGTAGGTAGTAAATCTCTTTTTGCAACTTAAGCATTCTCTCCTTCTTCTTAAAGAGCCCCCATCCTCGGAAATTCGAGATTCTAAAACCGTTGTTTCTCTAAATCCGCAATAAGGACATTTCATTGTTAATAACCAACCACTATTTTTAGGGCAAATACTAATATACAAGCCCTAAATTCAGTATGTCAACTCCAAAATAAAATATCAAAATAAATCAAATAGTAGCAATTTTTAGAAAAATAAAGAAAGACAAAAAAACAGCTAATGGGCAATTCTTATATTCAAATAATAAATTCTGTCTTTTATCGACCCCTCCTTTGAAAGTTAGAAGAAGGGATGGTAGGCGTTTGCCCTTCTCTTTCCTGCTCTTCTTCTCTTATTTGTTTTTCTTCTCCTTGATTTTGTTGTTGTTCTTCTTCTCTCTCCTGTTCACGAATCGCCTTCTGTTCTATTACCCTAACTACTGTTTCATAACCTTTACGAGAATAAGAAAGAGCGTCCTGAATTGAAGCTTTTGCCTCCTCAGGAACTTTTTCCAAAACTTCTCCTAAGACTTCCTGATGCTTAAGCGTTGCCTTGACAAGTTTTTCGTCCAAAAGGAAAGTATTCTTTCCCGCCTTTCTTGCCTCTTCTGCCTGATTAATTGCCCTTTCAAGATATTTTTCGGCTTTGGTTAGGGTGGAAATTCCTAACTCTATTTTGCCCCCCTCAATTAAACTTCTTGCCGCATTAACTCTTTTATCGGCAAAAAGAAGCAGTTTTTCTGCCTTTTTAACTGGATCAAAAGTTAAGAAAAGTAAAATCCTGTCTCTTACCATCTTTAGGGGATACAAAATGTTATCAGGCAAAATTCCCGGGTAGGGAAGATAATAATCAATCTTTGGCGCAGGCGAAGGAGAAGGGACAAAACCCATACCCTCATCGCTAACAAGAGCAATTTTTTCAAGTTTAAAACTTTTGCTTGAAGTTTGAGCCCGAGTCTTCCAAACTGAAATTGATAAAACCCCAAAAGCAAAAATTAATGACAATAAGACCAAAAAAAGATTTTTTAATTTTTTAATCACCATTTTTCAATTTAAAACTTTCTCACCTCCTTTCCGAAAATTATTTTTATCTGAAAAGTATTATTGGCCATCCCCAAAAAACATGAAGTAAAACAGAAGAAAGAATGTTTTCTGTCCTTGCAAAAAGAAAAGCAGAACCAATACCAAAAATAAAGGCCAAAAAAAGATAAATAAAAATTTGCAACAAACCATAATGGAGGACAAAAATCGTAATTGGCAAATGGACTAAAGACCAACCAAAAGCAGATATCAAATTTGCCATCCATTCATTTTTTAAAATTTGCCAAAGCCTTGAAAAAATATACCCCCTAAAAACTGTTTCTTCCACAAGGGCGGTTACAAAAGAAACTCCTAAGGCAACAAGAAAAACCAAAGAAGAAGCATAGGACAATTCAACTAAAGAAATTCCTTGATACTTAAGAGTATGAGCAAGCAATCCTTCAATAGAAAAAAATATCCCAAGACCTATTCCTAAATACAAGCTTTTAAAAAAATTTTTGTTTGTCCAACCAACTGAGGAAAGACTGGCTTTTTCTTTCCAAAGAAAATAAAATAGAGACCCAAACCATAAAATTGGTTTTAAAATTAATTCTTCAATTTCCTCGGGAAATCTAAAAAGAAAACGATAAAAACCCCAAACAATTAAAACAATAGCGTAAAGTTTAATTAAATGCTTTAGATTTCTTTCCTTCATTAATCTTCTCAAAATCCAAAAGCCGTCAACAAAATTATAATAACGGCATATCCCAAAAGTAAAGCGGCAAAACCGACTACTCCTGCCAAGGCTAAAAACAAAATTTTATTATTAAAAGAATCTTCACTCTTTGACACAAAACAATTATAGCATAAAAGAATTAAAGTATAATATTAAAGAATGAAAAGAAGAACCAAAAGAATAAATTTAAAGCCAAAAAAACTAGACTTTAGAAAAAGGGCACCGAAAGAAAAAAAGAATTTATTTTATAAATTACGCTTCCTTTTTGCCAAAAGATGGAATATTTTTATTTTCCTTTCCTTGGCCATTGGTTTCTCCCTTTATGTATTTTGGGGGCTTCCTGCCCCCTGGAAACTAACCTCCTGGCCTTATCCTGTTTCTACTCAAATTTTTGACCGAAATGGGAAACTTTTATACGAAATATACGCCGACCAAAACCGAACACCAGTTAAACTTTCCGAAATTCCCGAATATGTCAAATGGGCAACAATTTCGGCTGAGGATAAAAATTTTTATAAACACCATGGTTTTTCTTATCTAGGAATTGCCCGGGCTGCCTTCAACATCATTTTTAAACAAAAACTTCAAGGCGGTTCAACTATTACCCAGCAACTGGTTAAAAATGCCCTCCTTTCTCCTGAGCGCACTCTTCGTCGAAAAATTCGGGAATTTTTTCTGACTTGGGCGGTGGAGGCAATCTATTCAAAAGACAAAATCCTTGAAATGTATTTAAACCATGTCCCTTATGGAGGCACTGCCTGGGGAATAGAATCAGCCTCAAAACTTTATTTTGGGAAAAAAGCCAAAGATTTAACTTTGGCTGAAGCCGCCCTTTTAGCCGGTCTGCCAGCCTCACCAACCCGATACTCTCCCTTTGGTGCCCATCCCGAACTGGCTAAAGAACGCCAGGAATGGGTTTTAAAGAGAATGGTTGAAGACAAAAAAATAACAGAAAAAGAAGCCGAAGAAGCCAAAAACCAAGAATTAGTTTTTGCCCCTTCCCAAGTTGGAATTAAGGCTCCTCATTTTGTCATGTATGTTAAAGAACAATTGGTTGAAAAATATGGCCAAAGAAAGGTTGAACAAGGCGGGCTTCGGGTAAAAACCACTTTAGATCTAAATATCCAAGAATTTGCCCAGGAGGCAGTAGCAAGCGAGGTTAGCAAGCTTAAAAATTATCAAGTCTCAAATGGAGCCGCTTTGGTAACTAGCCCAAAAACAGGCGAAATTTTGGCAATGGTTGGTTCAAGAGATTATTTTGCCAAAGATATTCAAGGAAATTACAATGTCACCACTGCTTTGCGCCAACCAGGATCAGCCATCAAACCTTTAAATTATGCCTTGGGAATTATGGATAAAAAAATAACTTTGGCAACAGTTTTTAATGATACCCCAACCTGTTTTCAGGTTCCAAACCAGCCCTTATACTGCCCTACAAACTACGATAATACTTTCCATGGCCCAATGCAGGTTCGCTTTGCCTTAGGAAATTCAATAAATGTCGTTGCCGTTAAGGTCTTGGCTTTAAATACCTTGGAAAAATTTATTCCTTTTGCCCAAAAGATGGGGCTTGAGACTCTTTCTGATCCAAAAAGATACGGTTTATCCTTAACTTTAGGAGGGGGTGAGGTGAGAATGACCGATATGGCGGTTGCTTTTGGCGTTTTTGCCAATTTAGGAATAAAACAACCCCTAATTTCAATTTTAGAGGTTTCTGATTATACCGGAAAAGTTTTAGAAAAAACCCAAATAAAAGAAGGAGAAAGAATAATTCCTATGGAGGTGGCTTATTTGATTTCTCATGCTCTTTTGGATAACAATGCTCGCTTGGTTGCTTTTGGGTCCTCTTCTTATCTAGTGGTTAAAAACCATCCTGAGGTTTCTGTCAAAACCGGAACCACCAATGATAAAAAAGATAACTGGACAATTGGCTACACCCCAGATTTTTTAGTTGCCACCTGGGTGGGAAACAATGATAATAAACCAATGTCTGCTGTCGCCTCGGGAGTAACCGGCGCTTCACCAATTTGGAACAAAATTATGAGTTTTGTTTTAAAAGATAAAAAACAAAATTGGCCAGCCAAACCCGAAGGGGTAATTGGAGCAAGTATCTGTATTCTCTCGGGCATGGCTCCCGGAGACTCAGGCTGCCAAACCAGATTTGAATATTTTTTAGAAGGAACTGTTCCCAAAGATCAAGAATTTTTAAAAAAATCAATTTTAATAAACAAAACAAATGGCCAACCAATTCAACCAGAAGAATTACCAAAAAATCAGCCGCTACCGGATTGGGTTGAATACCAAGAACATAATGTTATTATCGATCCCCTAGGCACTATTTTTTGTCTTGATTGTCCTCCTTTGCCTCCAGAGCAAAAACCTGCTCCAACCAAAATAAATCCCCTAAATTTATTTTCTCCTTCTTCCGCCCCCTAATTTTTTCACCATAAAAAAGGCCCTCTCCTATTCTTTTAATTTGGTTTGCCAACCCGCCATCGGATTGACTTCCCATTTTGAAAAAACTTCCTAGGATTGGGCCTTTTGATTGGGCCACCGGCAAGGAGTACTAGTTAAATAGTTAGTAGTTTATCTTTGGGCTTATAATTTGGATACCATCGAACTACCCTCTATAACTTTGGTTTCTCCCGAATGTTTTTGGAAAATTTCCAAAATATCTTTTTCTATTTCACTCCACTCTATAGCGTTTCCTTTTACTAATATAACCTCGTAGGGCCCCAGAATGGCCTCAATGAGGCCATTCACTCTAAAAAGATCTGCAACCAATGGTGGTACTTCATCACTCTGTTGTCGCCAATATCTTCCAATAGGGAGTTCGAGATTTGTTGCATAGCCACGAACATTCTCATCCGGGAATATCAAAATCTTAACCTTTGTTGACATTTCTTCTCTCCTTTCTACTTGCCCTACTCGCTTTGCCGGCAGCAACCTGAAGCTTATTATTTCTTTAGCCCCAGATTGCTACCGACAGAAATAACTATTTAATTTTTAAAGAACGCTAAAATTATAGCAAAAATATTAAAAAGTCAATCCTATAATATTAAAACTTTTATTTTTTATTTCTTTCTTAAAAATAAATTTTGCGATATAATTAACCCAGCATGGCGGTAAGGACAGGAATTATTTACTCCGCCAGGCCCTCCCGCCCTAAAGAAAAAAAGAACTTCTTTAAGTGGCTTGGCGAAACTTTAGAATTTATCGGCAAACCATTGTTTTGGTTTTTATTTTTTCTTTTTTATGGAATACTTTTTATCTTAAGTTTTTCCCCTTCTTTTTTAATTTTTTTAAGAACTTTAACTTTAAAATCCCTTCGAAAAATTTCCTCTTTTAAAATTCCCAAGTTAAAAATTGTAAAAATCCCCCCAATAAAACTCCCAAAATTTAAGTTTATCCTCCCAAAAATTTCCTTAAAAATTTTTCTTTTTTCCCTGCCTTTCTTTCTTTTTCTTTTTCTTGTTTTTTTCTTCTATTCCCAAATTTTAAAAGATCTCCCAAATCCAAATCGTTTAATCACTAGAGATCAAATTGTCTCAACTAAAATCTATGACCGAAACGGAAAACTCCTCTACAAAATCTACCGCCTGGAAAATCGAACGCTGGTCCCTCTTTCAGATGTTCCTCTCTTCCTCCGCCAGGCAGTGGTAGCCATTGAAGATGCCGAATTTTACTCCCATCGTGGTCTTTCTTTTCGAGGGATTATCCGTGCCGTAGGAAAAATTTTAAAGGAGAAAAAAATTGAAGGCGGTTCAACCATTACCCAACAATTAGTAAAAAATGCCCTCCTTTCTCCAGAACGCACTCTTAAACGAAAAATTAAAGAAATTATTTTGGCGCTCTGGGTGGAACAAAAATTTTCAAAAGACGAAATCCTTCAGATGTATCTAAATGAAGTTGGGTTTGGGGGAGCAGCCTATGGAGTTGAAGAGGCTTCTCAACTTTATTTTGGCAAATCAGTTAAAAATATAAATTTAGCCGAAGCCGCTCTTTTAGCCGGTCTGCCAGCCTCACCGACAACTTATTCTCCTTTTGGCGCCCATCCTGAAAAGGCCAAAGAAAGGCAAAAACAAGTTCTCCAAAGAATGGTCCAAGAAAAATTTATCACCCAAAAACAAGCAGATGAGGCCTTCGCTGAAGATCTTAGGTTAGTGATTAAAAAAAATAATCTTTTGGCCCCCCATTTTGTCATGTATGTTAAGGATATTTTGGTTAAAAAATATGGAGAAAAAATGGTTGAGGAGGGGGGACTTGAGGTTAAAACTTCCCTGGATTTAGATATCCAAAACCTTGCCCAGGAAGAAGTCATAAAAGAAGTTGAAAAGTTAAAACCTCTGCGAATTTCAAACGGTGCTTCCCTGGTCACCAATCCAAAAACAGGCGAAATTTTGGCAATGGTTGGCTCAAAAGATTATTTTGACTTAAAAAATCAAGGAAATTACAATGTCACTACCGCCCTCCGCCAACCAGGCTCATCAATAAAACCCATAAATTATGCCGTTGCCTTATTAATGGGTTTTACTCCCGCCACCATTATCCCTGATACCCCAATTACCTATAAAATCCCTGGCCAACCACCTTACTCTCCTAAAAACTATGACAATCGTTTCCATGGAAATGTCTCCTTAAGGGTGGCTCTTGGTTCTTCCTATAATGTTCCGGCAGTTAAAATTCTTTCTGCTTTGGGGGTATCTCGAATGATTGAACAAGGAAAAAAAATGGGAATTTCCACTTGGGATGATCCCTCAAAATATGGCCTTTCTCTAACTTTGGGAGGGGGAGAGGTAAAAATGACTGATATGGCGGTAGTTTACGGAACCTTAGCCAATTTAGGAGTAAAGGTTCCTCTCCATCCAATTTTAGAAGTCAAAAACTATAAAGGAAAAATTCTAGAAAAACTTGAATGCAAAGAAGAATTCTGCGAGGGAGAAAGAGTTCTTAATCCGGAAATTGCCTATATCCTAAGTGATATTCTTTCTGACAATTCTGCCCGGGCGCCGGCTTTTGGAACAAATTCGCTTTTAAATATCCCAAACCATCCCTCAGTTGCTGTCAAAACAGGGACTACCCAAAACTTAAGAGACAATTGGGCAATCGGCTATACCCAAGATTTTGTCGTTGCCGCCTGGGTGGGAAACAATGATAACTCTCCAATGAGTTATGTCGCCTCCGGCGTCACCGGCGCCACCCCAATTTGGCACAATATAATGGCCAAACTTTTAGAAGGCAAACCTGATAAAAAATTTAGTCTACCGGAAAATCTTGTAAAAGTGGAGATCTGCACTTTAACAGGAACTTTATCTTGCCCTTCCTGCCCAAGTAAAAAAGAAGAATTATTTCTTCCGGGCACTGAACCAAAAAGAGGTTGCAATGAAGAAGAAATTAAAAAGATTTTAGAAAAAAAAGACAAAGAACAATCTTAGAAAAAAATAAATCAATGAAATATTTAATCGTGTTCAAATTCCCAAACCGCTCTGGTAATTTTTGGCAAAACCTCTTTTGCTTCCTTTTCTAAAACATCCTTAGACATAATAACTAAAATAAAAGGTTTTTGGGCAAAAACTATTCCGGCATCAGAAATTACCCCAATGTCGGTGCCAACTTTATGAGCCACCCGAACCCCTTCTGGTATCCCCGCGGGAATTCTTGACTCATCAAAGGTTTTGGTTAAAAAATTTAAAATTTCCTCCCTGTCTTCTCGGTCTAAAATTGATCCCCCATAAAATTTTCGAAAGAATAAGGCAATATCAAAAGGAGTGGTTTCAAATTCTTTAAGTGAGGTCTTGCTCATCCCTAGGCGATCGATTGTTTTTTGAATATTCTCGTCTCCTAAAAGTTTCCGAAAAATAAAAAAAGCGGTATTATCAGATTGATTGGCCACCAACTCAGCCATCTGCCGTAGAGTGTAAACTGTCCCCGCTGGTTTATATTGCATCACGCCTGCTCCCTTTTGCTTATCTGATTCTTTCAAGATATACTTATCATCAAGATTAACCTTTCCTGCCTCTTTTTCTTGATATAAGGTTAAAAGAACCGGCAATTTCATCAAAGAAGCGGCAGGAAAAACACTTTCCTCATTTATTCCATATCCCCTTTTTTTAGTTAAATTATAAACATAAATTCCATAAGTTCCCTTAAGATCTTTAGTTAAATTAGAAATTTCCAAAATAACCTGTTGACTGGGATCTTTTTCTGGGGTGGGAGTTGGAGAAATAACCGGGAAGATGATTTGCGAATCAGAAAAATTTTTATCTCTTTTAAAAATTTCCCCTCGTTTAAAACCTCCATAAAACCAAAACCCCAAAGATAAGACTATCGTTCCTAAGAAAACGGCAAAAACCAATTTCCCTTCTCCCTTTGTTTTAGGTAGCGGTTTTAAAATTTTTTCCGGAAATTCCCGAGGAATAAATTGATCTTTCTCAATTTCTCTTTTAAAAATAGCCATTTTTTTAACAGGTAGTATGAATTAAGGCATTAACCCTTTTACCTTCAGAAACAAGTCGATTAAACTCAGAAACTGCCCTAGGAGTTAAAAGCACTTCCACTTTAGCTTTTGATTTTTCAAGTTTTTTCTTGAATTCTTCTGAAATTTTTAAAACTCCAAATTGGCCACTGCCAATAATAATCACCTCGGGGTTGCCGGCAAGCAAAAGTTTTTCTTCCCACTCTCCAATCTGATGGGTGGTGCCAAAAATTTCCTCTAATTTTTCAACTTGGCGACGGATTGCCTTACCTTGAGAAATTATTACCTGATCAAACTCTTGCGTACCAATTTTTATCTTGCCCCAACCACAGAAATCAATATAATTTTTCGGTTTTTCTTCGGCCATAATCCCAGACCAAAAATAGATTAACTTATTTGTTCAATCCTTAAATTAAGATTAAGCCAACCTTCTATTTCTTTCTCGTATAAAAGTCCGGTTTTGGCTCCAAGTTTAGTAACTACCGACCGACCATTTGCCATTCCAAGTTTTAAAGATTTTTCCAAAGAAAATCCCTTAATCATCCCGGAAACAAAACCTGAAGAGAAAGCATCTCCGGCGCCAGTTTCATCAACTACCGGCCCTAAAAATGCTTCGGCAAAAAGATTTCCTTCCTTAGAAAAAAGTTTTGCCCCCTGACGACCGCAGGTAATAACCAAAATCTCCGGTCCATCCTCAGGTCTTTTTTCCAAACCAAGACTGTCGGCTTCCTCTTTATTTAAAATCAGGGCCTTAATTTTTGAAAAAACGGAAAGAAGTTTTTCTTTTTCTTTTAATTCTCTTGATCCCGGATTTAAAAAAATATTAATTCCTCCTTCTTTTGCTCTTTCTATAATCTCAAGTAAAAGGTCAACATTCCCCTCAATTGAAGCAAGATAAAGATTTTTTGTTTCTCCTAAGGCCTGCCAAGGAAAAGTTTCTTTATCAATTCTTGTTTTTCCTCGATAAACCAAAATAATCCGCCCTCCATCGGGATTAACCAAAATTGTCGAATAATCGGTATTATCTCCTTTTTTTTTAATTAAATATCTTTTATCAAAACTCTCCTTTTCTAAATCAGAAAGCAAAAACTTTCCAAATAAATCATCGCCAAACCGGGCAACGCAAGCAGCCTTAAGACCTAAACGAGAAAAGCCAGCAGCGGTATTGATTCCCCCT
Source organism: uncultured Gammaproteobacteria bacterium (assembly GCA_964487495.1). Taxonomy (GTDB): domain Bacteria; phylum Patescibacteriota; class Microgenomatia; order CAYGWK01; family CAYGWK01; genus CAZAPL01. The sequence continues at coordinate 9,899 of CAZAPL010000013.1, read as the reverse complement.
CCTCCTGAAGAAACAAGCATCTCATCAGGTTCAATTTTTAAACCAACCATCGATTTCTCCAAAGGAAACTTTGAGGATTTTAAAAAAACATCCAAAACGGCCGAACCAACAGAAATTATGTCAAACATAGAAATTATCTATTTACTAAAAATTATTTTATGTAATTTTCCGGCAATTTCCAAGGGAAATTTTGCTTGCCAAATATTCCTGCCAACTGCCAACCCTACTGCTCCTGCCTCTAAAACCTCAGAAACCATTTTAAAAAATTCCTTCTCCTCCATTTTTTTCCCTCCCAAAACTATTACCTTCACCTTACCCGCCGATTGAACCACCCAGCGAAAACCTTCAGGATCTCCAGTATAGGGAATTTTGATCATTTCCGCCCCAACCTCTAAAGCCACCCTGGCAGCATAGGCTAAAATTTCCTTTGAAAATTCCCTCCCCAAAACTGCCTTCCCCCGAGGATACATCCAACCAATTAAAGGAATCCCAAATCTATCAGCTTCTCTTTCAATTTCTGAAAATTCGGAAATCATTTTTGATTCATAGGTACTACCAATATAAACAGTATATCCTACCGCCACCGCCCCAAGTTCAACCGCTTCCTCAACGGTACAAATCTGGGGAGAATAAGGATCTTGGCCGGAAATTAAATTGGTTTTGCCATTAAGTTTCAAAATTAAAGGAACTTTGTTTTTATTTTTCTGATAATATTTCTCGGCAATCCCTTTTTGGCAGATAAAACCGGTAAAATATCCAGAATCGGCAATTTCTAAAATTTTTGCGGGATCAACTGATTGATCATCAAAATCCGAAGGCCCATGCTCCATTCCATGGTCATAAGCCAAAAATAAAACCTTCCCATTTTTAGTAATTTTTTCCATACTCTCCAATACTCTCCAAATACTCTCCAACCTTGGAGGTTGACGGCTATTCAAACCTCTGGTTTTCCCATTCTTTCATAATCTCTACTGCCCTCGAGGTGCCAATACGGTTGGCGCCGGCAGAAATAAAATCTTCTGCCTCTTTTAAAGTATCAATTCCTCCGGCAACCTTGATTTTAATTTTATCGCCTACTGCCTCCCTAATTAATCTCACATCCTCAAGAGTGGCTCCTCTTGGGCCAAAGCCCGAACAAGTTTTAATAAAATCGGCTCCCGAACGGAGAACCAAAAGACTGGCTCTTTTAATTTCTGAAGGAGAAAGTTGGCCAGTTTCGATAATAAACTTAACCAAAACGGATTTTCTTAAATCTTTAACCACCTCAACAATTGTCTCCATTTCCTCCAAAACTTGTCGGTCTTCCCTTGCTTTAAACAAACCAACATTCATTGAAATATCTAATTCATCGGCTCCCTTTTTAACAGCATCAAGGGCGGCAACAATTTTAGCATCCCGACTATCTTGACCCAAAGGAAAAGAAATCACTGTCCCCACCTTCTTTTCTTTCAAAATTTTTTTGGCTAAAGGAAGAAAACATTGATTAACAAAGGCTGAATTGAAACCATATTTTTCAACATTTAAACAAAGTTTTTTTATATCAGAAGGAGTAGCCTCCTGACGATGATTGGCTAAATCAAGATATTTAGCTAATATTTTTCTATCCATATCTTCTTTTTTCTATGATATCATAAAAAAAATGAAAATTGAAAGACTGGTTTTAGGACCGCTTTTTACCAACTGCTATATTATCTCAAAAGAAAACAAAGCAATTATTATCGATCCTGCGGATGAACCAGAAAAAATATTTTCTGCTCTTCCTACCATAAATCTTATCGGCGCAATAATAACCCATGCCCATCCCGATCACCTAAAAGCCCTCCCCTATCTAAAAAATGAATTTCCAAAAGCAAAAATCCTCCTTCACCAAAAGGATTTTAAAATTTTTAAAAAATTTCTTTCTTTCCCCAAAGTCGATGGTTTTTTAAAAGAAGGAAAATTTTCAATTTCAGGTTTTGAATTTTCAATTATCTGGACTCCAGGCCATACTCCAGGAAGTATCTGTCTTCTTTTGGAAAACTATCTTTTCTCTGGCGACACCCTCTTTGCCGATGCCTTAGGCCGTACTGATTTTCCTTATTCAAATAAAAAAGATATTTTAAAGTCTCTTAAAAAAATTGCCACCCTCCCAAAAGAACTTCTGGTTTATCCTGGCCATGGTAAACCATTTACTCTTGGCCAAGTTCACGGATGGCTATTAAGGCTTCTTGAGGGGTCTTAACAATTCGATAAACCCTAAGTTCTTCTTCACGCAAAAGCATATTCTTCCTAAAAGTCTCAATTATTTCTTCCCAAAATTCTCCATATAAAACTAGCGGCTTATGATGGCCAAAATAAAGCCTTGCCAACCCCCATGCCATTCCAAATTCAGAAATTGTCCCTGTTCCCCCATTGAAAATAATATAACAGTCTCCATACTCTAAAAGCTTAATTGTCCGCTCAACATAGTTTGATACTAAAATTTCTTCGTCTAAGGGATTTTTTGGATCTCTTCCTTCAAAATTGGTCATTCCCACCGGTGAAAAATAAATACCAATCGTCTTTCCGCCTCCTGCTTTTGCCCCTTCTGAAGCCGCCCTCATTACTCCCGGTCCCCCTCCATTGACAATTACATATCCCTCCTTGGCTAAAATTTTGGCCACTAAAAAAACTTCCTTGTAAAGTTTATCTTTTGGCTTAGCCTGAGAAAAACCAAAAATAGCCACGCTTCTAATCATTTCTTGTCCTTAAAACCCCCCACCAAAATTGCCAATTCAACTAATCGACAAGAATATCCCCATTCATTGTCGTACCAGGAAACTATCTTAACTAAATTTCCCAAAACTACTTTAGTTAAAGATAAATCAACTATTGCAGAGGAAGAATTTTTAATGATATCGCTTGAAACCAGTGGCTCTTTGGTCACTTCCAGAATTCCCCGATATCTTTCTTCTTCTGAGGCCTGGTCAAATACCCGGTTAACTCTTTCTGCTTTTATTGTTTGATCTAAAACAAAAGTAAAATCTGCCAAAGAACCACAACCAACCGGTACCCGAATAGAGAAAGCCTCAAATTTTCCTTTAAAAAGAGGCAAAACTTTTACTAAAGATTCAGAGGCGCCAGTGGTGGTAGGAATAATATTTAAAGAAGCAGCTCGCGCTCTTCTTAAGTCTTTGTGGGAACCATCAACTAACTCTTGATCAGCAGTATAAGCATGAATTGTCGTCATTGTTGCCGAAACCACTTTAAAATTTTCTGCCATTATTTTGGCTATTGGCGCAATACAATTAGTAGTACAGGAGGCATTTGAAATTATTTCCTCTCCTTTGTAGGAATCGGCATTTACACCAATTAGATAAATTGGGGTTTCGTCTTTTGCCGGAGCAGAGATAATTACTTTTTTTGCTCCTTGGAGAAGATGGCCTTGGCAATCTTTGCTTGTTCGAAAAACGCCGGTGCATTCCAAAACAATATCAACTCCATAATCTTTCCAGGGAATTTTTCCTGGATCCCTTTGGGCCAAAACAGGAATCTCTAATTTTCCAATAAGGAACCTTCCGATTTCCTTGGTTTTCGGGTAAGGATCTTTGACTTTAACCTCTTTCTCTATTTTTCCATAGATGCTATCGTATTTTAGAAGATGGGCCCAACCATAAATATCCATTGACCCGGAGGTATTCACCGCAACCACTTCCACTTTATCGGTATAGCGCTCAAGAATCGCCCTTAAGGCAACCCGCCCAATTCTTCCAAAACCAGAAATTGCAATTTTGATCATTTAAATTTAAGTATAATTTATAAAACTAAAGAATTCAACATTTCTTCTATCCTTCTTGAAAATATCCCAGAGGTATCCTAAAATAAAAAAAATGAGCCAAAGGGGATCAATAATTTTAATTATCCCGGCAATAGTTATATTAGGTGGAACCTTCTTCACTTTTTTTTTGGTAAAGAAAATACCAAAAAAACAAGAACAAACTATAAAAAATCAGTTTGAAAAAATTCTAAATCTTCCCAAAGAAAATGGAGAAAATATCCCTACCCAAGATCAAGAAAAAACCAGTCCTAAAGAAACAAAAATAGAAATCTCCCCAACTCCAACCACTAAGAAAAATCCTCTTGGAACAATTAAAGGAAGGGTTCAAGGCGGATATTACAAACAGCCTTTAGGAGGAGTAAAAATCACCGCCAAAGGGCAAAACATCCAAAAAAGTACCGTCAGCGGAGAAGATGGCCAGTTTCTAATTGAAAATTTACCAGTTGGTGATTATGTGCTTTCTTTTGATGATCCAAAATATTCTTTTTCTGAATTTAAAATCAGTGTGAAAGAAGGAGAAAATCTTTTGTCTAGTACTCCCCATGGCTTCTTGAAAAATCCCCAACCATTATCCATTAATGGCACTGTCTTTGCTGACAAAAACGGCAATAACACTAAAGACGGAAACGACGAGGGGCTCAAATCTACTTTATTACTTTATTCTAAAGTCGGCGATAGTTGGGCTGTTTCAAGTACGATTTCCACAGATAATCAAGGCAATTTTTCTCTCCAAGTCAAAGATATAGGCCCCCACAAATTAGAACCAACAGACATAACTTTTTACAATAAACCTAATCCCGTTGAATTCATAGTTGATGGATACGGAGGAGAAAAAACCTATATGTTTCCTTATTACCCAACCGTTTCTCAATCTGGTTTTGTTATTTATGTTTTCAACGATAAAAACGAAAATGCAATTCGGGATTCTGACGAAGAGTATATCCATTATCAATACGCCGAGATTACCAATACCTCAACTGGTAAACAAAATAGGGTAGGGGTCGGAGAAAACGGATGGGAAGAAAAACCCGCTGATTATGGAAATTACACAATCAAACTTGTCCCCCAAGATAACTCTTGGAGTTACTATTATAAAATTACTCTTGGAGAGGCCCAAACGGTAGTAACCAATACTTCTGGACAAAATACGGTATTACTCGGTGCACACAAACTATATTAAAAATATGCAAAAAGGTTTTTTCTCATTAATAATGGTTTTACCTCTAATCCTATTGGCAACTCTTATAGGGGGATATTTAATTACAAAAAGCAAGCAAGAATCAGAAAGAGCATCCACCAAAGAAGAAAAACCAGCACCCACCTTCAACTTACAACCCTTACTTACTCCTACCCCCTTACCCAATGATTATGAACCAACCAAAACCATTATTCCCTCGCCAACTATAAAACCCCCAACTAAATTACTAACCCCCACCGGTAAACTAATTCCTACCCCAACCCCCACTCCGACCCCTCTCCCAACGCCAACCCCAACACCCTTACCCAAGCCTCTCTGTTCTGCCCCCACAATTTACCCAACAAACACTGGCGCCGCTCCCTTTACGGCAACTTTCCAAGCAAATGCTGAAACAGGATCAGCAGGAGGAATCGTAGGATACGAATGGGATTTCCAAGGAGATGGAACGTGGGACACGCCCGCCTCCCTCGATGCCCCAACTTACACATATCAAAACCCAGGTATCTATACGGTAAAGATGCGCGTCCTGGCAACCAACGGGCAATACAGTGATATCTGTCAAAATTCAATAACAGTTCTCCAAACTCCTTAACTCCGCAACGCAGCCAGTCCCGGTAAATCTCCTTTGGCTAAAAATTCAAGCATTGCTCCTCCACCTGAGGAGACATAATCAATCTTATCAATTAGAGAAAATTTTGTCAAAGCCGCCTCGGTATCCCCTCCACCAATAATTTTAAAAGCAGAACTTTGACAAACTGCCTGGGCAAAAATTTTTGTTCCCTTTTCCCATTCTTTTTCTTCATATTTCCCCAAAGGCCCATTCCAAATAATCGTTCCCGCCGCTTTTATTTCTTTTACAAATTCTTCAACTGAAGAAAGATCAATATCTTTTCCTGATTTTTTTAAAATTGCCAATTTAAGGCTGTGATTGGCAAAAATTTTTGCCTTTGGGTAATTAACCAATCTTCCCCCAATTAAAATTTTGTCAACCCAAGACAAAAGACCGGAAATTGCCTCAAGTTTATCTTCCTTTACTCCTCCAAGAATTACTACCACCGGTCTTTTTGGTTTCTCCAAAACCTGAGAGAGAATTTTTACTTCCCTAAGCAAATCAAATCCACCGGCTGCCGGCAGGAAAGAGGGCAAACCAACAATTGAGGCATGACGGCGATGAGAACAGGCAAAAGCATCATTAATATAAAAATCCCCAAGCAAAGATAAACTTTTGGCAAACTCAAAACTATTTTCTTCTTCTCCGGGATTAAATCTCAAATTCTCAAGCAAAAAAATCTCGCCATCTTCAATTTTAAACTCACCAAGAGAAACTTGAAATTTAACCTCTGCCTCCGGAAGAAAATTCTTAAGTATTTTGACAATCGGCTTAAGACTTAAATTTGGAATTTTTTTTCCTTTTGGCCGTCCAAGATGAGAAATGATAATTATTTTTGCCTTTTCTTGCAAAAGATATTTTATGGTTGGCAAAGAATCTTCAATTCGCGTTTCGTCGGCTATTTTACCTTCTGAAGTCAAAGGGACATCGTAGTTTGTTCTTAAAAGAACCCTTTTTCTTTTTAAATCAAAATCTCGAAAATCAGGTATTCTCATAAAAATCTAAGAACAAAAACCGGAAACTAAATCAAATAAAACTTTTTTTGGCTCTTTGGCTAAAACCACCCCAGAAGAAAGCAAAACTCCCTTTGCTCCCAATTTTAACGATTTTTTAACATCCTCTTTTGATTTTATTCCTGCCCCAACAATAATAGGAATATCTTTAATCCTCTTAGTAATTCTTTCAATTACCTCTGGTCTTGCCTGGGAAACGGAAATTTCACCGCCAATTAATTCTGGCGGTTCATAGGAAAGAAAATCAGGCTTTAATTTTTTCAATTTTTCAATTTGCCCCAAAGTTCTTCCGCAAACCATCACCTTAAAACCCGAAGGGGAAACTTTTCTTACCCTTTTAATTATCTGGCTAATTGTTCCCGGAGGAAGGCGATGTTCAGCATGATTTAAAAGAGCTCCTTTCCCGCCTGAGGCTATTACTGCCTCAAGATTTATAAAGCCTGTAAATTGTCCTTGGGGAAAATAATCTAAATGCTGAACCCAAAGAGGAATTTTAACTTCCAAAAAAACCCGATATAAATCAACAACGGAAACTATAGGAATTATTTCCATTTTTGATTCAAGAGAAACTTCTTGACAAATTTTTGCCAGAAAAACGGCCTTTTCTCCTGTTGCCTCTTTGTAGGTTTTAAAATTGACAAAAATCATAAATTTTCTTCGGATTAGGAAATCAAAAAAATTTCTTCTTCTTTTTGATAAATTGGTCCGCTGGGTTTTAAAATGCTTCCAAAAACAGAAACCGACTCAACCTTAAAATTTTCTTTTTTAAATTCCCTAAAAGAAAATTCCTTATTCTTTATTTTACCTTTGACTCTTCCAATCGTCACATGAGGCAAAAATGGCCGACGATCAAAAGCAAAATTTCTTTTCTCAAGTTCTAAAAAAAGATTTTGGTAAAGTTTCTCAAGATTTTTTCTTTCTCCTTCAATCCCAAACCATAATCCGTGAATCCGGCCTTTATTGGGGAAAAACTCCGGTTTTCCCAAAGAGAGAAAAAAAGGCTTTATCCCCCAAACTCCCACTTTTACTGCCTCCTTTACCTCTTCTACTCTTCCGTCAGGCAAATCTCCAAGAAAAAAAAGAGTTAAATGAAGATTTTCTGGGGAAACAAAACGAAGAGGAAAAACTCCCCTAATTTCTTTTTCAAATTTTCCAATTTTTTCTTTTAAACTTTCCGGTAAATCAATGGCAACAAAAGTCCTCACCAAAAAGATTATATAATAAAACTAGTGTTTAGAAAAAGATTTTTTATCCTTTTCCTGTTTTTAATCTTTTTAACTGCCTTCTTTTCTTCTTTTAACTTCTTTAAAAATGAAACCAAATATGAAACCAGATATTCTTCTCCTACTTTATACCCCAAAAATCATCAGCAATCTTTCTCTTTCACCCTTTTGGCGGTTGGCGATATTATGCTTGGGCGAAGCGTAAATTCAAAAATGAGAAGACTTAACAATTTTACCTATCCCTTTGAAAAAACTTGGGATTTTTTAAAAAGCGCTGATTTAACTTTTGGCAATTTAGAATCGCCTTTTTTCTCAAATTGCCCAACCACGGACACGGGAATGACTTTTTGCGCTGACCCAAGGGCAATTGAGGGACTTGTTAAATCTGGTTTTGATATTTTAAATTTAGCCAACAACCACATTCTAAATTATGGGCAGGCAGGCCTTAAACAAACCCAAGAAATCCTTAAAAAAGAAAATATTCTCCCTCTTGTCCAAAATGAAGAACAAATTTTGGAAATCAAAAAGACTAAAATTGGCTTTTTAGGATTTAACCTAACCGGCACCTTTAATAAAGAGCAAGTTTTAAAAAAAATTAAAGAAATTGATCCAAAGGTTGATATTCTTATTGTTTCTTTTCACTGGGGGGAGGAATATTCCCAAGAACCCTCAAAAGATCAAATTGAACTTGCCCACCAAGCAATTGATTTTGGGGCTGATTTGATCCTTGGTCATCACCCCCACGTAATTCAACCAAGCGAAAAATATAAAGAAAAAATAATTGTTTATTCTTTGGGAAACTTTATTTTTGATCAGGAATGGAGCCAAGAAACAAAAAAGGGGCTTTTAGGAGTTTTTACTTTTCAAAATAAAAAAATAATTAGAGCTGAATTTAAAGAGGTTTATTCCCAAACTCTTGGTCAACCAGAAATTGAAAATTGAAAGTTTCCTTCTCAAAGTTAATAAGCAGTAGTTAAGACTCGATGATAAGGACTAACATCCCGCAGAGATTGGGAGGCCTTCCATAAAACATTATCAACCTGAGGTGGCAAGAAGCCAGAAAAAAAAGCAATTAATTCGCCTGCCCAAATAGTGGAGGCGCGAATTTCTATTTCTTCCTGACTACCAGAAGTTAAAATTTCGTAATTATCAATTTTTTCTTTTAAAGAGGGGACATATTCCAAAACCCCAAAGGCGCGAAGGATTTGAGGTATTTTATAATCAGCAAATATAGTCAAACAATCAAGGTTTTTAATTTTTAACTTAGGAAGAAAACTTAAATCATAAACAAAAATTTGCGCCCTTTTGTAAAAATTTATTCTTTTGCCTCCAATCTCGCTGTAGTCTTGAAAAGAAGGAAATTCTTTTATTAAATTTATTAATATCTCTTTAGCGTCCAAGCCATTTTTTACCAAAAAATTATAAATATTGCCGTTATAATTCTTAATAAGAACCTGACCTATTTCATTTAAAATCTCTACCCGCTTATTTAAAAGAGGAATTGAGGTTTGATTACTACTTCTAAAAATATATTCAGCCTCTTTAAGAGTAATATTTTGAAGATAGCCAGCATCTAAAAGGGGAATTCCTTCTGAAAGGGCTCTTTGGACAGAATTTACTAAAGCAAACCAACCATTAGAGACAAAATTCCCTTTAGGATATTCTACTGTCCATTTTTCCTCATTTTTCTTCGCCCAAAAACAAAAATTTAAAGCATCTAAGACAAAAATTAATTGCGGCGTAGGATTTGAAGAGCCAAATTGTTCAATGTTTAAAGTGTCCTTAATTTCTATCTTATTTTTAATAAAAAAAGTAAGTTTTTTAATTTTATCTATATTAATAGAAACCAAATTTGCTTTCTTGATTACTTCAAAAGTACTTTTTCTTATCTGAAGCGGATCAGTTTTTTGTTTCAAAATCTTCTTTACAACTTCTTCCATTTTTATTATAACAATCTGCTTTTTTTAAGTATTTTAACAATTAATTGTTCTAAATTAGCTACTCTTTCCTCAAGTTTTTTAATTTTTTCTTTTTGATTCGAGGGAAAATCTTCATCTTC
>CAZAPL010000012.1:0-19136 GCA_964487495.1 uncultured Gammaproteobacteria bacterium | reverse complement strand
AAATTATTTCCCACCTCAATATTAACTAATGTATGTGATAAATTTTATGGGCGGTGGGGGTGGGATTCGAACCCACGTTCGCCTTGCGGCGAAACACGCTCTCCAGGCGTGCCGAATCGTCCACTCTCGCACCCCACCACTTTAATTAAATAAATTAAATATTTCAATTAATTAAACTGTTAACCTGCGTTAGTTTTTCTCTTGCTTTTTCCAAAATTTCCTTCTCTTTTTCAAAGAACAATTTTTCTTTTGCCTCTTGAAAAGGTAACCAATCAATTTCTTCTGTCTCCCAACTATAACCTTCTTGCGCTTCTTGAATATATTTCATTAAATAAAAAACTACCGTTTTGAAGATTTTTTGATTATTTTCAATAAAAAAATATTTTTCGCTTCCAATCTTTCCTAAAACTTCTGTTTCTACTCCCCCTTCTTCTCTAACTTCTCTTTTGGCGGCTTCAAGCGAACTTTCTCCTTTTTCAATCCATCCTTTTGGTAAACGCCACTTATTGCTTCCTTTAGGTCTTATCACTAACCATAAAACTCCCTCCGGCTCCCTACGAAAAACTACTCCACCAGCTGAGAATTCTCTTTTTATTTTTAAATTTTGGCTTCTCACTTTTATTTTAAGTGCCCCTGGCGAGAATTGAACTCGCATCTCAGCCTCCGGAGGGCCGCGCTCTAATCCGTTAAGCTACAGGGACAGTCAAGCGGAGGGTAGAGGACTCGAACCTCTAAGGGCTTTAAGCCCACTGGTTTTCGAAACCAGCGCATTGCCATTCTGCCAACCCTCCTTAATGTGGGTGCGCCTGGGCCGATTCGAACGGCCAACCTAGTGCTCCGCAAGCACTTGCTCTCTCCAATTAAGCTACAGGCGCAAAAATTTTAAGACGATATTTCAAGAGGAACATGCTCAGCAAGCCAATTTGAGGCTCTATCTAAAAACGAAGACGGAGGAGTTTCTTCGGGAATATATTTCTTCAAAATCTCTCGAATTCTTTCTTCGTCTTCATTTTTAAATAAAAATTCAATTTTTGCGGGGAATCTAAGTTTTGTTTCAAAATTTAAAATTTTTTGTTTCCATTTTTCAGAAATCCAATAACGAGAAATTTCCTCCCAAAGATATTCCTTACCAGAAAAACGAATTCCTTTATTAGTTATCTGATAATCAATTTCTTCTGGTGGAAATGAAGATAAAACATAATAAACAAAAATTAAAGCTGCTAAAACAGCAATTAAAGGCCATTCTTTAATAAAGAAAAAAATAACAGAAAGCAAAAAGGCAATTGACAGAACAGTAAACCAAAATTCCCGATTTCTCCTTTTGAATACTCTTCCTGGAGCCCTCCAGGAAAATAAAATTTTAATTTCATGAACCGGTAAAACCTCAATTGGCCTGCTTTGAAAATCACTCAAAGATTTATTTTCTCTTTTTAAGGTGCTTTTTTCATTAATATTTTTTTCTTTAGGCGGCATTTTTATTCCCAATTTAAAAGTTTATCAATTAAATTATAAAACATTAAAAATCAAAATTCATCTTTGCGGTGGGAGAGGGATTCGAACCCCCGTGGCCCTTTCGAGCCGCATGGTTTTCAAGACCAGCCTGTTAGTCCACTCCAGCATCCCACCGAAAGCAGGGCGGAGAGTGCGGGAGTCGAACCCGCTCGTCGCTTACGCGACGATGGTTTAGCAAACCATTCCCTAGACCGTGCGGGACACTCTCCCTAAAGATTTGGAAACTTCTTTAACTTTAATTATACAATCAATTTTTTTTGTTTTCTACTTCTTAAAATAAACAAACCAATATTGAATCTATCTCGCTATTGTCAATCCCCAAACCTTTCTTATTCCATTTATTTTTAAAACTCTTGTTGCTTCCTTTAAAGTTGCCCCAGTTGTCCAAACATCATCAAAAAGAAGAACAGAGTAATTAGTAGGCGATAGATGAAAGGTGGGAGAAATATTAAAAACATTCTTAATATTTTTTTCTCTTTCTTTTTCTTTCAATTTGGCCTGAGGCTTGGTATCTTTAATACGAACTAAAAGATTGGGAAAGAAGCTAATACCTAAATTTTCAGCAATCATTTTCCCTAAAACTGCAGATTGATTAAAACCTCGCCATTTTTCTCTTCTAAAATAAAGAGGAATAGGAACCAAAATTGGCTTTTCTTTTAAGCAAAAATCGTCTAAAAATTTATCCTCTCCGCAAAAACTTAAAAAAATTTCTGCTAAGTCAGTTGCCAAATCAGAAACAAATTGGTATTTTAATTTCCCAATTGCCTTTTTAATAATTCCTTTATAGACAAAAATTGAGGTTAGACCATCAAGAGAAGTTTTGGTTTGACAACGAGGATGGGTCTGACCCCCAATTGAGGGTTTCTCACAAACAGGACAAATTCTTTCTAAATTAAAAGAAACTAAATTTAGGCAATCTGAGCAAAAATATCCACCATGACGACCACAACTCAAACACTTTCGCGGAAAGAAAAAATCTAAAATCCCCATAAAAAACCGCTGATTTAAAGTATACAACATCAGCGGCTTTTGGTGGAGATGCCCGGAGTTGCGCCGGGATCCGAAAAAGACTTTGAAAAACCTTCTACAAGCTTAGTTAGTTTTTAAAATTCACCTCAGGCTTATCCAACTAACAGGAAAACCTAGGCTAAGGCTTTATAAAATTTTTGGTTTAAAAGCAAAGCCAATCTTTTAAACCGCATCTCGGCTTGTTTCTGACCAGCCAGTGACCGCCGAGAAGAGTACCTAGCTGATCCAATTACGCGATAGCGTAATTGACGGCATAATCATTATCGCCATTTATCTTTTGATCTTGTTTAACAACCGTAGATCAAGGTTGGCTTGCAGTTTTTCAAAGATCTTTTTCGTCGAAGCTCTTCATCCCCATAAATTCTCTTTCTAAATCTTCTTTCTTCTTCTTCTCTTTTTTCTCAAATTCCTTTTTTCCTTTTACTAAAGCTAATTCAAACTTAATTAAGCGGCCTTTAGTATAACACGAAAGGGGTATCAAAGTCAATCTTTTCTGTTTGATTTTTGCCTCCAAAGAAATAATTTCTTTTTTGTGAAGCAAAACTTTTCTTGGCCTTGAAGGATCTAGATCTTTCTCTTGAGAAAAACGATAAGGATAAATATGGCAATTATAAAGCCAAACTTCACCATTCTTAACCCTAGCAAAAGATCCATCCAGAGATATTTTTCCTTCTTTAATTGATTTTACTTCCGCCCCCGTTAAAACAACACCAACTTCAATTTTTTCAAAAATCTGATAATCGTAAATAGCACGGCGGTTAACCACTTTCATTTTTATCTCAATTCTATTTGATAAATTTTGTCTTCTTCAAGTAAAAAGATCTTCCTTTTCTCCTCCGAAACCACCATATCCGAAATTTTCTCTAACCCCTCCCAAATATACTCTCCTCGATATTCCCCTCCTTTTCCCAAAACAACTAGCCTTTTATTTCCGTTGTCTAAAATATAAAGATTATTGCTTTCCGAACTGGTGTAAATTTTTGTTGGCGAAGAAAAAGATTTTTCCAATCCTTTAGGATTAAAAATTGAAGAAGATCCCTGAACTAATTTTAAAATTTGACCATCTTTTCGTAAAAGCCAAATCGAGCCATCAATTGCCCAAGAAATAAACGATCCCCATTCTGGCCCCTCCTTTTCTTTAAACCATGACTCCTTATTAGAAAAATTAGCCCCTTTTGAATAACGCCAAATCCCTTTTTTGTCTAAAACGTAAAGATTGCCAGCAAAAACAGAAAGCAATCTCTCTTCCTCCCAATCTGGTTCAACCACCACTTTTTTCTCCTTACCCTTAGTTTCAACCTGAAAAATACCCCTTTCCCCCAAAACATAGACATAATTTTCATAAACCGCCACCGATTTTGTCTGGCCAGAAAGATCCTTTTCACCAATTAAAATTTCTCCTGATTTCTGAGAAATATTAATTCCAAAAAGAACATTTTCCCGAGAGTCTAAAACAACCATAAAATCTCCAAAAAGAGAAAGTTTATCTCCTCTCCCTCCCTGACGAAAAAGACCTAAATCTAAAAATAATGGCACCTCAGAAAGTTTATACTCTTTTAAGATTAAAGGTAAAAATTCTTCAATTTCTTTTTTTAACTTTTCAGTTTTTGAAGATTCAATCTTAAGACTTTCAAGTTCGCCTATTTTCTCCCACGATTTAAGAATAAATTCCTTAGCCAGTTTTTGATTTGAAGGAAGAAGATCCTTGCCTTCTTTGAAATCTTTTATTATCTCTGAATAAAGCAAATTATACTTTTCTTCTTTTTCTCGAATTGCCAACTGTTTTTTCCCAAAAAAAATGCTTATAAGAAAAAGAAGAATTAAAATTATTGCCAAACTTAAACCCATCTTTTTTCTTTCTTCTTCCTGATTTAATCCTCTCAAAGAAACAAAAGAGAAATTTTTAAAACAATATTTTTTTATTTTCTCAAATAACCCACTTTTCTCTTTTAAAACTTCTTTTTTTTGAACAATTTGGCAAATCAAACCTGCTGTTAAAAAACCGTCGCCTTGGCTGTAAATTGTCGAAGTCAAAATCTCACCCGCCTTCTCGCAATTTTCGTCTCTAAATGCCTCTTGAATCTTTTCTTGAGAAAGAAAAGAAAAGAAAGAACTTGTTCCAATAATAATAAAATCACCAGGTTCAACAAAACCGCTGGCCGTCTCTTCTCCTTTTAAAACCCTTTTAAGATCCTCCCCTCTTTTAATCCAAACCTCCCCTTCTCCAAATGAAGCAAGATATAAAATGTTCCTATAAATGCTAGCGGCTATAATCTCAAAGATTTCTGTTTCTTCTTTAAATTCCTGAACAATTTTTAAAACAGAAAAGGAAAGTCTTTCCAAAAGAGAAGTCGCTTCTGTTTTTTTATAATATTCTTCATAAAGTCGAGATAAAATATTACGCCCAAAACCAGCAATATCTTCTATCTTCTCTTTAACCCTAAAGGCAATTGCCCCAAAAAGAATTCCTTTTGATTCTTCTTTTTCTTCTTGAGGAGAAAAGATAAAGACCTGTGGCCAAGAATCGCTCCCTGGTTGGCCGACAACCCTGGCAAATAGGGCAGAATTTTCCATTGGTTAAAGAATAAAAAGCGCCAATAAAAAAACCACAATAGTCATCAAAAAATGAACCACGGAAATTACTTTTAAAGGAAATTCAAGCTGGTTATTTACGGTTTCCGTCATTAAAAAGACCTGGCGAACAACCACAATACCAAAAACAACATAAATAAGAATAGCAAAACAAACGAAAAATTTGGCGATCAACCAAATAGAAAAAGAATCAGCAAATCCCAAAAAAATATCAGACGAAAAATTCATTTAACGCACTCTCCCTTCTATGGCTTCGATTTCTTCTTGAAGCCTAAGTTCTTGAAGAATTTTCATTACCCTTTCAGGATTGGGAACTGCCTCAAATTCTAAATTTGGTTGAGCGCCAGCGGTTTGAATTAAAACGTCTCCAAAACCAAAAATGATCCTTACTACTCCCCCCTGACGCAAAGTTATATCTTGAATTTTGTCAATTTTTGCTTCAGTAATTTGTTTATAAATTAAACTATAAAAATCAACATCCACTATCCTTTCGTCTGTGATTATATAAACATTAAAAAACCAACTTAAAAAGTTCTCAAAAACAAAAGTAATTAAAAGACAATACCATAAAATAATCATTATTAACTGAAATCTTGTTGGCAGAAAAGAAATTAGAGGAAAAAGATAAAGTAAGAGGGGAGCAAAAAAACCTAATATTGCTGCCAAAATCCAGGGAAGATTAGTAATCCAATGTTTCCTCAAAAGAAAAATTATTCTTTCTCCTTTATCTTGCGTTTCGAATTTAAACCCTAGGGGATTTGGGGCAAAAGAACTTAAGGGGTTAGTAGTTTTTCGGGATAAAATGGAATCAAGTTCGCCCTCTGTTTTTTCTCCTACTTCATGTTTTTCTTTTTCTCTTTTCTCTTTTTCAGCCACATAAATATCAGGCATGGATAAATTATACTATAAAAATCTTACTTTTTCATTAAATTAAAAAGGCTTGATTTAAGACCAATTGCTCCTGGAGCCCGAAGATTGAAAATATATTTAAAATCCTCGCCAGAGAAAGACTTTTCTCCTTTGTCGGTTTTAAAAACAACGGTTTGGGTAAATCCTTCATTTGAATAAACAACAGAAACCGATTCAATTTGAGAAATTGGTCCACCATATTTTTTAACTTCCTCTCTAATCTTTTCTTTACTCCAGGTTTCAGAAATCTCCGTTCCAAAACAAGACTTAGCATCTAAAGAAGAAAGATTAGAAACCTCTGTCGGACTGCCTTTGTAAATTAAAAGAGCATTTAAAATATCAGAAAATTCTTCCTGAGTCAACCAAGGATGAGACCGACCACAAGAATCACCTGAGCGCTTGCGATACCAGGCTTTATAAAACCAAGGAGAACCAGCCTTTTTCTCCCAAGCCTCATCTGTCCAACCATCTCTTCCCCTTGGCGTATCCCAAAACCCTAGGGTAGTATGACCTAAGGAAGAATAAGAAAAAATATAACCTCCGGCAGTTGAAGCATACCAAGAAGAAATTAAATTCCCTGTTTGGTTTGAAACAATCACCTTCCCTCGCGTTTCAGAAACCGCCTGATGCCAACGAGAAGCGGCAGGATTGACTACCTTTGAGGAATTATAAACCTGGCAGGCTTCGGTAATGCAAATTGGCTTTGCGGCAGTTAAAGCATAAGTTCGGGCAGCAATCGCCTGGGCTTTTAAAGCCTCATATCCTCCTTCGTCTGCCCAAGAAGAAGGCATCTCGGCAATTCCCTTCATATAGTTGTCCTCAAACGGCAGGGTTCCAACCGTAGTAGAAATCGTCGCTGGACTCTCTCGAGTTTCAATTCGAACATCACCATAATAAGCCCTAAGGATTTCCTCAGCAGATTGTCCCGCTTTGGCTCTGCCAAAAGCCCCATATTGACTCATTCCTTTTCGGTGAGGAGCGCCGAAAGAAAAGGCAGCAAAGGCTGGAGAAAAACCAGGATTATAATCTGGCCTTGAAGCAGGATCATCAGCCGGTGGAACATCACCAACTGAAGTAGAAAATCCTCCTGCTTTTGCCGCCTGAAGCTGTCTTTGTTTTTCAATAATTTGGGCAAAAAAAGCCTCAGTTTTGGCAACTTCTCCACGGTAAAAAACAATTTGCTCTCCAATTTTCTTTTTAAGAGAAGAAAGAGAAGATTTTAAACTATTTAAATTTTCCTTACTTTTCTTTAAATCTAAAATTTCCTGGGAAGTTTGGGTAATAATTAATTTGTCTTGATTCATTATCTGTTGCCTTAAAACCAACTCCTGAGTTAATTCCGAGGCAGAAGAAGAAGAAAGAAAAATCAAAAAAGGAGAAAAATATTGACTTTTAATATAAAAATTGCGCACTCTTAAAGCCAAAATTTCTTTTTGAAAACCTATTTCTACTTCTTTTTCTTTAATTTCTTCCTCAGTAATTTTTAATTTGTTTTCAATTAGGATAAGTTTTTTATTAATTTCTTCAAGTTTTTTTTCAAATTCAGAAAGAGTAATTTTGTTTTTTTCGTGAGCCTCCCTCCTTACCTCATACTCTCTTTGAAGTTCGGCAATTTGACAATCGTAATCGGTTGAAGGACACTCGGCAAAAACGGAAAAAATAGACAATAGAAAATAAAGAGTAAAAAATAATACTACCAAAATTAATCCTTTAAAAAACTTCATCTTCTCAACATTAAATTATATCATCTAAAATCCTTTTTCCTAAGTTGAATTATTGCATCTTCTAAAAAATATGTTAGACTAAAAAAAATGAATGGTCTTGTAAAAAAAGTCTTCGCAGAATGCGGTAAAGAAGAAATTGAAACTGCTGTTGGGTGCATAAATGTTTCAAACCCCTCCTCTTTTATTACTTCTATTCTCAAGATTGCTCTTGGAATAGGCGGCGGTATCGCTTTCTTTTTGATGATTTTAGGGATTTTCCAAATAATTACTTCTTTGGGCGATCCCGCCAAACTTAATACCGGAAAAGAATTAATTTGGTCTGCTATTGCCGGACTTTTAATGATTATTTTTTCTGTATTTTTACTCCAATTTATAGGAGTTCAAGTTTTAAAACTCCCAGGATGGGAGATAAGCATAAGATGAAAAAATTAGCAGCTCTTGTCATTCCCGGCAATTGTGACGGTAATTGTATTATTAATTACCCAGAAGGGTTTAATACAAAACTAACAAGCGTCGGCGGTATTATCTCGGCTTTTCTTCCGTATATTTTTGTTTTCGCCGGCCTTGGGCTTTTAATTTATTTAATTTTAGGCGGATTTCAATTAATGACCTCAGGCGGAGACCCCAAGGCGATTGAACAAGCCAAGGGAAAAATAACAGGAGCAGTTATTGGTTTTATAATAATCTTTGTCTCTTACTGGCTCATTAAGATTCTCCAAATAATATTTGGGCTACCCGAAGTATTCTAATTATTTATATTGCCAAAAGTCTCAGTCGATACTCTAGAGCAAAAAGACTTGCAAAAGAAGATTTATTTCCGAAGGAAAAAACCATATTTCCGAAGAATTAAAAAATTACCAAAAAGAATCAACTCCTTAGCAATTAAAACTCTCCTCAACGCCTACTTCCCAAATCTTCTTTTTCTTTTTTGATAGTCAGCGATTGCCTTATCCAATTCTTCAGGTCCAAAATCAGGCCATAAAATATCAGTAAAGTAAAGCTCAGAATAACTCATTTGCCAAAGCAAAAAATTAGAAAGCCTTAGTTCTCCGCCTGTTCGAATAATCAAATCTGGATCCGGCTCGCCATTAGTATATAAAAATTTACTAAAAGTTTCCTCGGTTAATTTCTCCGGAGGAATCCCTTCGGCAATAATTTTTTTAACTGCCCGCAAAATTTCATCCCGCCCGCCATAATTTAAGGCTAAATTAATCTTAAGTCGCTCGTGTTTTTTAACAATCGCCAAAATTTCCTTAATCGCCTTGATAACCTTTCTAGGAAATGCCTGAAAATCCCCCAAAATTGCCACCTTTACGCCCTTTCTGGTATATTCTTCTTTTTTTTCTTTTACTATCCTTATCAATAAATTAAAAATCCCCATTACTTCTTCTCTTGCTCTTTTCCGCCAGTTTTCCGTAGAAAGAGTATAAACAGTAAGAGTCTTTACTCCCAAATCCAAACAGCGATCAACGATTTTTTCTAAATTTCTCGCCCCAGCCTCATGTCCCTGGTTAACAGTTAGTCCTTTTTTTGCTGCCCAACGTCGATTCCCATCCATAATAATCCCAATATGCTGGGGAATATTGTTGAGATCAATTTTTATTTTTTCTTTTTTAGCCACTTAAATTTTTTTGTTTAATTAATTAAACAAGCTAATTTTATCACTTTAATTATTTAAACACAATTAACCCCGTCTTTCTTTTGCTCTAGAAGATTCTTGAGAAATTCTTGTTCCATTATTACCCTCTCTAATTAAAGTTTGTAAATTTTCCCCAGATAAAATTTCCTCACCGCATTTCGGACATCTATCTCGAGGAGGGAAAATGATTCCTCCACAACTTTCGCATTTTTCTCCGATTAAGGTCTTAAAAATAGGACTCAGTCTCCAATTTTGTGCTGGTTTCATTTTTTTCTTAAAAGAATAACCACCCAATAAATTAAATAAAAACTAAAAAGCAAAAGGAAAAAACCTCCGATTAATCCTATCCCTCTAAATAATCGCTTTAATAAATTAAACTGAGGGAAAAACCAAGAAATTAAAAAACTTAAGCCAATTAAAAATAAAATTGTCCCCCAACTTAAAATCCATAAAATTAAAAAAATTGCTAACTGCGAGCGATCATTACAAATTTTCTTTAGAGTTAAATAGGGATGAAATAAAAAACCGCAAGTATTAGCCAGAAGAAGATAGCCTTCTCTTAGAGTTGTTAACAATAAAAGCCTTGGCAAAGGCCTGGCGAGCGCGGAAAAGCTTTGATTCAACCGCCTTAACCGTTTCATTAAATTTTTTAGCAATCTCTTTAACTGAAAGGTTCTGGTAATACTTTAGTCGCAAAATTTCTCGATATCCTTCGCTTAAACTGTCCATTGTCTTTTTTATCCTTTCCTCAAATTCTTTTTTTAAAAAAAGTTGCTCTGGGCCTAAAGCCTCGCTGGCTAAATTTTCAAGCCAGGGAAGATGGGAAAAAAGAATGGTCTTGATTTTCTTTTTCCGATAAAAATCGGAAATTTCATGCTTGGCAATCCCACAAAGCCAAGTAAAAAAGGAAGAACGAGAAGAATAAAGAGATAAACAGTTGTAAGCAGAAAGTAGGGTCTCTTGCAAAATTTCTTCTCCATCCAAAGAATTTTCAACTCGTTGAAAAATAAATTTTTTTAACTTTAAAATTGTTTTTTGATCAAAAAAATCTTTCTTCATATTTTTCAAGGGCTATTTTTGCCCAAGGAGTATAAAGATTGGGCTTAGTTTTAATATTTAAAAAAAGTTTCTTTAAAGGAATCCATTTATATTTATAAATAATCTTTGGATTAGGAAAAACTTCTCCATTATATTCTCCAGAAAAGCAAACGCAAAATTCATTTTCGCAAAAATCTCCATATTTGGCAAAGTAGTTAAAGTCGAAAAGTTTCTTGACCGGAAATATCACCCCCCATTCGTTTTCTAAACAGCGAGAAACCGCCTCTTCGTATGTTTCGTCAATATCCCCCTGATGAAATGGATGACTGTTGGTTAAGTCCCAAAATCCATCCCAAAGTTTATGTTTTCTTTTTTGAAGCAAGACCTCATCTTTTTGGTTTAAAATCAAAATCGTAAAGGCTCGATGATGAAGACCATCTCCGCAATGACAACGGCTTTTGGAGGCATATTTTCCCAAGAAATTATCTTTTTCATCAACCAAAATCAGCTGTTTCTTGTTCATAAAGAAATCAACGTTCCTCCTTTTGGGTAAGAAATAATTGCTTTATAAAGATTGTTCTCTAAAAGACCATTAATAATCCAAACCTTAATGCCTTTTTTAGCCATTTTTAAACTTTCTTCTACTTTATGAAGCATCCCGCCGGTAACATCAATTCCCTCAGCATTGCCTAAAGCCTCTCTGACTTTTCTAAAATTTTTTGAATTAATCATTTGAATAACTCTACCCTTTAAATCAAATACCCCATCAGTTGTCCCAACTTGAATCACTTTTTCAATTTTAAAACCCTTTTTTTGAAGTATGAAAGACAAATTTTTCAGGGTAGTTTCTCCAGAAAAAATACAACAACCGCGGTTTTCATCCATAATAACATCCCCAAAAACAATAGGAATAATCCCTCTTTTTAAAGCCTCAACTATTGGCTCTATAAAAATTGCCTTTAATTTTTTATCTTTGGCAAAAGAAAAAGAAGAAGGAACAAAAGACAAACAAGGAATTTTTGTCTCCAAGAAGATTTTATTAACAATTCTATTTATCGCCAAGGCATCCTGTTGAACCAAGCAAAGACCATAAACGTCTTTTTTCTTTTTAATGCCTTCGGCAGTTTGAAATTTACTAGCAAGGGTATGCCCAAAAGATCCGCTCCCATGAGAAACAATTATTTTATAACCAAAAGAATAGGCTTTTTTAATTTCCTTTGCCAATTGGTAAATAATTTTTGGCTTTGGGGTATAGGGCTTGTTTTTATCTGTAATCAGGCTCCCCCCAATTTTAACCAAAATTAAATTTTTCATCAAAAAATCCTATCTCCCTCTTTCAATTACAAAATCGGCTAAACTTAAGAAAACATTCTTAAGATTCTCATCTTGAGTAATATTGGGAACAACCGTTTTTGCCTCGTTTACCAATTTCCTCGCCAGATTTTGAGAATAAGAAAGAGAACCGGTTTTTCGAATAATTTCTCTTGCCTCCTCAACCTCTTCCTGAGTAATATCTTCTTTACCCCATAAACTTTTAAGTCTCTCTCTCTGTTTTTTGTTTCCTCTTTTTAAAGCCTGGGTATACAAAATAGTATTTTTCCCTTCCTTAATATCAGAATCAACCGGCTTGCCTAATTTTTCAAAACTTCCAAACATTCCTAAAATATCATCTTGAATTTGAAAGGCAATCCCCACGGCAAATCCATAATCTTCAAATTTTTTAAGTTTTTTGGGGTCCGCCCCTGCTAAAATACCCCCAATTTTTAAAGGACCAACAATGGTGTATTCGGCAGTTTTTAATCTATTAACAAGCATTATCTCCTCCTCGCTCACCTTGCTACGAAAACTTAAATCAACGTCTAAAATTTCCCCATAGCAAGTATGAATCATTAACTTAGCTAAGAAACCTAAGCATTTAAGTTTTAAATCAGGAGGAAAACTACTTTTTTCAATTAAAGAAATTCCTTCGTAAAAACCGGCATCGCCAACAATTAGAGCCATTCCTTCTCCGTAATGAGAGGGGTCTCCCTTTTGATAATTTTTTTTATGATAAGATTCGTAATTTCGATGAACGGTTGGTTGATGATGACGAAAATCAGATCGATCAATAATATCATCATGGATCAAAATTGCTCCATGAGTAATTTCTAAAGCAGAAGCAATCGGTAAAATTGCCCTTTTTTTCTTTCCTCTAAAACATTCATAGCCAAGTTTTACCAAACCGCCTCTAATCCTTTTCCCGCCACTGATAAAATTCTTAATTTTAATCCAAATATCTGAAGCAAGAGGGTTGATTTTTTCTGATTCTTTAATTTTCTTTTCCAAAAAAAAATTAAGAAAACGGTCAATTTCTTTGGCAAAAGAGAAAAAATAATCCATATGCCCCATTTGAAATTATATCATATAAAACAAACTTGCAAAGAATTTTTTCTCTATGATACACTAAGAAAAAATGAAAGTTGAGGCAGTGGTTCATATTGAAAAGGAATACCCGGTAAATGTAAATTTTGACAATTTCGGAAAATTAGTTTCTGTTCTTTTAGCCAATGTCTATATTTTGGCTGCTGTCCTTCTTTTTTTTCTCTTGATCTTTGGAGGAATAAGGGTTATCATTGGTGCAGGAGAAAATAATCCCGGGAAAACGGAAGAAGGAAAAAAGGCAGTAACCGCAGCCATAATTGGTTTTTTATTAATCTTTTTTTCTTATTGGATAATTCAATTAATAGAAGTGGCAACTGGGCTTAAAATTTTAAAATCAGAAATTTAAAAAATTATGTTTTTCTTATTTTTTAGTATTTTCGGGCCAATTATCGGGCCAATCACTCCCCCTCCAGGAGTATCAAACTGGATTGGAAATCGACCGGGGGCTGTTCCGGGATTTATTCCTTTTCTTAATTCTTTGGTTAATCTTTTAATCGTCTTTGCCGGCATTTATGCTTTTATAAATCTAGTTTTTGCCGGTTATGGTTTTATATCTGCCGGAGGAGATCCAAAAAATGTTGAAAAGGCCTGGAGTAAAATCTGGCAATCGCTTTTAGGGCTAACAATAGTTGCCGCCTCTTTTCTTTTAGCCGCTCTTATTGGTTGGATTTTGTTCCAAGATACAGGAGCAATTCTTGCTCCTAAAATAACTGGTCCCTAAAAAAATATGAATTTAATTGTTTTTGCCAAAGAAATAGGCCTTGGGGCTATTAGAGGCCTTGGTCCCTTAGGGAATTTCTTTGATCCCTTTTCTCTGCTTAATAAAGTCATTTCGACTATCATCGGAATTTTTACTGTTTGCGCAGGAATTTGGTTTATCTTTCAATTTATAATTGGGGCTTTTTCCTGGTTAACCGCAGGAAGTGACAAAATGGCCCTGGAAAACGCCAAAAAAAGAATTTTAAATGCCATCATTGGTTTGGTAGTAGTCATTTCTTCAATTTTTATCATCGATTTGGTGGGAACTCTACTTGGCTTAAAAATTCTTTCACCAGCAGAGTTTATTATAAGAATTTGGAGTTAACCAAAAATTATGGAGGTAGAAGCCGCTATTCCAATACCATCACCGGTTACCAATCCTGTTCTTTCGGATTATCTTAAAAATCTTTTAATGACAAAAGGGGGAATAGGATTTTTAGCTGTTTTTATTCCCAATTTAATCACTTTATTTTTAATTGCCGGAGCATTGGCCTTTTTATTTATTTTTTTAGTTGGCGGGATGCAGTTTATTCTTTCTGGCGGGGATAAAGTTAAATTAGAAGAAGCAAGAGGACGAATAACCTCGGCAATTATTGGATTGGTGCTTATCTTTTCTCTTTTTGCTATAATGAAATTGTTAGGTTATTTCTTTGGCTTAAATCTTTTAAAAATTGATTTTGGGCCTTTAAAACTTTAAGATAAAAGAAAGGAGGTGAATAAAAAATGATATCAAAAGTACTTGCCCAAGATACTATCAATATCTTGCCAACCAATCAGTTTAATCAAATAGGAGGATTTACAATTCCTGGCATTATCTCGGCGATTATCCAAATGTTTTTAATCATTGCTGCCTTAATCTTTTTCTTTATGCTTGTCTTTGGAGGAATTCAATGGATGACCTCAGGAGGAGATAAGGCAGCCACCGAGGCAGCCAGAGGGAGAATTACCGCCGCCTTAATTGGTTTGGTGATTATTTTTGCTGCCTGGGCAATTATTGCTTTAATCGCCAGATTCTTTGGAATCAATCTTTTCCAGTTTAATATTCCCACTATACCATCGGGCGGCTCATAATCTATATAAACTATATAAAACGGAGATTACCAGAATAAAATTTAGGGCATTTTAAAAATTTAACTTGACGTTGTCTTTGTCTTTTAGGTAAACTAAAGACATATGGCCTGGGAAGACGAAGGCTGTCTTATAAACGGAGCAGCAACTCTGAAGGGTTTTGAGTGCCTTTTTAGGAATATATTAAATGCCTCTTTGCAAATTGCGATAGTGGTAATTTTTATTATAATCGTTATTGGCGGATTTAAATATCTAACTTCAGGTGGCGATCCAAAAGCGGTTGAATCAGCCAAAAAAACCTTAACTTATGCCATCCTTGGAGCCGTTTTGTTAATTGTAGTCTGGCTTGTTTTGAAATTAATTTATCAAATTACAGGAGTTAATGTCACGATATTTAAAATTGGCCTTCCATGAGAAAAAAACTGCCCTTTTATTACAAAATTAATTTCTTTTTTGCCTTTCTTTTAACTTTTTTCTTTCTTCAAGTTAAATTTACCTACGCAGACAATCCATTTGTTATTTCCTCTTATTCTCAAATTGAAGGAGAATTAAATCTAATAAATTTCATTCACGAAACGGATTCCCGCGCTCCCCAATTTACTACTTTAGTTGAAGGACTCCCTTATCCAAGGGTTTCTAAGCTTTTTCAGGTTGCAGGCGCTTCAAAGCCGACGGACGCTCCCGGTGATTTTGCTACTCTAGTTGGTTTTTCTGCCGGCGATAAAAATATTCTTGTCCCCCAATCAGGATACGATATTGGCGGAGGGTTTGAGGTTTTGGTTGTTTATGCCGATTCCCAAAACATTACCCTAAAATATAACCGCGAAGACGGAATTGCTGTTGGCTATACTCTTTATATTAAAAATGTCGAGGTTGACCGAGATCTCCTTAACTACTACAATCAATTAAATCAAGAAGGAAGAAAAACGCTACCCACCCTTAGGGCGGGGGCAAGAATTGGTAAAGCCAAAGGCGAAATTTTAATTGCCATCCGAGACAGCGGAACGCTTTTGGACCCTCGCTGGAGATACGATTGGTGGGATAAACTTCCTTCGCAAAATCCCCAAGATTTCCTGCCAAATTCCTTAACCCCAATAAGCCAAGGAGGTCAACAATGTGGTTTTTCAGAAGGAGGAGACGGAACTAGCCGCCCTGTTCCTTGCGATCCCTGCAATGTCGCCGAAGAACTCACTCCCTCATGCGCCACCGGTTTTGAAATCTCGGGAACTGTCAAATATGCAAGATGCGAAAGTGATTGTGAAACAAATGGTAATCATTTTGTTAAAAGAGAATGGGGAGGGACAGTCGTCGTAGATCCCTCGCAAACAACTATTCCTTTTGTTGGAAAAAAAGAACAAGAAAGCGAAGAAAAATATCTTGCTGATTATTTTGAAGGGACAAACGAATACTACAAAAATTATCAAAAATACTGGCTGGAATGGGTAAATTATGCCGGAGTTCTTCGAAAATTAACGCCGATGGAATACCAAGACAATCTAAAAAAAGAGATGATTAAAAGAATTGGCAAAAAGGCAGATGCCGGAGTTCATAATTATTTTCTTTCTTATACTGGGCGCCTCTGCTGGGATATTCCTTTTATTGCTGATATGTTTTTGGACTTTATTCAAAAACTTTCGCTTCCAATAGCTAAGGACATCGCCGGATGGTTGGCTGACCATGGCCATTACTGTATCTTTAAAGATAACACTTTAAACACGGCTCTTGTCACCTCTCTTTTCGGCGCTATCTCCATCTTTAACTCTAATCCCCTTTTGCCCGATATTACCTATAGAAATAGCGACACTGTTTCAAAAAAACTCTCTGAAGTGGCAAAACCCCCTAACCCTTATGAGGAAAGTTATCTTGAAAAACTTGAAGAATGGAAAAAAAATCCTGAAAATGTAAGAATTTGGCAGGTAGTTCCCCTTGTTTCTCGAGAAGACACCCCAGGATATATCTATCCCTATATTGGAACCAAAGCCTATGATGAGGTTTCTATTTCAAATCCGGAGGCGATGATTGAAAAGGTTCCTCACGTTGCCCGGCTTTCGGAAGCAGCAGAAATTATCCAAAATCTTTTATTGCCATTTACTTCAAATTCAGATTCAGGTTTTCTTGCTAAAAAATCTAACCCAGAAATTACTCAAAGTTATAATCAAGAAAAGGTCTTAGGAAAAAAAATCTATTTATCCCAAGGAGGCGCAAGTCAATGTATATCCATTAATCCTTCGAGTAATTATTCAATGGTAGGTGGCGGGGCGAGTGTAAACGTAACTGTAGTTTACAAACAAGAAGTTGACCAGGGACATGGAATGCACTTTCAACCATTAGTTAATGGAGGAAATCCTCTTGGAGCATTTGTGGTTGTAGATAAAAATATGCCCTTTACCCTCACTCCCCCTTGGACAGCTACCCCTTTTACCCTGGCTCCCGGAGAAAGCAAAACTATAACTTACGGTTTTCAAACATGGGAATGTGATGCCGCCGGCGGAGCCGCTTCCGGTTCTTTAGCTTGTACATTTTCTCTAAGCGCCAACGGTGAATTTTCTACCAACTGTGGTGCTCCTTCTGCCCCCCCTTCGGAAAGCTGTTCTGTTGGTCAACCACAACCAGTAGATTCTTGCAACCGCAGCGGGATTAGGGATCCCAATCCAAACGATGGTCTTTGTTGTGGTCCAATAAATCTTGAATTCAAAGGGGTAGATTACGTCGAAAATAAAGATTATTGCAACCATGAATGCCTAAAATATAAAACCATCTATGATCCAATTTCTGGAATGCCAAAAGAAATCTGCGAAGAATGGTGTCCGTGCGAAAAAGATCAAAAAGCCGACGTTTCCCGCAAAGGAGGCGTGGCTCTTTATCATCCTCTGCTAACTAAAATCTGGGAGAAAACAGCCAAAAAAGAAACCAACGGATTATTTAACTTTCTTAGGCCGCATGGAATTTCCGGGTTTAAAGAACTTGATGCCTACAGTCAAATAAACTACGGTTTTAAACCAAACTATCCTAAGAATTATTCTGATTTTGAAGGTGGAGGGATTTCTCCAGGATTAGGAAATTTCTTTTTCCCTTATCTTGGAGGAGTTCAACAGGCAAAACAATGGACCATTCGCGCCTTAATGCCTTATTAAAAAACTATTGCATTTTCTTTTTAAATAGTTTAATCTAAAAATAGTTATGCCCGCCCAAATTAACAAATTAAAAAAAAGAGCCTTTCTTTTTTTGCTTTTTTTCTTCCTCTTTTCTTCTATTTTTCTTAAACCAATTTACGGTTTTACTTCTGGCCCTGACAGCACTTATCCTTTCCGCTTTAAACAAGCTGTTTTTGATAACCCCGAGGAGATGAATCTCCAAAGTTTTGTTTACGAAACCATGAGGGCGGCGGGAATGTCGATTGTAACCCTTATTACCGGAGACCTAAGTCAATACGATAGCTATATTGAGGAGTATAAAAAATCATTTGAAAAAGCAAAAGAAACAAGTTCTTCTTCGCCAAGCCAAATCCAAGAAAAAATTCTGGCGCTTGACCCCCCAAAAGACAGCGCCTTATTCCAACTTTCCTACTTTATAGCCTCAATCTACGCCAATCCTCCTGCCTCAGGAATCCAATATTTAGCCGATATTGGCCAGAAACTAAACCTTGTTAAACCCGTTTATGCCCAGCAAGGAAAGGGGTGGGCAACTTTCAGTTATGCTCTTCCTATCTGGCAGGCTTTCCGCAATATCAGTTATATTTTCTTTGCCCTGATTTTGGTTTTTGTTGGTTTTGCAATTATGTTCCGGGTAAAGATTTCTCCCCAGGCGGTAATTACTATTCAAAGCGCTCTTCCCAAAATAATTTTATCTTTAGTTTTAGTAACGTTTTCTTACGCAATTGCCGGATTTATGGTTGACTTAATGTATATCTTGCTTAATCTCTTTTTCGCAATTTTTAAACCGCTTCTCTCTGGAAAACTCTTTTGGTTCTGGCCAGCCTCATTTTTCCCCACCACCTCCGCCCCATTTATTTTTATTACCATGTTAACTGTAGGAATTATCCCAATAGTTTTAATCTTATTAAGCATTATAACTCTCGGAGTAATAGGAACCATTGTGGGAGGACCGCCTTTTGGCCCGCCTTTTGCAGGAATCACCATAATCTGGGTGGTGATTATTATTGTCGCCCTCCTTTTGGCTTTGATTCGTATCTGCTGGATACTTCTTAAAGCGTATATTAATGTTCTTTTGGCAATAATTTTTGGTCCTTTCCAAATTTTAGTAGGAGCCCTACCAGGAAACAATGCTATCGAAAACTGGTTTAGGAATTTAATAACCAATATCTTGGTTTGGCCAACGGTATTTGCAATGATTTTTATTGCCAGTTTTGTTTCTCTGTCTATTTTTTCTTTTCCTCCTAATCTACTCAACTTCCTTTTTCTTCCTATCGTTTCTCTAGGAATTCT
>CAZAPL010000011.1:0-30161 GCA_964487495.1 uncultured Gammaproteobacteria bacterium | reverse complement strand
AGCAGCAACTAGTCCTAGTAATATAACCGCTCCTCCTAAAATTAGTAAAAGATAATTTTTAGTTTTCATTTATCTCCCTCTACATTTAAAGCGGTATAGTTTGCTAAAACTAAGGCAATATCGTCAATGTTTATACTGTTGTCTAGGTTAACATCGTAAATCTGATTACTGGTATTCACTGGAACATTAAGAGCAGTATACACTGATAAAATCTTAGCAATATCATCAATGTTTAAGACATTATAACCTGTTTCTCCTTCATTATTGAAGTCTCCGGCTTTAAGGTAAAAAGAATTCCATGATGAGGGAGCGCTGTTATCGGCTGGTAAGATATTAATATTGCCCAACTTTTTTTGGAGATGATTGTTATCTTTTACTAAAACATCTACTGTTAGGCCTGCTGGAGGAACAGGAAGATCATTAAGAGAAACAGGGCTAGAAGGAATGAAAACTCCATTGCTGTCACTTTGAAAAGGGATATTCTGATAGACCTTGGTAGTTTGGTCCGTTTTAAGACTCACCCTTACCTGTCTTTGGAGATTGCTAGTATTAATCCCCTGGAGTTTAAAGCCAAAGGAAAGGGTTGCTGGAGAGGTGCTTCCGTTTGGGGTGTTAGATAGAGAGGAGGTGTTACCTGAAGAATCTGTTGACTTAAGTCCAAAATAGTAAGTAGCCCCGGCGGAGAGGTTGGAAATAGTGAATGTTTCGCTTACTCCTGCGGAAGCTGGGGGAGTTAAGCCGGTAACTGGAGTAGCTGAGCTCCAGTTTGTTTCGCTGAGGGGAGAAAGAGAATATTTTAACTCATAGGAAGTAGCTTTTCCCTCTGGTCCAATGTCAGTAGGAGAGGTCCAAGTTAAAGTAATAGTAGTTTTTGTTCTATTGCTAATACTCAAATTAGTTACTCTTGCAGGAGGAGTACTATCATTTTGTAAGGTATAGGAGGCGGATGAGGGATTTTTTAAGATATCCTGAGGAGATTCTGCTTTAGTAAGCATTTTCGATTGACTAAGATCAAAACTAAGAACCACTGGATTTGTAGTGGCCCGATTAACCTTAAAATAAATTTTTGCTAAGGGAGTAAGATTTGAGGTTTTAAACCCACTAATAGTGGTGTTAATAGCGGCAAATTCTATTTTGACTTGACCACTTTCTCGGCTAACTTGTTTAAGGGGAAATGCCCACTCGCCAGAGCTAGTTAGAGCAGAATCGGGATAGATTTGATTTGTAGGATTTCCGTTCTCGTCAACAATTTCTAGCTCCGGACTAGTTCCAGAATAAGGATAAGTAATCTTAAAAGCTATCGAAGATACTGTAAGGGCGTTGCTGGTGGTGGTTCCTGTTCGAAATTTAACGGTGGTTGTAAATATTTGCCCAGGATATTTAGTCGTAGTTAAAGGTTCAAGAACAATTTCTCCAACTCCTTCAGTAACGGCTGCTTTTTTTCTAATTTCCTGAGGCTTTTGACTGGAAGTTAGAGCCGTCACTAGTCCTAGTAATATAACCGCTCCTCCTAAAATTAGTAAAAGATAATTTTTAGTTTTCATTTATCTCCCTCTACGTTTAAAGCAGTATAGTTTGCTAAAACTAAGGCAATATCGTTGATGTTTATGCTGTTGTCTAAGTTAACATCGTAAATTTGGTTGCTGGTGTTCACCGGAACATTAAGAGCAGTATACACTGATAAAATCTTAGCAATATCATCAATATTTAAGACATTATAACCTGTTTCTCCTTCATTATTGAAGTCCCCGGCTTTAAGAGTTATTTCTGACCAATCCTTGCTGTTAGTCCCCGAATTTAGAGTAACAGAAACGAATTTCTTTTGCAAGTGAGTCCAGCCCTTTATAAAAATATCATAGATACCAGGGGTAATATTACTTATAGTGCTTGAATAAATACCATTGGCATCGGCATTTACTGTTACCGAATTAAAGCGGTATTTCTCCTGATCCTGTTGTTTAAGAATTACCTTTACGTTTTTTTCTGGTCTTTGTTGATCTATTCCCTGGAATTTGATTTTAAATGTAAGGTCGGCTGTATTCGTTGTTGAGGTAATATTTAAAGAAAGGTTAGTAACTTGGGAAAGAATGTCCTGAACTTGATCGTCATTGATTCTTACTAAATTTGAATCGATAGTCGAGCCAGAAGAGAATCCAAAACCAATAGATGTTTGTCCAGTGTTTTTTGCTTTGAAGGTGAGGGTAAAAAGGGGATTGTTTACCCCTAAAACTCCGTTGAAACCCGAAGTAACTTGTTCACTTGCCCAGTTGAAAGCAACTGCACCAATTTCAATTTTCCCAGTAGAATTGGCATTATTTTTTACCGTTGAAGCAGCAAAATTACCATTGCTGTCTACTGGAAGATGGGTGCCAAAAGGCGAATTTGGTCCGGTTGAAACATTGGTAAGCTCCAAATAATTCTTATCAAAATTTAAAACCACATCTGCTCCAATTATTTCTACTCCATCGGTATTAAGCATTACTGGTACAGAAAATTCCTGATTTACTGTGATTGTTTGGGAAGAAGGTAGAGATAAAGAAGCGTTTGCTCCACCAGCGGCTTTCTTTTGAACTATTTGCTGTTTTTTAATTGAAGTTAAAGTTATTATTAAAACCAAGGATAATAATCCTAAAGATAATATGATTAAAAATATTGCCCCTCTTTTTAGCTTCATTATACTTTAATGTTATCAAATAAAAACTTAAATCAAAAGTCAATAATTAATTTTCCAAAATCAAAGCCATTTACTTTACCGTCGGAATTTAAATCTGCTTGGATATCAGCAGACCCGAATTTTAAAAGCAAATTTATTGGAGTGACTTGATCTGATATTTCAAAAAACATTTCATCGGCTCTAAATGTTTGAGAAGAATCAAGGTAAATTTGGAATCTAGCAATTTTTGTTTCTGGTTTTAAGATTAAATTTTTTTTAACTGACTGGTAATTAGAATTGAGGTTTAAAGTTGTTTGATGAGAATTAACGATGCGGTAATTCCCGTCTAATTCATGAATGACTAAATTGATAATTCCTATTCCTTCATCAGTAGCAAATTTGCCTCCATAGGAAATATTTTTGGAGGAAATATTATCGACATTGACATCTTGATAAACACTTTGTCCCGGTTGGCAAGAAGAAGCTCCACAGTTTATCGCCAGATAACAGCCACTATCTGAAGAAAAATTTGGATAGCGGTAGACGACAAGGTTAGTTGGTCCTAGAGGAAATTTTTGCCAGTTTTCAGCATTGCATTTCCACAAGTTCCCATTTTGAAGTAAATTATTACTTGGCGCTAATTGAAAAATATAAATTCCGCTGTGGTTTCTATCATCACTTTCTCGGGTAAAATGAAGGTAAATAGTATGATTGTTGGGGTTTTCAAATAAGCGTGCATATCCTACATTGCACCCTATTGGTTTATTATTTCTTTCAGGATATTTACTGGAATAAATAATGGGATTGCCCGCCGGAAATTGTTCCCAAGAAGTACTTTTGAGGGAATTTGAACGGAAGATTCCCCAATCCCAGCTTTGTCCATCAGTACAAAGAAGGTTAAAGTCCATCGCTTCTGAAATCTGATAATAGTAACCATCTTCAAAAAAGATGCTTCCTGCTCCAAAACCTACGGGTTTCTGATTATTCCATGTTTCTCTCCAGCCAGCAGCATCATTTAGGTCCAAAACCGTATCTTTTGGTACCCCTTGACTTTCGTCTCCCGCTATCCAATTAATAAAGTCCTTGGTTTTTGCGATTCCCCGATAACTCTTTTCACCGTCATAACCGTGGAAAGACACAAAATAATATGTCCCGTCATAATAAAAAATATTAAAGATTCCCTCGTCATATACCTTGTTTAGTCCCCCGGAAATTCTAACGCAATCATCACTTGTTTCGTTGCAAATTTTCTGCCAAAGAGACTTTCCAATTATCACCGGATTGGCGTGAGTTTCTATAAATGGACCCATTGGGTCAAGTCCAGATTTCTCTAGGTGACAACCATTCCCAATACCGTTTCTACCCATACATTGGAAAAGATAATGCCATTTATTTTCGGAGGCATTGTAGTAAGCATCCCCATCAGTAGCGGCGCATTCCCACGGATTTCCTTCTTGGGGAATAATAATATTCGTTGGTTCGCTCCAAGTTTTTCCTTCATCAAGAGATTTCCTAACTTCTATTCCCATAGTTTCATTAATAAAACAGTAAGAAGGTTTATTCCCCCAATTGTATTTTCTTGAAAAGAGATACCAAACTCCATTGATAATTTTTATATGCGCTCCCGCTCCGTAACCGTAGGACCAATTTGTATTGGCAAGAGTAAGTTTTTGAATTAGCTTCCATCTTGCCTTTTGTTCCCAGTAATCCTTTAAGGTTGCTGTTTTTCCTTCTTCAGAGAAAACTTGGGGTGGAAAAGATATTTTTAATACTAAAAAAATAAAAAAGATAAGTATAGAATTCTTCATTCTACTTTTCATTTTACAACAAAGAGTTAATTATTTATTCCAGTAAATCCCCTAGATACAAAAGGAATGTGTGTTAAAATGATTTTATGAATGGTTTAACTTCGGCACAAGCAACCGAACTTTTGAAAAAATATGGACTAAATGAACTGCGAGGTAAAAAGCAGGTTTCGGCTTTAAAAATTTTTCTTTCTCAATTCACCTCTCCTTTAATTTATATTTTGGTTTTTGCCGGCGCAGTAACTTTGTTTTTAAAAGATTTCACCGATGCCATTGTTATTTTTGCGGCGGTGGTAATTAATACCATTTTAGGTTTTTACCAAGAGTTTAAGGCACAAAAGACTTTAGTTGCTTTAAAAAGTTTACTTGCTCCAAAAGCAAAAGTAATTCGTGATGGTAAACAACAAGAGATTGATACTCGCTTTTTGGTTCCTGGGGATTTGGTGGTTTTGGCAATTGGTGATAGAGTGCCGGCGGATGGAGTTTTGGTTGAAGCAACGGATTTAACGGTTAACGAGGCGATATTGACTGGAGAAAGCGTACCAATTAAAAAATTCCAAATTCAAAATTCAAAATTCCAAACAAATTCCAAATTCCAAATTCAAAATTCAAAAAAAGAAAACTTGGTGTTTGCGGGAACAACGGTAGTGACAGGAATTGGGAAAATGATAGTTGTCAAAACGGGAATGGAAACAGAAATGGGGAAAATTGGTAAAGCGGTAGAGGAAGTGGAAGAAGAAAAAACACCGCTGCAAATTGAACTAGGAAGGCTGGCAAAAATTTTGGCGATAGTAGTAGGAGTAATTACCCTGGGCATTTTTATTTTAGGAGAGCTTCGCGGCTATCCAGCCTTACAAATGTTTACCACCAGCGTGGCGGTAGCAGTGGCAGCAATTCCTGAGGGCTTGGTGGTGACTTTGACGGTAATTTTGGCTTTGGGAATGCAGCGGATTTTGCGCCAAAAAGCGATTGTTCGTCGGCTACTGGCAGCAGAAACTTTAGGAAGCGTGAGTGTAATTTGCGCTGATAAAACTGGAACTTTAACTGAAGGAAAAATGAGGGTGGTAGAGGCGGTGGTTAATGAAAACCAGCCAGACGCCAAAGAATGGCTAATAAAAGCAGCAATTTTATGCAACGATATGAGAGATCCACTGGAGATAGCAATGATGGAATGGGCAGAAGAAAATTTAAAATTTAAAATTGAAAATTTAAAAAGTGACTATCCGCGAGCTGA
This sequence comes from uncultured Gammaproteobacteria bacterium, assembly GCA_964487495.1. Classification (GTDB taxonomy): domain Bacteria; phylum Patescibacteriota; class Microgenomatia; order CAYGWK01; family CAYGWK01; genus CAZAPL01. The sequence continues at coordinate 24,469 of CAZAPL010000011.1, read as the reverse complement.
TGAAATTCCTTTTTCTCCGCAGACAAAAATTATTGCCACCCTGCATCAGAACAAGTTCGATGCAGGGCAAGCTCTGCTTTTTGTTTCTGGTGCACCGGAGGTAGTATTAGAAAAATCCAAATTTCAATCCGCCAGCTGGCGGACAAAATCCAAAATAAAATGGTTGAAAAAGCTTGAAGAATATGGAAATAAAGGTTATCGCCTGGTGGGTTTTGCTTTTAAAATAATTGAAAATTGGAAATTGAAAATTGAAAATTCAGACCTGAAGGGTCTGGAGTGGTTGGGGATTTTGGTTTATGAGGATCCCCCAAGAAGAGGAGTGAAAGAAGTACTGGCGGAATGTCAGAGGGCAGGAATAAAAGTAAAGGTGATTACTGGAGATTATTTGCCAACTGCTATGGCTTTATTGGAAAAGTTAGGTCTTGATGGACCAGAACATGCTTTGACAGGCGAGGAATTGGAGAAAATAAGCGAGGAAGAATTGAAACGGCGTGTTGATGAGATTGTTTTATTTGCTCGGACGACTCCTCAACAAAAACTAAAAATTGTTAGGGCTTTAAAAGAAAACGGTGAGGTGGTAGCAATGATGGGAGACGGAGTCAACGATGCTCCGGCTTTAAAACAGGCAGATATTGGGATAGTTGTTAGTGAAGCTTCTGATGTGGCCCGGGAAACAGCCGATATGGTTTTGCTAGATTCAAATTTTGCCACCATAGTTCATGCAGTTGAAGAGGGACGAAATATTTTTGAAAATGTTAAAAAAGTTACTTTGTATCTTTTGTCTTGCAGTTTTACAGAAATTATTTTAATTGGCGGTTCTCTTTTGCTTAAATTACCTTTACCAATTACCGCCGCTCAAATTCTTTGGATTAATTTGGTTCAAGATAGTTTGCCGGCGATAGCGCTTGCCTTTGAGCCAAAAGAAAAAGAATTAATGGGAGAACCACCGCGTCTCAAAGAAACTTCAATTTTAGATTTCCAAATGAAAGTTTTGATTTTTATTATTGGAATCCTTACTGATTTTTTCTTATTGGGATTGGTTATTTTTGCCCTAAAAGGTCTTTTGCCCTTTTTCTTTAGTCAGACAATGATTTTTGTCAGTTTGGGAATAATTTCTAGTTTTATAATCTTTGCTTGTCGGAGCCTGCGACGTTCACTTTTCCAATATAATCCCTTTGGCAATAAAGTTTTAACTAGTTCAGTAATTTTGGGTTTAGGGCTTTTGCTGACGGCAGTTTATTTACCTTATTTCCAGATATTTTTAAGAACAAAGCCTTTGGGGATGAAGGAGTGGATTTTTCCTTTTTTCTTAGGGTTAGTTAATCTCTTGGCAATAGAAATCACAAAATGGTTTTTTCTTAAGAAAAAAATTTTATAATTTTCTTTAGGGCTTAAAATGGTAATTGTTTATATTTTTTTAATTATTTTCTTTTGCCTCTTGTTAATTAAGGCAACTGAGGTTTTGGTTTTTAACTTTCATTCTCTTTCTAAGAAAACAAGGATTGGGGAGTTTGCCATTGCCGGTTTGATTATGGGTTTGGCTACTAGTCTTCCAGAGTTTTTTGTTGGTTTGACTTCTGCTTTTGAAGGTTCGCCAAGTCTTTCTTTGGGGAATGTAATTGGGGCAAATATTGCTAATTTGTCTTTGGTTATTGGAGGAGCGGCCTTAATTGGGGGAGCGGTTTCGCTTCGCGGAGGTTTTTTTTATCGGGATTTAATTTATGCCTTTTTAGCAGGGCTTTCCCCTTTGGTTCTTTTTTTGGATGGCGATCTTTCGCGAGTTGATGGTTTGATTTTGCTTTCTTTGTATGGTTTTTATCAAACAATTGTTTTCAAAAATCAAAGTAGATTAAACTCTTCTGGCCAAAAAGAAGGTTTGTCTTTTAGGTTTTTTCGCCATTTAAATCCAAGAGATACCTCGCGGGAAATTGGCTGGATTTTTTTAGGAATAGCCGTTTTGTTTTTTTCCGGAGAGATGATTGTAAGAATGGCTAAAGAGATTGCTTTATTTTTTAATCTACCAATTTTGATAATTGGGCTTTTATTGGTTTCTATGGGAACTACTCTGCCAGAACTGTTTTTTGAGTTAGAGGCAATAAAAAACAGAAAGGCAGAATTGGCTTTTGGCAATCTTTCAGGTTCAATTGTTGCCAATGGAACTTTGATTATTGGTTTGGTTTCTTTAATTTCGCCAATTAAATTTCAGGCTTTTTCTGAATATTTTATGGCCGCTGGTGCCTTTGTTTTTATTTTCTTAATGTTTTATTATTTTATCCGAACTAAAAGAAAACTTGAAAGATGGGAAGGGGCTTTTCTTTTAGGTTTTTATTTTGCCTTTTTCTTAATGGAGATTTTTCGTCCATAGATAAAATCAGTCTATGAAAATTATTGCTGATTTGCATTTTCATTCAAAATACTCACGCGCGGTTTCCCAACAGATGGTTTTGCCAGAAATTGCCCGTTGGGCTCAACTTAAAGGCGTCAATCTTTTAACGACAACTGATTTTACCCATCCCTTGTGGTTGAGGGAGTTAAAGGTTAATTTAGAGGAGGCAGGAGAGGGAATATATAGATTGAAAACTAAAGATAAAGAGGCCAAAAGTGATGGTCCGTTTTTTTTATTTACTACCGAAATTTCAAGCATTTATACCCAAGCTGGAAAACTTCGGCGGATTCATAATATTGTCTTTGCCCCAAATCTTGAGGAAGCAGAAAAAATTGAGACTGAACTTGCTCGTCGGGGGAATGTGATGGCTGATGGTCGACCAACTTTTGGCTTATCGGCCAAAGATTTGGCAATTTTGATTTTAAATATTTCTCCAAGGGCCTTAATTGTTCCTGCCCATATTTGGACTCCTCATTTTTCTTTATATGGTTCAGAATCTGGTTTTGATTCAATTGAGGAGTGTTTTGGAGAGATGGCAAAGTATATTTATGCGGTTGAAACAGGCTTATCAAGTGATCCAGCAATGAATTGGAGAATAAAGGAATTGGATAGTCGTTCAATTATCTCTTGTTCTGATGCCCATTCGGGGGCAAAGGTAGGAAGGGAAGCCACGGTTTTTACTTTTAATGAAAATGAGATCTCAAATACAAAATCTCAAGATTTAAATATTTCTTATGAAGATATTCGGAAAGCAATAATAGGAGAAGAGGGCAAATTAAGGATTTCTTACACTATAGAGTTTTATCCTGAGGAGGGGAAATACCATTTCAGTGGCCATCGGAATTGTGGGGTAAGGCAGTCGCCAGAAGAAACAAGGCGTTTGGGAGAAACTTGTCCGGTTTGTGGAAAGCGTTTGACAATTGGGGTAATGCATCGGGTTGAGAAATTGGCTAATCGAAGTCCAAAAGGACAAATCTCAAACGATAAATTTGGGGTTTCCTGGATTAGAAATGAGGATCAAATTAGTCGCCCTCCTTACGTAATGCTTGTTCCCCTTTTGGAGATTTTATCCGAATCTTTTAATTCAAATATTGAAAGCCGTAAAGTAATTTATGAGTACAAAAAATTAACAGAAAATTTTGGAGGAGAAATTAAGGTTTTAATGGAGACTGAGATTGAAGAAATTGCTAAGATTTCTGGGTCAAAGGTGGCGGAGGGGATTAAAAAAGTTCGCGCTGGGGACATTGTTTTTGAACCTGGTTATGATGGTGTTTATGGAGTAATTAAAATTTGGCCAGAAAAAAATGAGGAAGAAGAAAAAGAGGAAAAAAAGGAGCAACTAGCGCTTTTTTAGTTTAGAATTTGGCGATTACCGTTTCGTAAATTCAAACCGATACCGTCTCGTAAATTCGAAATGGGGAAAATTGAAAAACTTTCGAAAATTCAGCTGATTTTTATCATCCTTGCTTTTGGCTTTTTGGTTTATTTAAATTCTCTTTTTAATGGTTTTGTTTGGGATGATGAGGAACAGATTTTAAAAAATCCCTTAATTCAGAATTTTTCCAATCTGCCCTTAATTTTCAAATATAGTACCTTTTATGGCGGGGGAGGAGCACCTACCGGTTGGTTTTACCGGCCAATGATGACTCTTTCTTATTTAGTTAATTATTCTCTTTTTGGACCAAATGCTTTTGGTTTCCATTTTTTTCAATTAATTATTCATCTTTTAAATGCTATTTTGATATTTTTGATTTTTTCAGAGATTTTTTCTAGAGAAAAGTTTTCAAATTCAAAATTAATCGGTTTTTTGGCGGCCTTAATTTTTGCAGTCCATCCAGGTAATGTCGAGGCAGTTTCCTATATTGCAGCTCTTCAGGAAGTTCTTTATACCCTTTTTGCTTTAATTGCTCTTTTTGTACTTCTAAGACTTGGGGACTACAGAAGAAGAAAGTTTCTATATTTTCTTTTCTTGGGTTTTTTAATTTTTCTGTCTTTGCTTTCTAAAGAATCAGCCCTTTTTATTATTCCCTTGATTTTTGTTTTTCTTTTTTTCTTTCAAAAAGAAAAAATTATCGGTTTGCTTTTCTCTTCGATTTTGGCCATTTTAAGTTATTTCTTTTTAAGACTGGCGGTGGCCAAAGTTCCTTTTCTCTCCCCAAATGTTGGACCGGTAGCTGAGGCCTCTTTTGTTCAAAGATTGATGACTATTCCTTATGAGACAGTTTCTTATTTGCGCATTATTTTTTTTCCAAAAGATTTATTTATTTCTCAACATACCCTTATTACCAGTTTTTCCGATTTTCGTTTTTGGGGTTTTTTGCTTCTGCTTTTACCTTTCTTCGTTTTTTTAATATGGTTTGGGATCAGGGAAAAATTAAAATTATTTTTCTTTTTTGCCTTTTGGTTTTGGGGTTCAATTTTTTTGGTTTTAAATATTCTTCCTTTAGATATGACCGTGGCTGAACGTTGGCTTTATTTTCCTTTAATTGGTTTTTTGGGGATGATGGGAGTAATTATAGAAAAGTTAAAAATCAAAAATATAAAATTAAAAATTTTCGGCGCATTTCTAATGGTTATAGTTATTAGTAGTTTTTCGGTTCGGACAGTGTTGAGAAATTTTGACTGGAAAGATGGTTTAACCCTTTATGGACATGATATAAGAATTAACCCCGATGCCTTCGATCTTCAAAATAATTACGGAGTTGAGTTGTTCAGGGTTGGGAAAATTGATGAAGCAAAAGAGCATTTTGAGCGTTCAATTGAGCTTTACCCCCGCTGGTGGTTTGCTTATAACAATTTGGGAGTAGTTTATGAAAGGAAAGGAGATTTGGAAAGGGCAAGAAAACTTTACGAGCAGACGCTTGAGATTTCCGATTATTATTTAGCCTATGAAAATCTGGGGTTTATTTTGCTTAGAACTGCTAGCCCAAAAGAAGCTTCTTCTTTTTTGGAAAAAGCAATCCTCAAATTTCCTCAAAATCCAAGATTGAAGGTAGCCCAAGCCCTGGTTTATTATAAAGAAGGAAGGCAAGAAGAAGCAGAAAGAGCCGCTCAAGAAGCGTATTTTCTTGAGCCATCGGTTCAGAACAGGGCTTTAGTTGAAGCAATTATGTCTAAGAAAAAAATTGATTTTTAGGATATTGACAATAACTAAAGATTTATGAGACGATTTAAGATAGAGAAAGGGGGTGAGAATAAAAATGGCTGAAGGGAAAAGCGGAAGCGGACTTCCTAAAAATACGGCGGCTGCTCTTGCTTATGTTTTAGTCTGGCTGACGGGAATAGTTTTTCTTCTAATTGAAAAAGATCCCTATGTTCGTTTCCATGCCATGCAATCGGTTATAACTTTTGGGCTTTTGACTATTGTTTCTTTTGTTCCTATAATTGGTTGGTTGCTTTCTCCACTTTTGATGATAGTTGGTTTTGTTCTTTGGCTATTTTTGATTTTTAAAGCCTATCAGGGAGAAGAGTTTAAACTTCCGGTAATTGGCGATTTTGCTAAAAAGCAGGTCGAAAAACTTTAACCCATCCTGAAATAATTCCATACTTCGGTAAATCTTCGTTGGGATGGGTTTTTATGTGGTAAAATAAAAAAGAAATGTTTGAAAACAGAAAAGAAGCAGGGAAGAGGTTAGCGGAGAAGATATTAAGATATTTGGAGATTAAGAAATTAAGGGGGAAAATTGTGGTTTTGGCTATTCCCAGAGGTGGGGTGGTGATTGGCAAGATAATTTCCAGGGTCTTGAATTGTCCTTTAGATGTTTTAATCACCAGGAAAATTGGGGCTCCCGGGAATCCGGAATTGGCTGTTGGTGCCGTTGGCCCTTTGGGAATAAGAGTTGTAGATTGGGAATTGGCAAAAAAGGTTGGGGCGGATCAAAATTATTTAAAGGCGCAAATTGAAAATTTAAAAAAAGAGATTAAAGAAAGAGAGGAAAAATTCCGAAAAGGAAAACCGGAATTAAAAATTGCCGGCAAAAATGTGATTTTAACTGATGATGGTATTGCTACGGGAGCAACAATTGAGGCGGCTATTGCCTGGCTTAAAAGCCAAAAAGCAAAAAGGATAATTTTGGCGGTTCCGGTGGCTCCTCCTGAGGTGATTGAGAAATTAAGACCTTTAGTTGATGGCCTAATTGTTCTTGAGGAGCCGGAGTTTTTTGCCGCGGTGGGGCAGTTTTATTACGATTTTCCCCAGGTATCAGATGAGGAGGTGGTAAAACTTTTAGAAAAATGAAATTAATTGTAGGACTGGGTAACCCTGGCAAAAAGTACGAAAACAGTCGCCATAATATTGGATTTATGGTCTTGGATAAACTTTTGCAAAAAATAGCACCAGTTGGGAAAACTAAATGGAAAGAGATTCCTTATTTGAAATCAAAGGTTTTTGTCTTAGACTCTGAGATTGTTTTGGCTAAGCCCCAGACAATGATGAACGCCTCAGGATATGCGGTTGAAAAATTAATTACTAATTATAAGATATTAATTGAAGATTTATGGGTAGTTCATGATGATTTGGATTTGCCTTTGGGGAAAATAAAAATTGCCAGAAGAAGAGGTTCGGCTGGTCATCACGGGGTAGAATCAATTATTCAAAGAATTAAAACAGATGACTTTGTTAGATTTAGATTAGGGATAGGTCGTCCTTTAAAAGAAGGAAAATGGGCGGTAGGAGAGGGAAGATTGGTTAACAAAAATGTTAAACATAAAGAAGTTGAGGAATATGTTTTGGAAGAATTTTCAGGCAAAGAAAAAGTTGAGGTAGAAAAAATGATTAAAAAGACAGTCGAATTGCTAATTTCGGCTTTTTCTTGCGGTCTTGAAAAGACAATTTCGCAACTAAAATGAATTTTTCTTTTTCAGAAATTTTCCCGGATAAAAAATTAATTCCTTTATTTATAAGTTCAACTTTAAGGCGGGTTTCCTTTTCTCTTTTGGGAATTTTTTCGCCAATTTATATTTTCAAAATTGGCCAAGATTTTAATTTTTCTCTAAAACTTTCCTTGATTTTGGTGATTTCTTTCTTTTTTCTTCTTTATTTGGTAAAACTTTTTTCTTTGCCCTTGGCAGAAAATTTGGCTTTTAGTTATGGATTTAAAAAAATCTTTTATTTCTCTGCTATTCCTTTTTTCCTTCTTTCTTTATTTTTATTTTTAGGACAGAAAACACTCTTTTATCTTTTCCTTGCTTCTTTCTTTTGGGGGATTAATGCTTCTTTATTTTGGTTTTCTTATCATGGGCTCTTTCTTAAATTAGGAGATAGAAATCATTTTGGTTTAATGACTGCCGAAGCTCAGTTTTTAGAGGTTTTGGTTAATTTTTTATTCCCTCTTCTTGGAGCCTTTTTGATTTGGAAAGTTAATTTTGGGACATTTTTGATTTTGGCGGGGTTAGTTTTTATTCTTTCTTTGGTTTCTCTTTCTTTTTCTTCTGAGGCAAAGCCATTGCACGATGCTCAGGTTAGAAAAGTTTGGCAACTTTTCAAAACCCATAAGCAAATGGCTTTATCTTACTTAGGTCTTGGCGCCGAAAATTGTCTATACGGAATTTTTTGGCCTCTATTTTTGTTTTTTACTTTAGGGGAAGTTTTTAAAGTTGGAGAGATATTTTCTTTTGCTATTCTTTTTACTGGCTTTTTTATTTTAGTTATTGGAATTTGGGTTGATAAAATAGGCAAAAGAGCAGTAATTCGTTTTGGTTCTCCTTTGGCCTTTTTTTCTTGGGTTGGTCGGTTTTTTGGTCGCTTCCCGGAGGCGATGGTAGGAATTGACGTAATTTATCGATTAGTTGACCAAATGTTAGCCGTTCCTCTTTTAGTTTGGACTTACCAAAAGGCTTTGGAAGGAGGGACTGGTCAGGCTCTTTATTTTCGTGAGATTTTGGTAAGCCTTGGAGCGATATTTGCTCTTTTCTTTGGGGGAATAGTTATCTTATTAAATGGTAGAATTGATTTTCTTTTTTTCTTGGGAGCATTTTTTTCTTTATTCCCTCTTTTGGTAGTAATTAAGAAAAAATGAGAAAATATCAAGATAGAAATAATTTTAAATCTTTGGGAGAAATTCTCTTAGATTTTGATCCTTTAAAAGACAAATATATTTCCCGCGAGTTTCAAAAATATGGTTATGATTTAGCGGTTGAACTTGGGGATTTGGAGCATAAGGCTTTGTATATAAAATTAGCCAAAGAACTTCCCCGAGCAATTTTGGAGGAGGCAAGAAATTTTGTTAAAGACGCCGGCAGGGTAAAAAGTAAACCAAGGCTTTTTATGTGGAAGTTGAAAGAGTTAAAAAAAAGATCAAAAAATAGAAAATGAGACTTGGGCGTATTTTTTTCAACCAGGACACGATTGAAGTTGCTAAAAATCTCTTAGGGAAATTTTTAGTTCGCTCTTTTGGTAAGAATCAGGAGAAGTTAGTTGGCAAAATTGTTGAAACCGAAGCCTACGTTGGCCCGGATGATCGAGCTTCTCATGCCGCTTTTGGGAAAACGAAAAGATGCGCCCCGATGTATGAGGAAGCCGGCACTGCCTATGTTTATTTTATTTATGGAATGTATTGGATGTTAAATATTGTCACTGAGGAAAAAGGAAAGCCTTGTGCGGTTTTAATTCGGGCAGTTGAACCAGTTTCTGGATTTCCCAAAAATAAAAACCAAAACCCAAAAATAGATTTAAGAAAGCTTGGTTCTGGCCCTGGGCTTTTGTCTAAATGGATGAAAATTGATGGGAGTTTTAATGGTGAGGATTTGGTTAAAAGTCAAAGACTTTGGGTAGAGGAAGGAACTGAAAGGGTTGCACCCTGTCAGATAGTGGCTACAAAAAGAATTGGGGTTGATTATGCCGGTGTCTGGAAGAATAAAAAATGGCGGTTTTATATTAAGAATAATCCCTTCGTTTCTAAGAAATAATTTAGTCGGTATCATATACTAGTATATCGAACCAATGGGGAAGGTTTTTGAAGAAATTTATAAAATAGTAAGGAAAATTCCCGCCGGCAAGGTTTCTACTTATGGAGAAATTGCTAGGCGCCTTAAGACAAACCCTCGGTTAGTTGGTAATGCGCTTCACCAAAATCCTGATCCGGAAAAGATTCCTTGTCATCGAGTAGTTTTTAAAGATGGTCGGTTGGCATTGGGTTATGCTTTTGGGGGTTTAGAAGAGCAAAGAAGAAAACTTCTTTTAGAAGGAGTAAAATTTAAAGATAGAACCCATGTTGATTTAGAAAAATCTTTATGGCAAAAGCCTTTATAGGAACTTCTGGTTTTTCTTATCCTCATTGGGGGAATGGAGTTTTTTATCCTAAAGATTTGCCTCCCGGGAAATGGTTTGAGTATTATTGCCAATTTTTTGATACGGTTGAACTCAATGTTTCCTTTTATCGCCTGCCTAAAAAAGAGACTTTTGCCTCTTGGCGAAGAAAAGCCGGTTCTGATTTTGTTTTTTCTCTAAAAGGCAGCCGGTTTATAACTCATATTAAAAAATTAAAAGATTGCCAGGAGGCGGCAAAGGTATTTTTTGAGGCGACAGAGCCTTTAAGAGGTCTGACCTCCTCGGAGGTCAGACCTCCTCAGAACGTAATTCTTTGGCAGCTTCCGCCAGGATTAGCCTTTGATAAATCTAAACTGGAAAAGTTTTTATCAATTCTCCCAAAATCATGGCGTTATGCTTTTGAATTCCGAAATCAAACCTGGTTGACAGAAGAATCATTTGATCTTTTGCGAAAATACCAAATTGCGGCCGTTTTCCAGGATTATCCTGATTGGCCAATTACTAAAGAGGAAACTGCCGATTTTATTTATTTTAGGTTTCATGGAAGCCGCCTTCTTTATTCCTCAGAATATACAGAAAAAGAACTTAAAAAATGGGCAGAAGAAATAAAAAAATATTTAAGAGAAGGCAAGGATGTTTATGCTTATTTCAACAATGACGCCTTAGGCTATGCGATAGAAAATGCGAAAGAATTAAAAAAATTAGTAATTAGTAAATAGTATTTTGGGAAAGCAATCTGTGGTATTATAAAAGTATGAAGAAAGAAATTTTAACTCATTTAACTTTTGCCTTTATCTTTTCAATTCCGATAATTTTTCTCCATTGGCAACTTAAATTTTCTTTGATTTTTTTCTTCTTAGGTCTTTTTTTTGGTAGTCTTTTTTTGGATATAGACCATTTGCTTTACGCTTTATTTCAGGCGCCTTATGAATTTACTTCTCAAAGAATAAAAAGATTTTTTGATAATAAACAATTTAAAGAAGGGATTGTTTTTCTATTTGAAACCCAAAAAGAAAGAACAAGATTAGTTTTCCATTCGGTTTTATTCCAGGTAATTCTTTTGGTAGTTTGTTTTTTTATTCTTACTTCTTCTCTTAGTTTATTTGGTAAAGGAATGGTTTTGGGGATGATGCTTCATCTTTTAATTGATCAGGCAGAGGAATTTCTCAGGGATGGAGAAATTAAAAATTGGTTTTGGCAGTTTAGGGTTAAACCGGATAAAAGTGTTCAAAAATTTTATTTATCTTTCGTTTTTTTAATTTTTCTAATTTTTTGTTTGGTTCTTTTTTGAAAGATTTTTTTCTTAAGAAAGGAGGTGAAGAGAGAGATGTTTTCTTTAACTTTTAAAAAGGCCTTGGTAACTGGGGCTTCAAGGGGAATTGGCCGGGGAATTGCTCTTTCCTTGGCAAAGCAAGGAGCGGACGTAGCGGTAAATTACCGGAGCAACGAAAATGAGGCGCAGGCGGTGGTTTCTGAAATAAAGGCAATGGGCAGGGAGGCTTTTGCCATTCAGGCGGATGTGAGTTTGGCAGCAGAGGTGGCGAGAATGTTTGCCGAAATTAAAAACCGCTGGGGGAAAATTGATATTTTGGTTAATAACGCTGGAATTGTCAAATTTGCCAATTTTGAGGAAGTCAGCGAGGAAGATTGGGACCAGATTGTGGCAGTTAATTTAAAAGGGCAATTTTTGTGCGCTAAAGAGGCGGTAAAACTGATGGGTCCGGGCGGGAAAATTATTAATATCGCCTCGATTGCTTCCGGTGGAGTGGGAATTGGTTTTCGCCAGATTGCTCACTATACCGCTTCAAAAGGAGGGGTGGTAGCCTTGACCGAGAATTTGGCTTTGGAGTTGGGGCCAAAAGGAATCAATGTGAACGCCATTGCTCCGGGGGTGATTGAGACAGATATGACTAAGGGACTAACGACAGATGAGAAAACAAGTGCTGGTTTGCTGGCAAGGATCCCCAAGGGAAGATTTGGCAAACCGGAAGATATTGGGGCGGCGGCTGCTTTTCTGGCTTCGGATGAGGCAGATTATATCACCGGAACGGTTTTGTATGTTGACGGTGGCTGGCTGGCGGGATAATAAAGCGGTAAATTATTATCAATTAAAACAAGAGAGGATTAAGAAAAGGGGAGGAATAATTTACCGTGTTGATTAATTAATATTTTCGTGGTATTTTTTAAGATATGGTTACTTTAACTGATTCTAATTTTGAAGAAGAAGTCTTGAAATCAAAACTTCCGGTTTTGGTTGATTTTTGGGCGTCGTGGTGTGGGCCTTGTTTGATGGCCGCCCCGGTGCTTGAGGAGTTATCCAAAGAGTATGAAGGAAAAATTAAATTTGGTAAACTTAATGTTGACGAGAACCAAAAAATAGCCGGAAAATATGGGATTTTAAGTATTCCGACAGTGATAATTTTTAAAGAAGGGAAAGAAGTTAAAAGACAGATTGGTTTTGCAGGAAAAGAAGGATATAAAAAACTTCTTGAGGAAGTTTTAATAAATGAAAAATGACAATTATTTTCGTCATTGTTTAAAATGTGGTAATGAAACTAAAGTTTGGCTTGCTTTCTTGCAAGAATTGGCTAAAACTGATTTGGCTTTTAATTTCTAAAGATGTATGAACTAGTTATTATTGGCATTGGCCCGGCGGGACTGGCGGCTTCAATTTATGCTTCGCGTTTTCGAATAAAGCATTTATTAATTGGAAAAGAGTTGGGAGGGGCGATGGCTTTGGCTTCTTCGGTTGAAAATTATCCGGGGTTTGAAAAAATCTCCGGTTTGGAATTGGCAGAAAAAATGGCAATTCAGGTTAAGAATTTGGGGGGAGAAATCATTACCGATGAGATAATTAAGATAGAGAAAGAAAATAATTCTTTTTTGCTAGAGACTGCTTTAGGAAAAAAACTCAGGGCAAAAACAATCATTGTTGCCACAGGAACGATGAGGAAGAAACTGAATGTCCCTGGAGAAAATGAATATTTAGGCAAAGGAGTTTCTTATTGTTCAACCTGTGATGCTGCCTTTTTTAAGAATAAGGTAGTGGCGGTGATTGGAGGGGCTAACGCAGCGGCAATGGGGGCTGTCCATCTTTCAGAATTTGCCCAAAAGGTTTATTTGATTTATCGGGGAGAAAACCTTCGGGCTGAACCAATTTGGATTGAAAGGATAATGGAGAATCCTAAAATAGAGGTAATTTACAAAACCAACGTAGAAGAAATTTTAGGTGATGGGGTAAAAGTTAATGCCGTTAATTTAGATACTCCTTATAAAGGAGGCAGAAATTTAGCAGTCGATGGAGTTTTTATTGAAATTGGGGGAATTCCGGGGGTTGATTTAGTTAAACCATTAGGGGTAAAAATCGACGAAAAGGGGTTTATTAAAGTCGATTTTAATATGTCAACCAATATCCCCGGAGTTTTTGCCGCTGGTGATGTGGCTTCTTCTGCCGGCGAACTTCAGCAAATTGTTACCGCCGTTTCCGAAGGGGCAATTGCCGCCACTTCAGTTTATCGCTATCTTCGCCAAGTTGCATCTTGACTTGAATAAAAGAAGATGATAGGATATCCAAAGTTATGGTAAAAAAACCTCAAGTTGATAAAAATATTTGCATTGGCTGCGGAACCTGTACTGTTATTACTCCAGAAGTTTTTGAACTAGGTAAAGACGGGAAGGCCCAACCGAAAGATTTAAAAGAGGAGGAGATAGAGAAACTTAAAGAAAAAATTCAGGAGGCAATTGATTCCTGCCCTGTTTCGGCAATCTCTTGGAGAGAAGAGGAATAAAATGAATAAAAAGATCTTGGGTATTATTATTTTTTTGGTAGCGATTGCTTCTTTCTTGGGGGGAAGTTTTTTAACTCAGTTAAGATTTCAAAATAAAGTGGCGGGGGAAAAAACTGAATCTTTACCAACTCCTTCTCCGGCAGTTAAGCAGGCAAAAGGGGTAACTCTTGAAATGATTAAAAAGGCATTCGAGAAGAGTTTGGTTAAATTTGGAGATTTAAATAGTCCTCTTTTAATCCTTGAAATTTCTGATCCAAGTTGTCCTTTTTGTCATGTAGCGGCCGGAAAAAATGGTGAGTTAAACAAACAAATAGATAATTCTCGGGGGAGGCAAGTTTTTACTTTGGTTTCCGATGGCGGCACTTATCTTGCTCCTGTGGTAGAGATAAGAAAATTAGTTGAAGAAAAAAAGGCCTCTTTTGCTTATCTTTATTTCCCAGGGCATGGGAATGGAGAGATGGGGACTAAGGCTTTATATTGCGCTTTTAAGGGAGGGAAATATTGGGAGGTTCATGATAAATTAATGACAAACAAAGGTTATGATCTTTTAAATAATTCTGTTAGAAATGATAGGGGGAAAGCGGCTGAATTGGCAGATTTCCTTAAATCAGTTTTTGACCAAAAAGAAATGAAAGAATGTCTTGAAAGCAAGGATTTTGATGAGCAATTAAAAATTGAAGAAGATTTGGGAGGAGAACTGATGGTTTCTGCAAGTGGAGGAGCAGGAACTCCAGGATTTTTTATAAATACGGTCTTTTTTGGTGGGGCTTATAACTTCAAAGAAATGGAGCCCGCAATTAAAGAGGCGCTGCAAACTAAGTAATATCTTCGCCGCGTTGAGGGGTGTTTTATTGACAATTCGGGTGTTTTTTTAAAGAACTTGACAAGGGTAGGTTGTCTTGTTATAATTTTTGCGGTTCTTGCGGAGAAAGAACTTCTTTTATTAAATGATAAGTCAGGAAAAACGAAAAAAATATTTCAAGCAATTTTTGCGTGGAGATTGACTGGTTTTTTAAAGAGAAAGAAATATGGAGGCTCCGCAAGCGGAGCTTTTTTATTCTAAATTGGGCCCATGGCGTAATTGGCTAGCGCACCTCGTTTGCATCGAGGAGGTTAGGAGTTCGAATCTCCTTGGGTCCACTAAAAAAGAGAATTTAAAAATTGCTCTTTAAAAATTTAAAAAGAGAAAGGGCGCATCTTCTTGGTGAACCGAATTTATTCTGGTTCATAGCCTAGTTTTAAATCTAAGGCAGTCGGTGGATGCCTTGGTGGCAAGAGCCGAGGAAGGACGCTTGAGGCAGCGATATTCGTCGGGGAGGAGCCTACAATCCTGCGATCCGGCGGTTTCCGAATGGGGTAACTCAGCCGTAGTGATACGGCTATCCCGCTTTTTGCGGGAGGGGAACCATCCGAACTGAAACATCTAAGTAGGGTGAGGAAAAGAGACCAAAAGGGATTCCGTAAGTAGCGGCGAGCGAAAGCGGAAAAGCCTAAACCTGCCGTTTTAGGCGGGGGTTGGAGGGCTTCCATTTAAGGGAGTGTTGATGGTAGCCGAAAGATCTGGAATGGTCTACCAAAGAGAGTGAAAGTCTCGTAGGCAAAACCAGAAACACCCCGAGGAAGTACCTAAGTACCATGGGGCAAATACCCTGTGGGAAGCTTCCGGAACCATCCGGAAAGGCTAAATACTCTTGCCGACCGATAGTGAACAAGTACCGTGAGGGAAAGGTGAAAAGAAGGGTTAAAAACCTAGTGAAATAGAACCTGAAACCGACTGCTAACAAGCAGAGAGAGCCCTCCGATTCGGAGGGTGATCTCGTGCCTATTGAAGAATGAGCCGGCGAGTTGTCATTTGGTGCTAGTCTAACCCGTCTAAAACGGCGGGGGAGGCGTAGGGAAACCGAGTCTTAAAAGGGCGAAAAGCACCAATTGGCAGACCCGAAACCAGGTGAGCTAACCATGGGCAGGGTGAACCCGTCCTAAAAGGCGAGGGGAGGCCCGAACCCGTGCCAGTTGCAATTGGCTGGGATGACCTGTGGTTAGAGGTAATATGCCAAACGAACCTGGAGATAGCTGGCTCTCCCCGAAATATATATAGGTATAGCGCCCGTTTAAATTTTCTAGAGGTAGAGCACTGAATGGGTATGGTAGCGCAAGTTATCATACTCAATCAAACTCCGAATGCTAGAAAATCTTAACGGGTAGTCAGAACGGCCGGGCTAAGCTGGTCGCTCTAAAGGGGAACAGCCCAGACTTCCATCTAAGGTCTCAAAATTTGGTCTAAGTGGGAAAGGAAGTATTCACCCCTAGACAGCCAGGAGGTTGGCTTAGAAGCAGCCATCCTTTAAAGAAAGCGTAACAGCTCACTGGAAGAACTTTTTGCCGCAAGGCAAAAAGGGGGTGAATGCGCCGAAAATGTATCGAGGCTTAAGACCAATACCGAAGATGAAGCTCTGAAGTAAACGCAAGTTTACTTCAGGGGGTAGGGGAGCGTTCCGGCGGCAGTGAAGGTAAACCGTGAGGTTTACTGGAGCTTCCGGAAGTGAGAATGCCGGCATGAGTAGCGAAAATCCGGTGAGAATCCGGGTCGCCGAAAACCCAAGGTTTCCTCCGCAACGTTCGTCAGCGGAGGGTTAGTCGGCCCTAAGCCAAGTCCGTAAAAAAGCGGAGTAGGTGATGGATAAGCCGTTTATATTCGGCTACAAAAAGGCAATCCCTATCAGTTGGGGATTGACAGAACGGGAAGAGCCAAGCGATGGTTTTGACACATCGTTTAAGCTTTAAGGCAGTTTCTGTAGGAAAATCCGCAGAAACGTTTAGCCGAGAAGCGAATAAAAGTCCGCGTCGCAAGACAAGGGCAATTTGGTGCCTTTCTGTTCTCGAGAAAAGATTCGCAACGAAACTCTTCTTTTGAAGAGTTGGGATTGTCTTTTTGCCGTACCGCAAACCGACACAGGTGGGTTGGCACAAGAATGCTAAGGCGAGCGGGAGAAAGAGGTTCAAGGAACTCGGCAAAAAAGCTGGGCGTAAGCTTGGCAAGATGCCCTCCCGCCCAAAAAGGCGGGCGCAGCGAAAGAATGCTTGGCGACTGTTTAACTAAAACACAGGTCTCTGCAAAGCCGAAAGGCAAGGTATAGGGGCTGAGGCCTGCCCAGTGCCGGAAGGTTAAAGGGATCCCTTACTCCAATTTTGGAGCGGGGGTGAACTTAAGCCCCGGTAAACGGCAGCAGTAACTATAACTGTTCTACGGTAGCGAAGTCCCTAGTCGGGTAAGTTCCGACCCGCATGAAAGGCTTAACGACCAAGCAACTGTCTTGAGCCTCTACCCGGCGAAATTGAAATGGCTGTGAAGATGCGGCCTAGATGCTGCAGGACAAAAAGACCCCGTGGAGCTTTACTACAGCTTAGCATTGGAATGGCGTCTAAAATTGTCGAGCGTAGGAGGGACTCGTCGTTTTAGACGAGGCCAATGGAACACCTCTCGTTTTAGACGTCAGACCTTACCTATGGATCCTGGAGACGGATTCGGGGAAAGTGCTAGGTGGGTAGTTTGACTGGGGAAGTCGCTTGCTAAAAGGTAACGCGAGCGCACAAAGGTCGGCTTAGCGCGGATGGAAATCGCGCTGGACGTGCAAAGGCTTAAGCCGGCTTGACTGCGAGACCGACGGGTCAAGCAGAGCGGAAACGCGGTCTTAGTGATCCTCCGAGTCTTTATGGGAAGCTCGGGGCTTAACGGATAAAAGTTACCCCGGGGATAACAGGCTGATCGGACCCGAGAGTCCACATCTACGGTCCGGTTTGGCACCTCGATGTCGGCTCATCGCATCCTGGGGCTGGAGAAGGTCCCAAGGGTTGGACTGTTCGTCCATTAAAGCGGTACGTGAGCTGGGTTCAGAACGTCGTGAGACAGTTCGGACTCTATCCGCAGCATCCGTTCGATTTCTGAGGGGAGCTGGCCACAGTACGAGAGGACCTGGCTGGGGGAATCCCTGGTGTGTCGGTTGTCATGTCAATGGCAGCGCCGAGTAGCCACATTCCCACGGGATAATCGCTGAAAGCATCTCAAGCGAGAAGCCCACCCCAAGATTAGAAATCGTCAAAAGACCCCTTGCAGACTACAAGGTTGTTAGGCAAAAGGTGTAAGTGCCGTAAGGCATTTAGCTGATTTGTCCTAATCGGTCGAAAAAAACTAGGCTTATGGACCAGAATAATTTCTGTTTACCAAAAGAAGAGTTGTTCTTTCTCTTTTTAGATTTTTATTTTTGAAATTAAGGATGCCTCGGTGATTAGAGCGCGGTGGAACCACCTGATCCCATTCCGAATTCAGAAGTGAAACGCCGCAGCGGGGACGATAGTTCCGCCGATTAGGCGGAGCGAAAATACCTCATTGCCGAGGCATTTTTTGATTAAACTGAATTTTTTACTTCGCTTCTTGAAGGTTGCAAGAAGAGGTTTTTTGTAATATAATTTTTTTGGTTTTTTAAAAGAAAGGTGGTTTAATTAATCGTGAGTAAAAAGAATGAAAGCGCTAAAACAAAAATTAAGAAGAAAGATCACCCCTCAAAAGAGCCCCAGACAATGGAGGAGCTTCTTTCTCATTTAGGATACCAATTTAAAGTATTAAAAAAAGGGGATCAATTAGAAGGAATTGTAAAAGATATTTCCTCAAAAGCAGTTTTTATTGATGTTGGGGCTAAAACTGAGGGAATAGTCGCCAATCGGGAGTTTGAGGCAGCCCGTGATTTTATTAGTAATTTAAAAATTGGCGATAAAGTTTTGGTTTCGGTAGTTTCTCCGGAAGACAGAAGCGGCCAGCTTATTCTTTCTTTAAGGAAAGCGGCCGTTTTTTCTGCTTGGGAAAAGTTTTTGAAAGTTAAGGAAAAAAATGAAGAAGTTGAGGTAAAGGTTAAAGAAATTTCTCCAAGCGGGATTTTAGTTGAGGCTGACGGTTTAGTTGGTTTTATTCCCTTTTCTCAAATAGGAATTGGCCTTCAAAAAAAAGTAAATTTTTTGCGTGGAGCTAGTCTTAGGGTTAAAGTTTTGGAGGTTGACCAGGCAAAAAACCGGTTAATTTTTTCGGAAAAAGAGGTTTCGGAAAAGGAAGAGATTGAAAAGGTTAAAAAGGTAATTGGAAAAATTAAAATTGGAGAAGTTTTTGAAGGTAAGATAGAGGCCGTTTTCCCCTTTGGTCTTTTAGTAGAGATTAAGGTTGGGGGGACGAAGATTTTTGGTTTGGTTCATATTTCTGAGATTTCTTGGGATAAAGTTGAGAATTTAAATTCTTTATTTACAATTGGGGAAACAGTTAAAGTTTTGGTTTTTGACAAAGATGAAGAAGGGGGGAAACTTTTTTTTTCGATAAAAAGAACTATTCCCGATCCTTGGCAAGAAAAAGTCGAGAAATATTCCCAGGAAAATCTTATTAACGGAAAGGTGGTTCGCTTAGTTTCCTCAGGGGCAATTGTTGAATTGGAGGAGGGAATTGAGGGGCTTTTGCCAATTTCTAAAATTCCCCTGGATTTTAAAATTACCCAAGGGCAGACAATTTCTTGTTATGTCGAGAAAGTTGATAAAGAGAAAAGAAAAATCTTTTTAGGTTTGGTATTAAAAGAGAAACCGATTGGTTATAAGTAAAATAAAAAATTTTTATGGTCAAGGCGATTACTAAATTTATCTGCCAGCAATGTGGTTATGAGTCTGTTGGTTTTTTAGGTCGTTGTCCAAACTGCGGAAATTGGGGGAGTTTAGTGGAAACCTTAGTAGCAAAAGAATCAGGAAGAATAGGGAAGGAAGAGAAAGAAAGGGCAAGACCTATTTCTCTTGGTGATATTAAATCTGCAAGAACTCAAAGATTTTCAACCAAAATTTCTGAGTTTGATCGAGTTTTGGGAGGAGGAATAGTCTCTTCTTCAGTTAATCTTTTAGCCGGTGAGCCTGGGGTAGGGAAATCAACTCTTCTTCTTCAGACAGCGGCTAATGTCTTTAGTGGCGGAGAAGGCAAAGTTTTTTACGTCTCCGGCGAAGAATCTTTTGGTCAGGTAAAAATGAGGGCAGAAAGACTGGGGATTGAAAAAAAGGAAATTTTTTTCTTAAGCGAAACAAATGTTGAGGCAATTATTAAGGAGATTAAAAGCTTAAGAGAGGAAAACATCAGGGGAGAGAATGTTTTAAAAAAGTTTGATTTTTTGGTAATAATTGATTCTATTCAAACTCTTTACGCTTCGTATTTAACAGGAACTCCCGGTTCGGTTGGCCAGGTTAGAGAGTGTACTTTTAGACTGCTTGATTTTGCCAAAAAAGAAGGAGTTTCTTTTTTTCTGATTGGGCATGTGACCAAAGAGGGGTCAATTGCCGGACCGATGGTTTTAGCCCATTTGGTAGATACGGTTTTATTTTTTGAAGGGGAAAGATTTCAGTCTCTAAGACTTCTTAGGGGAGTAAAAAATCGTTTTGGACCAACTGATGAGGTTGGGGTTTTTGAGATGACAGAGAAAGGGCTTTTGGCAGTAGAAAATCCTTCAAGATTGTTTTTAGGGGAGTTAAGAGAAGTCCCTGGTTCGGTAGTTTTTTGTGCCATGGAAGGAGAAAGGCCAATTTTGGTTGAAATTCAATCTTTAGTGACAAAATCGTTTTTGGCAGTTCCCCGAAGGGTGGTTAATGGTTTTGATTATAATCGTCTGCTTATGTTGACAGCGGTTTTGCAGAAATCCTTAAATTTACCTCTTTGGGATCAGGATATTTATCTTAATATTGCCGGTGGTTTTAAGATAAATGAGCCGGCGGCAGATCTTGCAGTTTGTTTGGCGATTATCTCCTCATTTCAGAATAAACCAATAATGGCAAAAACCTGCGCTTTGGGAGAAGTTGGGCTTTTAGGGGAGATAAGAGAAATAGGTAATCTTGAAAAAAGAATTAAAGAGGCAAAAAGATTGGGTTTTACAAGAATTTTGACCTCAAAGGAGGTAAGGAATCTTTCTTCGGTTTTTAAACTGTTTAAATCCTCCCAAATTTAGTTTCTAAGATATCCTCAAGTTATCCACAAAAAATTAATTTTTATTAAAAATAAGGTAAATTGAATTCAATTTTTCTAGATTTTTTACTATAGGATTTTTAAAAATTGGAGTATATTTTATTATAGGATTGACAAACTTGACAAATTGTGATATAGTATGGATGCAGGATTGGAAAGGGAAATTTTAAGATAAATGGCAAAGAAATTTTCAGCAATTTTAAAATTTAAATGGCCACTTTTTTACTTTAAGAAAGATAAAACTACTTTGGGTAAATGGGGAAGTCAGCAAATTAAAAAATTAGGAATTTTAGGACAGGATTTGGTAATAATGAGAATGGGTTAAAAAAGAGCATTACTACCGCTGGCTAGAAATGAGGTCTTGCCACGAGTAGCAATGCTCTCTAAAAGGAATGGTTTTCAAGTTTGGACAGGAAACTTTGAAAACCGTATTGACAATAACATATAATAACGATTTTGTCAAGAGATTTTTAATAAACTGTTTTAAGGTGGAAGGTAGTGTGTAGGGCAGGCGCACTACCTTCTACCTTAGGGCAGTTTAAAAATGGATCTTGACAAGATTGGTAAAATTGTATTAAATTGGAAATAATTGGTATTCCCCAAGGTTTTCATGATTTTTCTTTTATAAATTAAATGAGTTTTCCTTTTCTTCGATATGGTTTCTAAAACGCAAAATAATTCCTTCCCCTCTTCCGGGGTGATAGTTGATAATCGGGTTTTACCTGATAGCGATTTACCCACAGAGTATGTTGAGGGAGTTTTGGATATTTCCGAAGAGGGATCAGGAATTCTTAGGCCTAAATTTGTTCCTTCGGAAAAAGATGTCTATATTTCTGCTTCCCAAATTAGGCGTTTTTCTCTTCGTCAAGGAGATTTAGTTGGTGGTCAGGCAAGGGCTCCTAAGGAAAATGAAAGATATTTTGGTCTTTTGAAGGTTGAAAAAATCAACGGGTATGATGCTGAGTCAGAAGAGATTAAAAAAAGGCCTTTTATTGACGATTTAACGCCAATTTTTCCTCAACCTCAGATTAAACTTGAAACCGATAAAGATATTTTAACCACCCGGCTAATTGATTTAATTTCTCCTATTGGTTTTGGTCAGAGAGGGTTGATTGTCTCGCCGCCAAAAGCGGGGAAAACCTGGCTTTTAAAAGATATTGCCTACGCCATTTCCAAAAATTATCCCAAGTCTGGCAAGAAGGGAATTTTTCTTATGGCAGTTTTAATTGGGGAGCGGCCAGAGGAGGTAACCGATATCTCGCGAAGCGTTAAAGGAGAAGTGGTGGCTTCAAATTTTGATGAAGCGCCAACCCATCAAACAAAAACCGCTGAGATTGCCTTAGAACGAGCAAAAAGATTGGTGGAACTTGGAGAAGATGTTTTTATTATTCTTGATTCTATAACGCGGCTTGCCCGGGCTTACAATCTGGCAATGCCTACTTCAGGGCGGACGCTTTCCGGCGGATTTGATCCTGCGGCTCTTTTCCCGGCAAAAAGATTTTTTGGGGCAGCCAGAAAAATTGAAAATGGAGGATCATTGACGATTATCGGGACTTGTCTTATAGACACCGGGTCAAGAATGGATGATTTAATTTATGAAGAATTTAAAGGGACAGGTAATATGGAACTTCATTTAGATCGTCATTTGGCGGAAAGAAGGATTTTCCCGGCAATAGATATTCAGAAATCAGGAACGCGTCAAGAAGAACTTTTATACGATAAAGAAATTTATGAAAAGATTATAACGATGAGAAGAATGATTGACATGCTTTCTCCCGAGGAAAGAACCGAAGTTTTTATTCAGCGGCTTAAGAAAACAAAAACCAATAAAGAATTTTTAGAGGGATTAAACAAGGGATAAAAAGCCTCTTATAAAAACCCCGCGGCAACCTGGTATCTTCATCCTTCAACGCGTCTTCTTTTAAACGGTTTTCGGGCTGATCCAAAAATGGTTCCAACAAAACTTTCTTTAAAAGAGATCATCGATATTTTAAAAAAGGCCTAAGAAAATATTTTTAAATATTGACTTCCGATTCGGGTTTTTGTTTAGATTTTTAAAATTAAATATTGCATATTTTGGGACGATCGCTCCAAAATATGCAATAGTCTCGTTAGGCTGATGCAAATTTTTAATTTTGATTAATAAAAGGGGGATATCGATCTTGGTTATGTTATCACATTCAAAGAGCAAATCTAGGATTGGTCAAAACACTATCCAAGGCGACTTTGTTTTGTTCGAAACGAAAAACAAGGCTTTACCAAAGACAAGGTTTTTATTTGCGCTGAAAGATATCGATTTATTGACAAACCTTTCTTTTTATGATAGAAAAATGATACAGATTTTGATGGAAAAAAAATTCCTTGAAGATTTTGTTTTTTTTATTAAGGTTTGGAGATTTTATATTCTTAGGAAGGCAATTTGGGTTTTTTCGAAGTTTGAGAAATGGAAAGATTTTTTAGTGGAGCGGTTAATTTTTGGGAGAGGAAAGCTAACAAGGCCTTTTATTCATTCGGGAATGGCGGCTTTGCTGATTTTGGGTATGGCTTTGGCACCTTTGATTACTTCTTCAGGTTTTGCTAAGGATTCTTGGGAAGAAGAAATTTCTCCTTCGGCTGTTCTTTCTTCGGCTGTTTCCTCCGAGTCTCAAACAACAACCCTGATTTCTGAAAAACCCCGGGCAGAAATTGTTAATTATACTGTTAAGCCCGGAGATACGGTTTCGGGAATTGCGAAAATGTTCGGGATTTCGATTGACACGATTAGATGGGCTAATAACTTGGAATCGATTTCTTCGATTAAACCTGGTCAGGTTTTAAAAATTTTACCGGTGACAGGCGTTGCCCATAAAGTTAAAAAAGGCGAGACAATTTATTCAATTGCTAAATATTATTCGACCGATCCTCAGGGAATTGTTGATTTTCCTTTTAATACTTTTTCAAATGATGAGACCTTTGCTTTAGCGGTTGGCCAAATTTTGATTGTTCCTGATGCGGTGATGCCAAAGGAAACGCCGTGGCAGCCAAGTGCTTATATTGCCCGAAAGACTCCTGACGCCGGGACAGTGGTTGCTTCTGGGGTTTTTGTTTGGCCAGCCTCGGGAACCATTTCTCAGCCATTCCGTTGGTATCACAAAGGAATTGATATTGCCAACAAGGCCGGGCCGGTGGTTTTGGCTGCCGATGCCGGAAAAGTAATTTTGGCTGGTTGGCCAGATAGTACAGGTTATGGGAATAGAGTAATAATTGATCATGGTAATGGTTATCAAACTTTATATGCTCATTTGACTAAAATCTATGTAGTTGCCGGGCAAACCGTTAAAAGGGGAGATCAAATAGGAGTTATGGGTTCAACTGGTCGATCAACGGGAATTCATCTTCATTTTGAGGTTCACAAAAACGGGGCAGCGATTGATCCTTTGACGATTTTGAGGTAAAATAAAAATTTAGTTTTTGGGCCGTTAGCTCAGCGGTAGAGCATCGTCTTCGCATGACGGGGGTCGGGAGTTCAAGTCTCCCACGGTCCACCAAAAGGGGTCGTAGCTCAATGGCTAGAGCGCCTCAATGGCATTGAGGAGGTTGTGGGTTCGACTCCCATCGACTCCACCAGGTTGAATTAGTTGTCTCGCTCGGGGATTCGCCCCTTGCTTCGGCGGTAAATTGACTTTGGTGGTGTTTGTTCAAAATAAGTTCCAACTTTTTCCAACAAACACCACAAAATTTTTTTATGATTGGCTTAGGAGTAAAAGGGCCTGTGGTATTATACCGGTAACACGCCTCCATGGCATGGAGGAGTAGGGGGTTTGATTCCTTCCCAGGTTCGCCAAGGACGACTTTTGCCGTTTTTGGGAAGTATAAAGCCAACATCCTATTTATTTTATTATTAATCTATTCATTTTCTTCCCCAAATTTATTTTCCCTAAGTGGAGTTTGTTTTAAATCGGAAGGATTACCATAAAGTCTTGAAACTATTAAACATCTAATTTTTTTACGATTTATGA
>CAZAPL010000010.1:0-7897 GCA_964487495.1 uncultured Gammaproteobacteria bacterium | reverse complement strand
AAAGAAATTAAATAGTTTTTCAAAAATAGTTTATAATTAGGGAAGATGAATTTTCAGAAAACAATTCTTAAAAATGGTTTAGCGGTGATTACCGTTTCCATGCCTCATGTTGAAAGCGCGACGGTTATGGTTGGGGTGGGGGCGGGATCGCGCTGTGAAGAAAAAAGAGTTTGCGGCCTTTTTCATTTTCTTGAACATATGGCTTTTAAGGGGACCAAAAAAAGGCCTTCGGCAATAAAAATTTCTTCAGAAATTGATAGTATTGGAGGAGAACTTAACGCCGCCACCGATAAAGAGATTACTTTATTTTATGTAAAAACAGCCGCCAACTACCTTGAACTTTCTTTTGACGTTCTTTCCGATATTTTGACCTCTTCGCTTTTTAAGGAAGAGGAGATTGAAAGGGAGAAAGGAGTGATTATTGAAGAAATTAACATGTATGAAGATACGCCGGTAAGGAGAGTGGTTGATCTCTTTTTGAGGGTTCTTTACGGCGACAATCCTATGGGCTGGGATATAGCGGGGATGAAGGAAAGCGTTAGGGCAATCAAAAGAGAAGACTTTTTGAATTATCAAAGGAAATTCTACTTTGCTAAAAACATGGTTTTAGTGGTTTCCGGGAGAACCGAAGAAAAATTAATTAAGCGTTTAGCAGATAAATATTTTGGAGTGCTGCCGGAAGAAGGAGATAAAGAAATAAAAGAAATAAGACTTTCCCAAACTCAGCCAAAGGTAAAAATAGTAGCCAAAAAAACCGAACAAGCCCATTTTTGTTTAGGGGTTCCAGGTTTTTGGTATTCTCATCCGGATAGATTTGTTTTAAGTGTTTTGGCATCAGTTTTAGGAGGGGGGATGAGTTCTCGGCTTTTTATTCAAATAAGAGAGCGGAGAGGGCTTGCCTATTATATTTATTGTCAGCCAGAGTTTTATGTTGATTCTGGTTTTTTGATGGCACGAGCAGGGGTGAGAATTGAAAAAATAGAAGAGGCGATAAAAATAATTTTAGAAGAATTTTCCAATTTGAAGAAAAAAGAAGTTTCTCAAAGAGAACTTAATAAAGCAAAAGAATATCTTAAGGGAAATTTGATTTTGAGTTTGGAAGATTCAAGGCAGGTAGCCGAAAGGTATCTTGTTCAGTTTCTTTTAGAGGGAAAACTAAGAACCCCAAAAGAAATTATAGAAATGATAGATAAGGTTTCGGCAGAGGATATTCAAAGAGTGGCTAATTTGTTATTTAGAAGAGAAAATTTTAATTTGGCAATTATCGGTCCTTATTTTGAAGAAAAGAAATTTTTTGAGATTTTAAAATAAGATTTTAAAACAAGAATAAGACATAGGGAGAAGATAAGAATGAAAAGGTAAGTTGGGGCAAGATTTTAATAAAATTTTAATAAAATTTTACAAATTTTTAATAAAAATTTTGCAATGAGAATTTTACAATGAGGTTTAGGAAGATTTTAGGAGGAGACCTTAACATATTTATATGCGATCGCATGTCTTTTTGTTAAGGGTTGTTGCGGTTGGGAATTTAGGTGGAGTTTGGGGGAAATGTTTTAAGTGTTTGATAAAAGAAACAGAGAGAAGAGGTAGGGAAGGGACAGGAGGAAAAGAGAGAGAAAAGAAAAAGGAAAAAGACATAGAAAATACAAGGAAAGAAGCAGAGCTTAGAGAAGGATTAGGTAAATTTTTGACAGGAAGAATCTTGGTGAGGGTTAGTTGTGGGATCTGGTCGGGGTGAGCGGATTTGAACCGCTGGCCTCTACGTCCCGAACGTAGCGCTCTTCCAAACTGAGCTACACCCCGAATCGTTTTTATTTGATTTTATTTTAACAGAAGAGAAAGAAAAGATAAAACAGTCAAAAAGAGAAGGCTATTTTTTTATTGTTTAAATTTTCCCCGAGTTATCTTATTATCCGCACCTATCTACCCCAGGGGGTAAGGTAGGGTGTAAGAGTCTATTAGGAAGTTGGAAGACCTATAAAATTTTGCTAGAATTTCTTTTTAATTGTTTTAAAAGTGGCTTTTCTTACTATTATTTTTAGATTTTAAGATTTAAGTTGTTTGAAAAAAATATGAAAGAAAGAAAAAATTTTCCTCCAATAGACAGAAGGGAATTTATAGGAAAATTAGCGGGAATAACCGGCATGGCTTTTTTTGCCTCTGAGGGATCTTCTATTAAAAAGGAATCTTTAGGGAAAGAGGGGAAATTCAAATTTCTTTATGAAATTCATGGAGTAGGGATAAGGCCTGAGGATATTCCTCAAGATACAGATATATTTTTTAGGGAAATTTCGTTTCCTTTTCTTTCTAGCTTGGGAACTGAAGAATTAAAAAAATTATTAATTAAAGAAGCAAGGGCTTATACATTTGGTCATGTAAAAGGGCGTTATCTTCCTGATCCAGTACTTCTAAGAATTTCTGAAATAGGAGCAGAAATTATGTTTGGTGATGTTGTTATGCCTGCTTTTACTTTCTTTACTGACTCAAGTCTTTATTTCCTTGAGAATTTTTTGGGTTCTGCGAGAATTTTTTCATTTCCTCAATTTTTATATAGAAGGGAATTTTTAAAAAGAGCAAGCATGCTTTTTTCCTTTTGGGCTTTATCGACAGTGGCAACTCGTTTTGTTTCTTTATTGGCGGGTTTAGACAGCAGGCAGACTTTTTTTAAACGTTATGCTGCTCGTTTAGAGGGAATGCAAAGACATTTTCATCCAGAATTTTTAGATAATTATCTGAGAAATTTATTTATGGCGGATAAATTGCTTTTGGCTGCTTACGATTTAATGAAAACAAAAGGAAGTTCCCCCTTGATAACCGTTAACACAGAATTAGGTCATGCGGGGATTGAGGATTTAATATCTTTGGGGCAAGATGGTTGTCGGTTTTTGATTGCCTCACTCCCCAGAGCTTTATTGGATGAAATTATTAAGGTAAATGGAACAATACGAGATTTATTTGCGGCAAGACTTATTAGATTTGAGGAAAAGATAACTCCCGACGATTTGAATTCCCAAAGAGTGTCGCAAATTAAAGTTTCAGATCGCTGTCTTGTTGATGAAGAGTTAATTGCGATGATTGAAGGGCAAAAGAGCAGATAATGGACGTTTACTTAAAGTTTTTTTTAGTTTATAATTCGTTTTATGAACTTTCCGCTTTTTAAAACCAAAATTGAAGGATTAAAAGAAAAATTTGATCTAACCGATCCGGAAAGTCGAAAAAAATATTTTCAAACTAAAGCCGGGGGAGAAATTAGAAAGATTCAAGATTATTTATCCTCAGGCAAGACTTTTATCGCTTATCTTTTAGGGAAGAAAAACTCCGGTAAAGGGACTTATTCCAAGCTTTTTATTGAAGCCTTAGGAGAGATTGGCCAAAAATATGTTGAACATATCTCAGTAGGAGATATTGTGCGGGCGGTTGATGAGGAAATAAAGGATAAAAAGAAAAAGAAAGAACTTTTTGATTATCTTGAAAAAAATTATCGCGGTTTCCATTCTTTAGAGGAACTTGCTTTTTTCCAAAAGTCTCGTTCGATTAAAACTCTTTTACCGACGGAGTTTATTTTAACTTTAGTTAGGCGGGAGATTGGCCGGCGGGGGAGGAAGGCTTTATTCCTTGACGGTTTCCCCCGAAATTTAGATCAGGTTTCTTATTCTTTATTTTTCCGCAATCTTGTTGATTTTCGGCCTGATCCTGATTTTTTTGTTTTAATTGATGTTCCTCTTACGGTAATTGACCAGCGAATTAAATATCGGGTTATTTGCCCAAAGTGCCAAACCCCAAGGAATCTTAAACTTTTACCAACCAAAAAGATATGTTTTGATAGTAAAAAGAAGGATTTTTATCTTGTCTGTGATAATCCGGAATGTCAAGAGGAAAGAATGGTTGCCAAAGAAGGAGACGATTTGGGGATTAAGCCAATTAGAAAAAGACTTCAGGAGGATGATGAACTTTTAAAACAGGCTTTTTCTTTGTATGGAATTCCTAAGGTAGTTTTGCGAAATACTGTTCCGGTAGAAGAAGCGGAAAATTTAGTCGATGACTACGAAATTACACCAGAGTATGTTTATCGCTTTGATCAAAAGAAGGGAGAGGTGGAGGTTATTCAAAAGCCTTGGATTGTTAAAGACGATTTGGGAGTTTCTTCTTATAGCCTTATGCCCGCCCCGGTGGTTATTTCCTTAATTAAGCAGGTGGCTGATTTGATTTAGTTTTACCTTTTACCGTTTCGTAAATTCAAACCGATACCTTCTCGTAAATTCGAAATTGTGTCCCTAGCAGGAGTCGAACCTGCATCCCACGCTTAGGACGCGCGTGCTCTTTCCATTGAGCTATAGGGACTCTTTTTTATTTTATCACACTTTTAGCGAAGGATAACGGCATAAAGATTGGTTGGTTGATTTTTACCAAGGGCTGATAAAATTAAAAGTTTATTAGCCGAGGGGAAAGGGAAGACAAAAGGATATTCAAAAGGTCCTGAGTAGATAGTTGTTTGATTGGTTCCGTCATATTCCAAAATTATTACCTTTTCTTTTTCAATTTGAAGAAGGTGTCTGCCTGTAGGGAACCAGAAAAGTTTTGTTTCTTCTTCGCCAACTAAAAAGTTTCGATCTTCTTTTAAATCAAAGACATATTTTTTCCCAGGCTTTAGATTTCTCTCTTGCTTTTGGGTGGAGGCGGCGGGAACGGGAGGGAGGAGATTTTCGTTAATTTGGGCTGAATCAGTGGCGGTGTAAAGAATTTTTGTTTCGTCAGGGGAAAAAATGATATCTTTTGTATTATTTTGAATGATTTCAAGAAGAGGAATTGGAAGTTTTTTGAGTTTTTCTTCTTTTCTTCGATTTTCTTCTTTTTCCCATTGCTTAAGAATAAGAGTTAGATTTGAAGAAACGTCAATAAGATTATCGGTTGAAACTAGGGAATTTGAATCAATTAAGAAATTTTCTTCTTTTTTACCTGTTTTTAAATTTATAAGAATTTGCTTTGAGTCGCCTGACCAGCGGAAAGTGGCTTTGGAGAAGTCTTTCTTCTCAGGATAATTTTTTAAGATTTGTCTTGGTTCCTTGGAAATTCCAAAAGGAAGTTCTGATAAGTCAATAATCCAAAGGCCATTTTTTTCAATTTCTGAATCGGCGACAAAATATAATAATTTAGTCCCGTCAGGGGAAAGGGAAGGGTTTTGGGCACCGGTAAAAGTTAAGGCTTTAAGATCAGGCACTTTAAGGAAAAGATAGGCGTCGGTTTTGGTTACTAATTCCTTTTCAATAGTTAAGGTTTTCTTCCATAAACTATAACCTTCTTTTTTTATTTCAACTTCATAAGTGCCGGGGGAAAGAGAAATGGTAGTATTGGTGGCGCTTTTAAGCTTACCGTTAATAAAAACCTGGGCCCCATCAGGAGTTGAGGTAGCCACTAAAAGTCCGGTAGGAAGGAAGGTTTTTTGGCTAAGATCTATTTTATAACCTTTGGCAATTTTGATAATTAAAAAAGAGGTAATAATAATAAATAAAAAGGCAGAAATAAAGAAGGTAAATCTTTTCCCAGTCATAATATAGATAAAGTATATCATAAATTGTTTCTTGAGTAAAAGTTGGGGCAGGTGATATAATGACGGAGACCGACTAAAATGTTTCCTTTTTTTTCTAAAAGATTGGGAATAGATTTGGGAACGGCTAATTCGGTAGTTTGGTTAGCCGGTCAGGGTATTGTTTTGAAAGAA
This sequence comes from uncultured Gammaproteobacteria bacterium, assembly GCA_964487495.1. GTDB lineage: Bacteria > Patescibacteriota > Microgenomatia > CAYGWK01 > CAYGWK01 > CAZAPL01. The sequence continues at coordinate 2,178 of CAZAPL010000010.1, read as the reverse complement.
CCAACAGTAGTGGCAGTTTCCATTGAAGATAACAAAGTAGTAGCGGTTGGTAATGAAGCAAAAACGATGCTTGGGAGGACGCCGGGAAATATTTTGGCTCTTCGTCCCTTAAAAGATGGAGTAATTGCTGATTACGAAGTTACCAAAGCCCTTTTAACATATTTTATTCAAAAAGTTTGCGGTCGGGTTTTTTTGTTTAAGCCTGAGGTAATGATTTGCGTTCCTGCCGGCGTAACCCAAGTTGAACGAAGGGCGGTTTTGGACGCCACTTTGGCTGCAGGCGCGGGAGTTGCTTATTTAATTGACGAGCCTTTAGCGGCAGCAATTGGCGCCAAAATCCCCATTGCTAATCCTTCGGGGAATATGATTTTTGATTCTGGCGGAGGAGCAAGCGAAGCGGCGGTAATTTCTTTAGGAGGGGTGGTGGTTCATAAATCAATAAGAGTGGCGGGGAATAAAATTGATGAGGCAATTGCCAATTTTTTAAGAAAAAAACATAACTTAATTATTGGTGAACAAACAGCTGAGGAGGTAAAGATAAAGATAGGTTCGGCTCTTCCTCTTGCTCGCGAAGAGACAATGGAGGTTAAGGGGAGAGATTCAGTTTTTGGTTTGCCAAAAACGGTTCAAATTACTTCAACTGAAGTTTGCGGGGCGATAAAGCCGGTTCTTCTTTCGATAATTGGGACAGTAAAATCGGTTTTGGAGGAAACGCCGCCAGAACTTGCTTCAGATATTGTTGACAAAGGAATTGTTATGAGTGGAGGGACAAGCCTTCTTAGAAATTTTGATAAATTGATGACTCAAGAGATTGGAGTTCCTTGCCATGTTGCTGAGGATCCGATGCTTTGTGTTGCCCGAGGGACAGGAATTGCCTTGGAAAACATTGATCTTTACAAAAGAAGCATTAGTCAAAAATAATTTTTTTCGGTTTTATTTTGGTCTTATAATATAAAAATTTATAAATCGAAAAAATTTTATATTTTTTTAAAAAAATAAACCTATTTTGAATATATTTTGGGAGAATAAATAGTTTGTTCATAAATATATTTTTGCGATTAATAATTTTAATTATTATAAATCTTATAGTATTAAGGGCTTTTTTCTTTATTTTTTTATGTTTTTTGGTTAAGAAAATTTTTTAAAAAATTGCCTAAAAAATGATCTTAAAGTCGCTGAAAAATAAAAAAAGAGCTATTTTAAGAAAAAAAGAGGAGGGATTAAAAGCAGGACAGACCTTGCAAATTCTTGGAGTTTCTTTAAATAGCACTCAGGAATCTGAGGTGCTAAAAATGGTATTAGAAAAAATAGAAAAAGGCAGGAAATTTTGGATTGTTACTCCCAATCCGGAATTTCTGGTTTATGCCCAAAAAAATCCCCATTTTAGAAAAATTTTAAATTCGGCTGATTTGGCTATACCTGATGGTTTTGGGTTGGTTTTGGCTTCTTGGTTTTTAAAGACGAAGCCATTAATTTCAAAAAGAATAACAGGAGCAGATTTGACAGAAAAACTTCTTGCGATGGCTAAAGAAAAAAAATGGAGGGTGGGAATAGTTGGGGCAAGGAGAGGAGAAAGGAGAGAAGGAAAAGAGTTGGTCAAGAAAATTAAAGAAAGATATCCTGGGCTTAAAATTGAAGTTTTAGAAGAAATGGTTGGTTGGCAGAAAAGAAAATATGAGATAATTTTTGCTTGCCATGGAAGGGGAGAACAAGAAAAATGGATTTTTAAAAATTTAAAAAAGGCAAATGCTAGTATTTTTATAGGAGTTGGCGGGTCTTTAGATTATATAGGAAGATTTTCAAGAAGGGCGCCTTTTTTTCTTCGCAAATTAGGGCTTGAATGGCTTTGGAGATTAATTTTAAAGCCTTCTCACCTAAAGAGAGTTTTTATTTCCTGCGTCATTTTTCCTTTGTTGGTGGTTAAAGAAAAATTGAAGATTTAGTTTATTAGTTTATTCTCCCTTTTGCTGGATTCCCAAAAGCCACAATACCGCTTCCTTGCGATATCTTCTGTCGCCGCGCGAATTAATTCTTATTGCCGGCAGTTTTCCTCTTTTCCCCCATCTTTTAATTGTTAAAGGAGAAACCCGAAGAATTTCTGCCACTTCTCTGACAGTTAAAAGATCTGGTAGTTCATCTAAAGAAAGATTCTTTTTTGGTTCGCCCATCTTTGAAAAA
>CAZAPL010000009.1:0-8311 GCA_964487495.1 uncultured Gammaproteobacteria bacterium | reverse complement strand
TGTTTCACCGGAAGATGGAGTTGGGCAGGAAGGATCACAGGAAAAATTATCTTCAGTTGGCGACCCTAATTTTTGATAAAAATATGAATAATCATAATTTGGAAAAAAAGAAGATTTTGCAAGCCAGCCTTTAGAGGAAACCCGCCCTTGGCCAAAATTATAACTATCCCTATAAGAAATTAAACCGGGATAAGAATTAAGATCAAGAGAAAAATATTTTATAGGATCCGAGTAAGGAATGCGGGATTGAATAATCCCTTCTCCGTGAATATCCACTCCTTGAGTCTGAAACCAGGAAAAGGCGGGATAAACAGTAAACGTTACAGAAGTACTACATGTTGCACATGCTAATCTATTTGGCCAACAAAGCTCCCCAGAACCATTAATCTTTCCTTGTTTTTGACTGTCTACATCATTTACGGTAACTTCATAAATTGCTTGACGGTAAGTGTTATAATTAGCCTCACTTATTTTTCTAAATGACCCATTTACCTGAGAATCAGAGGAAAAATAAACATTTATTGTTGCTGTCGCCGGGTCATAAAAACCACCAAAATCCATTCTGGCAGTTAATAAGCCTTTCTGCCCCTGAACTAAAATATTGGGAGAAAATGAAAAAACAGAAAAACTACACCGAGGACGTTCAAAAACCTCAATTTGCTTTCGGCAACTACAAGGAAAGGAATCTGGTAAATTACAAGTACCTGCAGGATTAGAATAACATTTATAACGAATATTATTCCAATTATCTAACCCGTAAGTATAATCATCTTCTATGTTTTTACGATAGACATTAGCCACCAACCAATGCCTACCGCTTAAATCGCGAGGAACCGTCCAGTAAAAAAAATTGTCATCGTTTCTCCAATCAACAAATTGCCAATTATTAGGATCACATAAGTTTGAGGAATTAGCCAAACTTGAATCTAATTTAAAATAATAATATCCCATATGATGTAGCGCCCTTAAATCCTGAGGGGAAACACCGTTTGGTTTAATTTGAATTTTTTGCCCAGGATATACTTTAACCACCCCTCCACTTTCAGGAAGAGGCCTCCCATTTTCATCCAAAAGACTAAGACTTTGGCATGCGGGTTTATATTTTAAAATAAAAACAAAATCGGCAACATGAACGTGTCTTGGATAACCATCTCTGGTAAGTCTCAACCTAAATCTTTTATAAGGAGAAAAACCACATCCAAAATAAGCCCAGGAATGTTCATCATAAGATTGAGCACAAGGCCAGTTTTCTCTTTCTTTTTCAGAAGCGCAATAATGAGGATCGGGTAATTTATCAGGGCAACCTTGATCGCCAATATTACAAGACTTTGTCCCGCAAGAAGCAGAATTTTTACTACATGATTCTTCACAATTTTCGCCTGAGGTGTGAACTCCACCTTCCTGTAGCCTAACCCAAGAGTCTCCTGTTAAAAAATTTGAGCCTTCCAAAATATAACTAAAACTGTCTTCATGATCATGCATCCTCCACCAGACTGCTACTACCCTCGCTTTATCTTCTTGAACCTCTTGAGGCGCCGTAAACACAATCTCCTCACGACAAGGTACCCCAAAATGAACTCGAGAATGAGCATCATCACATCTAGCCGAAAAAAAACCATTATTAGTCCCGGGGATATGATCATCTATGTGAACCTCATTGTAGATAAATTCATCCTTAATCGTGCCTCCCAACAAAACACTTGCCCAAAAAATATCAGAAGCAAAAGGCTGCCCCCCCGGCGTCCCAGAATAACAAGGAAAATCTTCAATTATATGACGACATGATTTATAAACCCTACAAGAAGACGGTTTTATACACTGGGCCTCTACTCGAGAAGAAAAAATCAAAAAAAAATCAAAAAACAGAAAAATAAAAAAGATAAATTTAAAAATTAATTTTTTACTCATTTTTATTTCTAACCACCAAAATATCTACCACTTCAAAATTGTCTTTTTCTTTTTCCTTAAGATTTATAAAAACTTGATCATCCTTTTTAATTTCTGAAAGAGTAATTGGGTTTTCTCTTTTAAGAGGGAAAGGAGGGCCAGAAAGAAAAACGACATTATTATCTTCTAACTTAACCTCCTGACCCTTTTCTAAAACCGTAAGCCAAATTTTAGCATTTCCGGAAACAGGGACAGAAACCTCTTTGCCCAATCTTTTAATTATCAACCTATCAGTTTGAACATCGACTACCACTCCGCCTAAAGAGGCTATCTTTAAATCTGGTTTAACCACTCCTTCGCCATAGGGCAAACTTTGAAGTTGGCTTAAAGTCATTTTATAATTTAAATCCGAAGAAGAAGTTGGTGGTTTGCGAAATTTATAAATGTAAACCAAAAGAATACCAAAAACCAAGAAAAAAAGAAAAAAGAAAAAAATTATAAAAAACTTTTTACCCCCTAAATGGGCAGGAATCATAGTTTAATTTTAAAAAGAAAAATATAAAAAAGTCAAGAACTATTTATTAATAACAGGCAAGAAAATTTGGTTACCAAGTTGCCTTATATTTAATCTTGCTTTTCTAGCACATATACCACCATAGTAAGGATTATAAGGTTTTTTTAAATAAAACAATAGCCAACCGTCTTTGTCTGGCAATATAGAAGTAAAGTCAGATTTATCACCAACTTGAGTAATTAAACCAAATGTAGATCCTAACAAAGGCACCGCTTCGGTCCAATATCTATAAAGATTATAATAATTGTTATAATAAACAAGAAGACACTCTTTTTGATTTAGATCCTTAAAACCTCCTATTTTAGGATAAAGAAATAAATGGTTTTTTTCTCCCGTGATTAAAACTGGTTCGCCTATAGGCTTAATCTGAGAACCAATTTCTAACATCTGAAGAAAAATCTTTCCAACATCATCTATTCCACGAACAGACCAAACAATAAACGCCTTATTTCCTTCTAAGGGAAAAATATCGCTTCCAAAGATTCGGTCTTGAAAAAGTTCAAGACTGGAAATAACTCTTCCATTACGATCATGATAACGAAATATAAGTTTACGATCAAATTCTAACCATTCCCCCTTCCCTTTAATAAAAGAAGAAACATATCCCTCGTTAAATGGACAAATCGAAAGAGGTCTTGAGTTTGAGTGTTCAAAACATCTGCCAATTTCAGGAAAATCCCTTAAGGTTTCCCCACTTTTAATTTTCCCCTTAATTGTTTGTTGTTGATCTCTCCAAACCAAAAGAAGATCAGAGGTAGTGGGATTAATAAGACCGGTTAAATTATAAATTTGGGGAAGCTCTCCAATAAATGTTTCGATATTCCCTAAATATTCCATCCCGCCGCCAGGTCTTAACTTAATTCGGCGAGAAACTATTTCATAAGAGGAAGATTGGGGGTTATTTCCAAAAACAAAAGCTCTAAATATATTTCCTCCTTCACAAACAATCACCGGCGGACATGTGGCAAAACAACGCCAACCATTTTCGTAATCAATAAGGCGACCGTAAGCAACTTCTTTTATTCCTTCTTGATCTTCAATTAAAAAATGCAAATGCGTAGAACCGTAATATACATTTTCTAAAAGGGCAAATAATTCTTCCTGCCCACCAGAAGCAGCACTAAAACTTGAAATATTGTAATTGGACGAAATTTCAACCTCTTCTCCTAATTCTAGAGTAGGAAGTTCTATTCGTCGTTTTTCTTTCCCCCATCTTATTAATAATCCCGCACTAACTACCGCAGCCTCCAATAGAAACTCTCTTCTGGTTATTCCCCCTTCTGAATTTGAGGAATTAGTTGGGGGATTAAGAATAGTCTCTATTCCTTCTTTTATTCTCTCTGTAAAAGCCATATTCTTTCTTTAAAAAACAAAAAACCAAGATTACTCTTGGTTTTTAAATCTTTTTTCTTTCTTTTGATTATTATTTATTATATTATTCATTTCTTTTTCTTGCTAAACCTTTAATTTAATTGGTTTTAGCAAGCCTGTCCTTTTTTAATTCCTTTTAATTTTTTAATTTTTTTAAGTTTTTAAAACTTGCCCCCAAAATATCACAAGAAATAAATTTTGTCAAGAGGCAATTTTTAAAAGATATCTCCAGCCAAAACAGGGTTGCACCCTTTCAATCCCGTCAATCATGATCATCCTGTCAATCATGTCAAGTAAAAATTAAAATTCTCCCTAAAAAATACTGTGCTCACACATTTGTAAATACCAGTAGCTAATCTTCCTCGCCGGTAAAATTTCCTTATCCGGACAAATAATCGCCATTTTTCTCCCCCAATTTTTCTGTTGGTATCCAAAATCCCTTACCCACCCTGTCCAAGGTTCACAAATTGGGTAAAGAGAAATTGTTTTTGCTCCGTAACTCTTAGCAATTCTCTCTGTTTTGCTTAGTAAGCTCCCAAAAGAATCTAAATCTTCAGCCACTAAATCAACAATATGCGCCTTTTCATTATTGTAAATTTTCAATATTGCATAACCCTTTTCGTCTGGAAGTAAAATGGGAAAGTATGTCTCACATAAATTTTCTCCAAAACGCCAACGGATGAATTCCGGTGTTCTTCTACTGGCAATTACCGATAGACCCAGGTTACGGACAAAAATTTGACTGGCTTTCTCAGGAAAATACTTCCAATCAGCCAAAAACGAATGAGTATCGTGCCATTCCGGCATCAAGGATTTCTCTAATAAAAAGGCTTCTCTTACCGCGGCAGATTTTTTCAGAACAACCCTTTCCGAAAATTGATTGGGGAAAAGGAATGCAAATTTTACCCCACGGGACTCAAGTTCAACCTGCATTTTTTGAACTAAAAGATAAAAAGCTGGACCATTCCTAAAAAGAGAATCTACTAATCCCTCGATCATTTCTGCCCCTAAAATCTGCTCACCGAAAACGTCTATTTCCCTTATCCAGGCCCCGAGATGCCCAATCACCTCCTCGTTTTTTATTGCCAAAAGCCTAACTGAAGTTTCTTGAGGAAAACGCCAGCGCCAAATTTCCGCCACCCTTTCTCTTTCGGTTAATGACCTAATGTAGGGGCTATATGACTTGCCGCCGAAAACTTTTTGATAAAGTTCCCAAGTCTTTTCTTGCCATTCGGGAGAATAGCCAATAATTTCATAATTAAATCTTCTTAACAATTCGACAAAAATCATCAAACCTCCTTCTTAAAAAAAACCAAAAAATTCTTCTCCATTCGCTTGTCGTTAAAATTAACCAGGCCATTTTAAATCTAAACGTTCTTTGTCGAAAAATTTTCGGCTTTCCTCTAATTCTTATTACATCTTCAATTCTTTCTCGATGTACCGGAAAAAGCGTCACTGGTAATTTTTTTAAAGAGAAAAACCGAACGGAAACAGATTCTGGTGAACTCCTCGCCATACCATCAATCACTCTCCCTTCAAAAAGAAAAACCCTTCTTCTTTTGTCTATTAGGTAAGTAGCAACTTTTCTGGTCAATTCAACAGTAAAACCCGTTTCCTCCCAAACCTCTCTAATCGCTCCTTTTTTTATCGATTCGCCCAATTCAACTTCCCCACCAGGAAGAACCCAAAGCGGTATGTCTCTTCTTTTTACCAAAAGGACTTTCTCTCTTTTTTGATCAAAAACAACAACAAAAACTCCTCTTTTAGTTTTTAATCGATTTTTCTTCATTATTTTCCCAATATTTTAAACTTTTAATCGCCTTAGTTAAACCATAAAACAAAGCCACTACTTTAATCAATGGTCTTTGCCATTTTGGTCTTTCGGGAATAATATTTTTTTCGGCAAAAATAACCATCGATTTTGCCAATTCGAAAAAAGATCTTAATTTTGCCTTTCTTCTTGATTCTCCTCCAGCGTGAATAATCACCGACTGGGGATAATAATAAACTTGCCAATTCCGACCAGTCTGAGGATTTATGGCCCTGTTCACTCGATAGCACCAATCAACATCCTCTATTCCTAAGAAATATGATTCATCAAGCAAGCCTACCTGATCAATTAATGATTTTCTAATCATAAGACACGCACCGGAAACCGTGTCTACTGGCGTAGATAAAAGAAAATCTTCTGGCAACTTTGGTCTCTGGCAGCCGGTGAAACGCTCCAATTCATCTAAATTTCTCCGACATCGCCCATCAACCTCACCATCTGGCCTTTTAATTAAAGGCCCAACAATCCCCACTTCAGGATTCTCATCCAAAAAACCCACTAACTTCTCTAACGAACCTTCGAGAACTTCGGTATCTGGATTAAGAAGCAGATAATAATCCGCTTCGGTTTTAACAATGCCTTTGTTAGTTGCTCTCGCAAACCCCAGGTTATCTCTATTTCTTACAAGTTTTATCGGGACTTTTCTTTCCTTTATCCCGGCTAATTCTAAACTATTATCTTGTGAATTATTATCAACTAAAACTATTTCGGCATCTAAATTACCAGTAAGCAACGTTTTTTCTAAAGAATCAAGACACCTTTTTAAAAAATCACCAGTGTTATAGTTAACAATAACAATTCCAAGTTTGTGTCTTTCCTCCTTTTCTTTTGCCGTTTTTCTTCCTCTATTTTTAACGTCTCCAGGTAGGATCGCTTCTCCAGAATTAATAACAGCCTCGGTAAGAAGCGGCCCCGAGGTAAAAGAACCATATCTCCTCAAAATCCAACTTTCCGCCAAAACCGCGTAGCGGGCAAAAAAAAACAAAGAGATAAACCCCCAGTCTTTTCTCCCAATTCTTCCGATCCTCATATTTATCAATGAAACTTCCTAAATTGATTTTTGCTAAACCAATCAGGGAAGTTACTACAGGAAGACGGTAGGGGTCATAAACAATCTTTACCCCCCAAGAATCTCTATTCATCTTCCAAAAAATATGCTTAGGGTCTTCGACATAAAGCAACCATTGACCGATTTGCCGAGCTAAAATATACACCGGATCATATCGACCGGCTTTCTCAATATCAATCAATTGCCAACTACTATCTGGTTCAACAATGATATTCTGACTGTTAGCATCTCCAGAATCGAAAACGGCGATCCTTGGTTCCGGAAAATTATTAAGAAAACCCTCAATAAGTAAATCTAAAGAAGGATATTTTATTCTGTTTATCTCTAAAGAACAATTGAAAAGAAAGGGAAATTTTCTTTCTATTTGTTTCTTAATTCTTGTTAGGGTTTTTGTTGTCTCCATTCGATGATCATAAACTGTTTCTTGGGGGTTATAGGGAGAAATTGTAAACTGCCAAAGTTTGGTTGTACTTTCATAAATCTCACCAACCAACCGCAGGGCATCAGCGGGGCTACTCCTTACAATCCTATCCAAAGCCACTCCCTCCACAAAGGTATATGAAAAAGATCTTTTTGTTTCTCGTCTAGGTTCCGGCGTAGGAAAGAATCTGGAAATTATTGGGTATGAATTAAAAACATTATCAACCTGTTCTGGAGAAGAAATTTTAATAATTCTTCTTTCTCCGCTTAGAGGTGCTTCCGCCAGCAAAAGCTGAGAGTCTGTTCTCTTTGAACCAAATTCTAATGGGGTTAAACAAAATCGAGAAGAAAGCTTAATCTGCTCAATTCTTCCTCGGACAACTGATTCTAATTCTCTGAGAATCATAGCCAATCTTATATTGCGCGAGGCATTTTTATCCCCAATCTTTCTTTCTAATACCCAATTCCCGCCGGATATCTAGTTGATTTATTATAACAAAAAACTTCTCTCAATCAAATTTTTGTACAGGTTACATACATTTGAGACTCTGGGGATACTTCTAAAAGATAATCAATTATTAAGATATTTCCACTCAAATCAGGGTTGCACCCTACACAACCCCCTACACAACCCCTACTATTTAAAAGCAAGTAAATGAGGGGGTCTACTACAACCTAAACTACGACATTCATAATATTTTCCCTCTGGTCTTCCTGACGCCCTATACTCTTCATAACATTGTCGCACATCATCTGGGATAGTAATCCTAATCAAACCCTCTTCCCCAAAATTTTCTCTTACCTCTCCTGCTATTATAAGTTCAAATACATTATCCATACAATCCTTATCAGCAAATATATCCGGGGAAAGATTTTCAAGATAAAAATAAATCCATAAAGTTCTTTGACCTTCTTGAAAAAATATATCGGCAGCAAGTACATCTTGAGAAGAACCTAAAAACTTTCTACTTAAAAGGTAACCATAAGAACGACCTTCTCCTCCCATTGGCTGATTGACTATCACCACCCTCATTCCTGATTGGGTAAGATATTGATCTAATTCCTCAGGAGAAATAAGTAGTTTAAATTTAAGTCGAGGATCATTGTTTTCAAAAATAATTTTTTGTGTTTCAATCTTTTCTCCTGGGTTTATCCATCC
>CAZAPL010000008.1:0-41260 GCA_964487495.1 uncultured Gammaproteobacteria bacterium | reverse complement strand
ATCAAACAACGACTAACTTTCAAACTCCTAATTGATTTAAACGCCTGTCCCCAAATTTCCTCAACTATTTCTCCCGACTGAGTTATTCCTCCTGCTAACAATCTTCTTCTTCCTAAAAAATCCTCTAAAACCTGAATTCTCCCATTTATTGGAGAAAAAGTTTCTTCCAAAATAGTGTATCCCCTAAAAAATTTTTTCAGCCAAAATTTAATATCCACAATCTAATTATATGATAAAATCATTCAGATAGATGAAAACAAAAACTTTTAAAACTTTATTTTTGGGCTGTCGCACTAATCAAGCAGAAATTGAAAATATCCAAAAAGACCTAATCAAATCCGGATTTAAAATAGCGAAGTCTTCCTCCAGCCCAGATGTCATTATTGTCAATACCTGCATAGTAACCAAGAAGGCAGAAAACGAAACTAGAAGAATTATTAAACAATTTAAAAGAAAATATCCAAACGCCTTTTTGGTAGTAATTGGCTGTGGGGGTGAGGCCAAAATAAAAAAAATAATAGATCTTCCAAAGGCAAATCTTTATCTTTCAAATAAAGAAAAAGAGAAGATAGATAAAATTTTAAAAGAAAAATTTCCTCTTAAACCCTCTCCCCCCGTAAATTTTCAAACAAAATTTGAACAAGTTGGTCGAGCCCTAATTAAAATTCAAGAAGGTTGCAATCATAGATGCAGTTATTGTATTGTTCCTTTTGTAAGAGGGAAATCAAAAAGCATTCCTGAAGAAAAAATAGCGGAAGAAATAAATCAATTAAAAACAAAAATTAAGGAGGCAATTTTAGTCGGCACGGCAATTTCCCAATGGGGCAGGGATCTAAAACCCCAAAAAAATCTTTTGGATCTTTTAAAATATCTTCTCGAAAAAACCTCTGTCCCCAAAATTACTCTTTCTTCCCTTGACCCTGAAATTTTAGATGAAAAATTTACCAGATTTTTTGCCCAAGAAAATCGTCTTTCTCCTTTCCTCCATCTTTCTCTTCAATCTGGATCCTTAAAAGTTTTAAGAGATATGGGGAGAAAACTCAACTTCAATCAATTAAACAAGTCGATTCAATTAATTAAACAAAAGAGACCGGAATTTGTTTTAAGGGCGGACATCATTGTTGGTTTCCCTACCGAAACAGAAGAGGATTTAAAAAAAACAATTCAATTAATTAAAAAAATAAAAATTGCTTTTGCCCATGTTTTTCCCTTTTCCCCAAGACCTAAAACATTAGCATTTGAAAAAATAAAAAAAGGGGAATGGCAAGACATGCCTAAAGAAATAAAAAGAAGAAGATCTAAAATCATCCGGAAAGAAACTGAAAAAATAAAAAAAGAAATTGCAAATAATTTAAAAGGAAAAATTCTAAACTGTCTTATTTTCAATAAAATCAATAACAATTTTTGGAAGGGGATTGCTGAAAATTCTTTTCCAATAAAAATTAAAGGGAGGAAAATTCAACAAGGAGAATTGATAAAAGCAAAAATTAAAAACTTTAAAAAGGGCTTTCTTTATGTTGAAAAATAAAAATTTACTTTTGGGGAGAAATTTTTTTAAATCCACAATATTTTTGTAAAACCTCGGGTACTAAAAGCGAGCCGTCTTTTTGCTGATAATTTTCCAAAATGGCAATCAAAATTCTCCCCATAGCCACTCCCGTATCATTAACTGTATGACAAAACTGCTTTTCTCTATTTTTGTTAATAAACTTTATATTCATTCTTCTTGCCTGATAGTCGGTGGTGTTAGTTGCCGACATTGTTTCCATGTACTCGCCGCTTACCGGTAACCAAACCTCGACATCGTATTGTTTAGCCGAAGCATGATAACCCATATCCGCACTACACTTTTGCCAAACCCGATAGGGAAGTTTTAGAGATTGCAAAAACCATTCATTAATTCCCACTAAATACTCCAGAATCTCCTCAGACTGCCAAGGAGCACAAACTACATCAATTTCCAACTTATCAAATTGATGAACCCTTTTCATTCCTCGAACATCCTTTCCCCAACTTCCGGCCTCAGAACGAAAACAGGAGGTATAAGCCATTACTTTAATTGGCAAATCTTCCTCTTTAAAGACTCGGTCAGCAAAATAGGCAAACAGTGGTGCCTCTGAAGAACCAACCAAATTCAAACTTTCTTTACCTTCTACATTTTCCTCTTTTATTTTATATACTTGGTCTTTACCCTGAGGAAAATGACTAGTACCATACAAAACCCAATCCTTAACCAGTAAGGGAACCACCATTGGTATAAATCTCTCTTTCAAAAGTCGATCTTTTAAAAATTCAAAAATAGCAAACTGTAAAATCGCTGCCTCTTTTTTCAAATAAACAAAACGACTTCCCGCAACCTTCCCTGCTTGTTTAATATCTAAAATATCTAAAGTTTCTCCCAATTCTACATGATCTTTCCCCTCAAAACGAGGCATAAATTCGACTGATTTCCACCCTCTACCGATTTTCTCTTTTGCTAAGTAACCCTTCCCCGGTAGCCATACCCTCAATTCCAAATTATCTGTCTCACTTTTTCCTAAAGGAGTATCAACCGAGGGAAGATTAGGAATTTCGTATAAAAGATTTTTTAACTCTTCTTCGACTGCCCGCAGATCTGGTCCCAGCCTTTGAAGAATTTCTTTAATTTTTCTTCCTTTTTCAATATCTTTTGGCCCTAATTTATTCCTTTCTGCTCTCAATTTCTCAATTTCTCCAATAAGTTGCCTCCGGGTTTCATCAACCTTTAAAACTCGATCAACAATTTCCGGATTATAACCTCTTTTTTTAATCCCCCTTTTTACTTCTTGAGGATTTTCTCTAATAAAATTTAGGTCAAGCATACGGCTTAATTACATCTTCATTTCCAAAGTTCAAAGTGAGGCTTATCAATATTTTTTTGCAGTAAGTACTCATCTTGGCCACACCACGATTCCTTTTGCAAACCAATTAAATGCCACTCTCTTTTCTTACAAAAATTAACTAAGCTCGTCCTTTCTGTGCACCACTGAATAAAATGACAAAGACGACTCTTAAAAAATTTTTCCGTTTCTTCTAAAAGAGAGGTGCCAATCCCCTTCTTTCTAAATTCCTTTTCTACCCCCAACCAATTAATCCAAGCAGCGCCACCATAATCAACAAACCCCTTTAAAAAACCAATTATTTTCCCTCCTTCCTTAGCAACCATCAATATTGAATCTTTATCTTTTAAATATTTTTCTATTTTCTTTTTATTCCAAAAATGACGCCAATAAAAATGCCTTATTAAAGAAGAATAGTTTTCGTATTCATTTAGTATGAAATTTTTAACAAATCGATAAAAATTTAGCACATCTTTTTTTCTCAACTTTTCTATTTCAAGACTTGATTTCATTTAAATTAATCTATAAACCAAGAACAGAACTTATTTTCTGCATTGCCCTAAGACCAATTTCTATAAATTCCTTAAGTTCTAAACCCAATTTTTCCTTACACAAAGCAATATCTTCCCGGCGCGTTCCTCGAGCAAAGGACTTTTCTTTAAAACGGTTTAAAACATTTTCTACCGTTAAATCAGTTATCTTTCGACTTGGTAAAACCAAAGTTGCCGCCACAATTAATCCCGTTAAACTATCACCACAAAAAAGAGCCCAATCCATCTTGCTGACAGGGGTCGTCCCTGTCAAGTGATTATGGGAAGCCATTGCCCGGGCTACATTCTCTGGAACATCAAAACCTTCCTCCTTAAGCCACTGGGTTATTTGAACTCCCTGTTTTTCCGGAGGAACATCTAAACAATAATCTCCATCGTGAAGAAGACCTGCCATCATCCATTCTTCTTTTGTTCCCCCTAAATCTTTCTCATTTTTCTGCTTTAAAGATTCATAAATTTCTCCCATTAATTCTTCGCAGGCCAACATATGCTTTAAAATGTTTTTGTTTTCAACCTTTTTTTCTAAAAATTCTAAGGCCTCTTGACGATTAATCATTTCTTTTCCTCCCTGATCTTTTTTTCATTAAAGGGAAAAAGACACACTCTCTAATTGGTTTATTCATTAAAAACGAAAATAATCTTTCACTTAAGCCAAAACCGGCAGTAGGAGGCATTCCATATTCTAAAGCCTCAATAAAATCCTTATCATACATTTGTGCCTCTTCATCTCCGGCTTCACGAAGTTTTTGCTGTTCCTCAAAACGCTCTTTTTGATCCAACGGATCATTAAGTTCTGAAAAACCATTCCCTAATTCTGTTCCTCCAGCCAATACCAAAATTCTTTCTGTTAAATTAGGATTATCGGGAATTCTTTTGGCTAAAGGAGAAACCTCAACCGGTAAATTTATCAAAAATGCTGGCCCAATTATCCTTGGCCTAATTGTCTTTTTATAAATCAAATCCATCAACCGCCCCTTGCCTAAAAATTCCTCGGGTTTAAGTTTTAATTCTTTTGCTTTTTTAAGAAGTTCTTCCCGTCCTGCTTTAAGAGGATTAATTTTTACAATCTCCCAAAAAATCTGGGAATAATCTATCCTCTCCCATTTCTTCCCCCAGTTAATCTCCTTTCCTTCTTTTTTACTTTTTAAACCGCCAATTGTCTTTTCGATTACATATCTATAAAAGTCCTCCAAAAAATCCATTAAATCTTCATAATTAGCATAAGCCCAATAAAATTCCATTTGGGTGTAATCCTGAAGGTGTTCCGCATCTATACCTTCATTACGAAAAACCCGACCAATTTCAAAAATTTTCTCAAACCCACCAACAATTAATCTTTTCAAATGAAGTTCTAAAGAAATCCGAAGATAAAAATCAGTATCTAAAGCATAATGATGGGTAATAAAGGGTCTGGCATCTGCCCCTCCTGGAACAGCCTCAAGAACTGGCGTTTCCACCTCCAAAAAACCCTGATTTGTCAAATATTCTCTTATCGAAGACCAAAACCTGCTCTTCTTAATAAACATTTCCCTAACCTCAGGATTCATAATTAAATCAAGATATCGACGACGAAAACGCTCCTCAACATCTTTTAATCCATACCATTTCGAAGGAAGTGGACGGAGTGATTTAGTCAGAAGGGTAAAATCAGAAACCAAAACAGTTAATTCTCCTGCATAAGTTTTAAAAACTTTACCTTCGACCTCTAAAAAATCACCAATATCCAAAAGTTTTAAAAAATCATATCTTTCCTTACCTAAAACATCCCTTTTAAAAAAAATTTGAATTTTCCCTGATTCGTCTTTTAAATCTGCAAAAATAGAACCACCATGTTCCCGCCAGGAAAAAATCCGACCGGCAACCCGAACTTCTCTATCAAGCATCTCTTTGGCAGAAGAAGCAGAATGAGTTCTCCTTGAGACTGAAGGATAGGGATTAACCCCTAAGGCACGGATTTCCTTAAGTTTGGAAATACGCTTTGCCCTTAAACTAACCAATCTTGCCGGCATAACTGAAAGAATTTTAACACAAAATTTAATCGATTTGAAGAATAGTATAAACTAATTTCCCGGCAGGCACTTCAACTTCTACCTTATCTCCAACCTTTTTTCCTAATAAAGACCGACCAAGAGGAGAATTATAAGAAATTTTCTGTTTAACTGGATCTGCTTCCCATTCGCCTACTAAATGAAATACCTTTTTTTCGCCATTAATTTCAACAGTTACCTTACAACCAATTCCAATCTGTTTATGTTTTCCCCTATCTTCTTCTATTAAAACCGCTCTCCCTAATACCTCTTCCAATTCGGAAATTCTACCATCGATAAAAGAAAGATCCTGCTTTGCTTGAGTATAATCACTGTTCTCGGTCATTTCTCCCACAATTCGTGTGGCGGCTAATCTTTCTACCGCCAACGGCCTTCTAACTTTCGTTAAAATTTCGTATTCTTTTTTAAGACTTTCTAATCCTTCGCGAGTTAAATAAACCTTTTCTTCATCCATAATTTTTTACCCCAAAACAAAAAATCACCTCTTTGGGTGGAATTTATGGGAAATAAAAATTTGCCTTCTGCCTTAAGAAAAAATAATATAACAGGGAAAAAATATTGTCAATAATAGAAAATTTTAAATTTAATTAAGAAAGTGACGCTACCCGGATTCGAACCGGGGTTTTCAGGATGAGAACCTGATGTCCTAGGCCACTAGACGATAGCGCCAATTTCTCTATAAAAACTCTCTCTTTGTTAAAAATTAAGAAAATGTCAATTCGAAGAAAGATTTTACTTCTTTTTTCTTCAAGAAGCAAGTAGGGGTTGAGAAAAATTTGCCTTTTGATTTTTTTTTAAACCGAGATCTTCTTTTCCTTGGTTATTTTTCCGATGACAAAGCGCTACTCTTAAAGCCTCTCCCAAATCAGAAACAAAAACAAATTCAATATCTTTCTTAACTTTCTGAGGAACATCTTCAAGATCTTTTTTATTTTCCTTTGGTAAAATTACCGTCTTAAGACCTGCTCGATGGGCGGCAATCACCTTCTCTTTAACCCCCCCAATCTCCAAAACTCGTCCTCGTAAAGTTATTTCTCCTGTCATACCTACATCTCGACGTGTCGGAATTTTGCTTAAAGCAGAAATCAAAGCCACCGCCATCGCTACTCCAGCAGAAGGTCCATCTTTAGGAACTGCTCCTTCAGGAACATGAATATGAATATCCAAATTCTTAGAAAAATTTTCTTTAAGACCAAGTGCTTTCCAATGACTGCGAGCATAAGAAAAAGCGGCCTGAGCCGATTCTTTCATTACCTCCCCTAAATGTCCAGTTAAAATAAGATGCCCCTTTCCCGGCATTAAGGCAACCTCGATAAAAAGAATTTCTCCTCCTGCCTCTGTCCAAGCAAGTCCCGTTGCCATTCCCACCTCATCTTTTTTCTCTGCTAAAACCGAGGAATACTTCGGAGGCCCAAGAAATTTCCTTGCCTCTTTTAAACCAACCTGCTCTTTAATCTTCTTTCCTTCTGCCTTTCTTTTAGCCACCTTCCGCAAAATCATTGCTAACATTCTTTCAAGTTCCCTAACTCCCGCCTCGCGTGTATAACGACGAATTATCTCGTATAAAGCCTCATCTTGAATTTCTATTTTTTCAAGACCATGAGCTTGAACTTGCTTTGGCCAGAGAAATTCTTTGGCAATATGAAATTTCTCCTCCTCGGTATAACCAGGAAAAGTAATTATTTCAAGCCTATCACGAAGTGCGGGAGGAATAGTGTCCAAAATATTACCAGTACAAATAAACATCACCTCGGAAAGGTCAAAGGGAACTTCAAGATAATGATCAGAAAACTCTTTATTCTGTTCAGGATCCAATGCCTCAAGCAAAGCCGCTGAAGGATCTCCTCGAAAATCACTTCCAATTTTATCAATTTCATCAAGCATAAAAACGGGATTCTTTGTCCCCGCATTTCTTATCCCCTGAATTATCCTCCCAGGCATTGCCCCAACGTATGTCCGCCGATGACCACGAATTTCAGCCTCGTCTCTAATTCCTCCCAAAGAAACACGAATAAATTTCCTCCCTAAAGCCCTGGCAATTGATTTACCAATTGAAGTTTTACCTACTCCCGGAGGACCAATAAAACAAAGAATCGATGGACTGGTATCTTCTTTCTTTTGACTTTCTTTATTTTTCTTAAATTTAGAAGGCTTTTGTTTTTTTGACTTAAGTTTCATCACTGCTAGATACTCAATTACCCTTTCTTTTACCTTCTTCAACCCAAAATGATCTTCCTCTAGGATCTTGGCTGCCTGAGTAATACTTGTATTATTTGGAGTAGTTTTATTCCACGGCATCGAACAAATCCAATCAAGCCAATTTTCAATATAAGGTCTTTCAGGAGACATCGGGGGCATTTGAGAAAAACGAGAGAGTTCTTTTTCTGCTTTCTTTTTTACTTCAATTGGCAAATTTGCTTGACGAATTCTCTGTTTTAGATCTGCTACCTCTTCGTCCTCTTTTAGTTCCCCAAGTTCTTTTTCAATTGTCCTTTTTCTTTCTCGAAGAACTGCCTCTCTCATTTCTTTCTCAAATCGCTCCTGGGTTTTGGTAGCAATTGAATGCTCAAGTTCCAAAATTTTTATTTCCTGAGAAAGATAATCATTAACCTTCTTAAGCCTATCCTTAACTACTATCGTTTCAAGAAGATCCTGTTTTTCTTTTGTCTTCAAATCTAAACTTGAAGCAATTTGGTCAGCCAGTTCTGCTGGAGAAACCCCTGAAGAAAGTCTCATTAAAACCATAATATCAATTGACTTTCCCAAGTTAAAAGCCCGGCGATATTCATTTATTAAATGATTTGACAAAGCCTTAACTTCTGGAGTTTCTTCAATAATTTCTGGAATCTCAGAAATTTTGGCTAAAAGAAAGGGTTCGTTTTGAACAATTTCCTCAAGTTTTACCCTCCTTAAACCTCTGGCGATAGCAATCGTTGTTCCGTCAGTTTCTAAAATATTCTCAAGAGTAATTAAAGTTCCTATTTGATAAAGATCCTCTTGGTTTGGCTCGGCAATTCGCGGATCTTTCTGGGTAAAAACTGCTAAAAGTCGCTGCGAAGAACCACTAAAGGCTGCTTTAATAGCATTATTTGAACGCCGTCTTCCGAAGGTTAAAGGAAATTCAGTGTAAGGAAAAACGACACTGTCGCGAAGGGCAACTGTAGGAATAATTTTTTCAGATTTGTTTTCCATTTTCAGCTCTTAAAACTTGCTAACTAATTAGCAGTCTAGCATATCAACTGCTAAATGTCAAGAAGCAAACAAACTTATTTATGAATCACCACCCTGGTCCCAGGATTATTTTTATCTGCCCTAACCACAAAAGAATTACCAATTTGAGGATTACTCCAGTAAAAAATCTTTTCCGCAATTGGCGTCGGTAAATTAATGCATCCATGACTCATTGGTCGACCAAAATTATTATGCCAATAGGTTCCATGAAGACCATAACCATTGTAAAAATACATAATATAAGGCACATTTGGTAAATAATAATAAGTATTGTTTTCTTTACTGCCTCCCGACATTTTAGCATATTTAATCTTTATCCAAATTCTAAATTCTCCAACTGGCGTAGGCGCCCATTTACCTGAAGAAATTAAAGACTCCAAAAACAATCTATCTCCTTCCCAGGCACGGAGCTTTTGCTCAGACAAATCAACCTCAATCCATTTTTCAAAGCCTGTCGCCTCTCCAAGAACCTTTCTTTCACTTGGCGAAAGCTCCCATCTGGCTACCAATGGTGCAGAAATTTTCTTTCCCTCAAAATAGGCTTGAGTTTCATCAAACTGAAATTCTCCCGTCCCTTGACAACGACAACCAGGTTTTTCCAAAAATTCTGGGGGCGAAAAAAATAAAACAAAAATTGCCAAAAACAAAATCGAGGAAAGAAGATTTAAAAAAAAGTCATTTTGTTTCATAAATCTATGTTCACCATAAAACTAATAGCCCTAAACTAGAAATAAAAGGGTAATTCTTAGTCTTTTTTCAAACAATAAAAGTATAACATAGAAACTGTTATTTATTGCTACCATTAAGAAGTAATTTAATAATTACAATCAGCAAGCGCCAGTCAATAATAACATGAAGCAAAATTATTCCCAAAAATATAAAACTAATCCAAGTATGAACACTGACCCAGTCATGTTTAGTAAGTCCAAAAAGGAGAATTGCTCTCCCTGATCTTTGTCCTTCGGGAGCAAGATATAAAATAAATCCACTTAAGGTTGACGCTATCCAAAAAAATAATAAGTTCAAACTAACCAAACCACGTATTTTTTGTTTTATCATATTAACTATTATACATTTTTATCTTAAAGATAACTGAAAAATATTAATTAATGTCTTCGCAAAACAAAAAAACAAAGCAGGGGGTATATCTTGCCGCTTGTCAAATGATACCTATTAAAAGTTTCAAATTCAGGATTTTTTCAACCAGTTGCCTAGCAAATCTAGCATTCCACAAAGCCGGTTCAACAAATCAACAGAAATCTATGATTAATATTGGTATGAATTAGCTAAAAAGTCACCTGTTTAAAGTTTGAAGCTATATCGATTTATACAAGAAACTCAATAATAGCTGTATTATTAACCCAAAAATTAATTAATTTTGGGCACCCCCTTGGCGGCTATCTGTCTTGAATAAAATCCGAACTTTTTTTAAGGAAAATCCCGACGTTGATTTCTGAAAAATTACGCTCGAGCGGGGCGGGAAACGCAAACTTTACAAATTGGCTGCGGGACTAGGATTCGAACCTAGATTCCAGGGTCCAGAGCCCTGTGTGCTACCATTACACCATCCCGCAAAAAGAAAAGACTTATTTTTTTAAATTTATTCTATCAATTTTTAAACCCAAAAACAACTTTCCCTAGGTTTTTAAACTACCAATAATCCATTACACTGGATTATTGGAGTGAAGCGATTTCTCTACCGATTTCCTCTTTTTCCGTTTCTTAACCTGCTTTATTGCCGTTTCGATTCCAAATTTAAATAAATTTGGCCCAAGCGAGAAAATCCCACGAGGAGAGGAGGGTATTATTAAATTACCCTTTTCTTTCCTCTCTATCTCTAATAAGCGTTGAATGACCTTTTTTGCTCCTTTACTTTGGTTAAGCCAATCGCTAACTTTGGAAATAGTAGTATTTCCCACTCTAACAAAAGAACTTATTGTTTGATAATCATATCCCAGAAGAAGCATCTTGGCAATTTGAATTCGCTTAGCAAACATTAAAATTTCTGTTCGAGTAAAGACATCCTTAAAAAATGCTTCCGCTTCTTTTTTATCCTCAAGAAGCGCCAAAGTATTCCATAAAGAATTTATAAAAAGGGATATTCTTTTAGGATCGATAAGAATTCTAGAAACCTTCGTCATAAAATCTCCCTATCCTACTCCATTACACTGGAGTATTGGAGTAAAAATTTCTCATAATAAAGCAACGGCTACCTTAAGTCGTTTTAAGGTTTTATCTTTCCCTAAAATCTCAATCGAGTCTGTGATTGGCGGAGTGATTTTGGAGCCAGCAATAGCGATACGAAAATTCATAAAAAAATCTCCAACTTGCCAACTTTTTTCTTTTACCAATTTTTGGAGTTCTTTTTCCAAGTTTTTTTTATCCCAATTTTTGTTTTTTTCTAGAACTTCAAGGGCCAGTAATAATTGCTCTTTTGCCCCCTTAGTAAATAATTTTTTGTCAATCTTTGGTTCTTTAAAAAAAAATCCGGCTAGAGAAGAATAATCCGAAAGTTTTTTAATCCTTTCTTTAATTAAAGGAATAGTTTGATTAATTAAACGAGGAGAGGCGTTTCTTGGTGCAAATGGTTTAATTAATTGAAGTAGACAGTCGTCTTTTTTATTTCTAATATAAAATCCATTAAACCAATCCAATTTTTTTTGATTAAAAACAGGATTTGAAACTTGAAGATTACCTTTTTGGAAATTAGCAACAAAATCGGACAAACTAAAAATCTCTCTGTTATCCTTTGGTGCCCAACCTAAAAGCATTACAAAATTTAAAATCGCCTCCGGTAAATAACCTTGACTTAAAAATTCTTCGCACGCAACTGTCCCCTTTCTTTTAGAAAGCTTCCCTCCAGACGGATCAAGAATATCAGTTAAATGACCAATTTGAGGAACTGGGAAATTTAAATATTTAAAAAGCAAAAGATGGATAGGGGTACTTGGCAACCAATCATGACCTCTTAAAATATGAGAAATTTTCATCTCGGCATCATCAACTACTACCGCTAAATGATAAGTAGGAAATCCATCTGACTTAAGAAGAACTACCTCATCAACAAAATCAGTTTTCCAATAAATCTCTTTTTTTAAAACAAAATCAAAATAAGAAACCTTTTCGCCTTCGGGGAGTCTTAAGCGGATTGCCGGTTTTTCTCCTCTCTCAAGGAGTCTTCTAATTTCCTTAGGGCTTAGATTACGGCAATCATCTCTTAATTTTATTTCTCTTCTTTTATCTTTCGATTTTAAAATTTCCTCAGGAGGAAAAGAGCAAAAACAATAATAAGCACGACCGGAATTAAGAAGAATCTCGGCATATTTTTTATAAATCCCAACCTTTACTCTCTCCGACTGAATATAAGGAGCGTATGGCCCGCCAACCTCTGGCCCTTCATCCCAATTTAAACCAAATATTTTTAAAATTTCGCAGATTTTTTCTTTTGCTCCTTCTATGTATCTTTTAATATCTGTGTCTTCAATCCTTAAAATAAACTTCCCCCCCTGACTTTTGGCAAAAGCATAAGAATAAAGAGCGGTTCGCAACCCTCCAATATGCAAAAAACCAGTAGGCGAAGGGGCAAAACGGGTACGAATTTCTTTCATAATTACCTTGATTTTAGCATAAGATAAATCTATACTCAAAAGTGTATGGCGACTCTTACAGAAACCGCTTATTATACTCGTAAAGGAATAAAATATGGAATAATTTTCTTTGTGGGATTTTTAATTCTGCGTTTTATCTGGAATGCCACCACCGCCTATCTCCGCAAAATCCATCCCCCGCCACCACCACCCCCAACAACCTCTTTTGGCAAATTACCTAAAATAGACTTTCCCAAAATTGAAGAAAAACCTTCTCTTTCTTTCAAATTAGAAACAATCCAAGGGACAATTCCCAAACTTGATTCTATTGGCAAAGTTTATGTCTCCGTTAAACCTGCGGTTTCTCTTCTTTCTTTAGAAAGAGCAAAAGAAACGGCCAGAAAAATTGGTTTTTCTAGTTCGCCAAAACCATTATCCGAAACAATTTATCGCTTCTCTTCGCAAACTACTCCAGAATATATTTTAGATATTGATATCGTAAACGGAACTTTTAATCTTAAATATGATTTTCAAAATGATCAATCAATTCTATTTGAAAAAAAATTACCCTCTGGTGAACAAGCAATTTCTGAGGCCAAAGGTTTCCTAAACAATATTGGCCTTTTAAGCGAAGATTTAAAAAATGGCAATGCAGAAATTTCCTATCTTAAATATCAACCCCCCGATCTAAAACCAGCTCTTTCTCTTTCTGAGGCAGATTTTGTCAAAGTTGCTCTTTTTAGAGAAAAAAAGGATAATCTCCCAGTTCTTCCTCCTAATCCAAAAGAAGGAATCGTCTCATTTATGTTTTCGGGAGCAAGAGATCGAAATAAAAGAATTGTAGAGGTAAAATATAACTATAATAAAATAGAATGGGATAATTTTGCTACCTACCCCCTTAAATCTGCGTCTTTAGCCTGGCAAGAAATCCAAGAGGGAAAGGGTTTTATTGCCAATTTGGGAGATAACAGTGAAGGCAAAATTACCATTAGAAAAGTTTATCTGGCCTATTATGATTCTCCAAAACCCCAAAACTTTCTCCAGCCAATTTTTGTTTTTGAAGGCGACAGAGATTTTTTTGCCTACGTACCCGCTATTGATCCTAAATGGACAGAATAAAAAAATTTAAACTGGAATTTTCCATTCAAAATTCTCAAAAACCCAATTTAAAATCTTTTCTGTTTCTCCAAATCTATCTTTACTACCCAAAACAACACTAATTATCTCCCTTTCATCCTTTTTATAAAAACTTACTAAACATTCTCCAGCGGAAACTGTCCACCCCGTTTTAATTCCTTTAATTCCCGGTAATTTATCTAATAGAATATTAATGTTTCTCAATGAATAAAATTTCTTTTGATCAACCAGGCTAATTAAAAATTCTTTTTTTGAAACTATCTTAGTAAAAACTTCATTTTGAATTGCTGCCCGCGACAGAAGAGCCAAATCAAAAGCGGTAGTATACTGACCTTCTTCATCTAAACCAGTAGGATTAGTAAAATAAGTATTCGAAAGATTTAACTCTTTAGCTTTTTGATTCATCTTTTCTATAAAAGATTTTCTCCCCCCAGGATAATTTGCCGCCAAAGTTTCGGCAGCATCATTAGCCGAAGCCAAAAGCAAAGCATGCAAAAGATTCTCTACTGTCATTTTTTCTCCTGCGCGAAGTTTAATAATCTGCCCTTGAAAATCCATATTAGGAACTGTTAAAACATCGTCTAGGCGATAATAATCAAGCGATACCAAAGCAGTCATTATCTTAGCAGTTGAAGCAGGAGGAACTCTTAAATGAGGATTTTTTTGGTAAATAGGCATCCATGTAGGTAAATCTACCAAAAAAATTGCCTTAGCCGAAAATTCTAAAGGCAAAATTCCGAGTTTATTTTTGGGGATTGGCAAAGGAGGGGGAATAGAAAAATGAAAACCGAGAACTTCAGGCTTCTGCCAAAAAGAATTCAGATTTTCATAATAATCTAACCCCGGAAGAAAAAGAATAAACAAAAAAACTAATAAAAACTCCAAAACATTTAAAAAATTTTTCCCCCACAAAAAAGAGAAAAAATTCCTAATTTCTTTCATTTGTCTTTATTAAAGACAATTTCTATTCCTAACTCTTTAAGCTGAGAAGAGTCTACTTCAGAAGGAGCATCCATAACTGCTGTTTGTCCCGAGGCGGTCATTGGAAAAGCAATTACCTCCCGAAGATTAGGCTCATTTAAAACAATCATTAAAAAACGGTCTATTCCGGGAGCAATTCCACCATGAGGGGGGACGCCATAACTAAAAGCCTCCAAAAGATGCCCAAATTTTTTCTTAATTTCTGATGATTCATGGCCGAGAATTTTAAAAACTTTTTCTTGAATTTCCGGATCAGAAATTCTAATACTTCCCCCTCCTATTTCAAAACCGTTTAAAACAAAATCATGTTGATAAGATTTAATTCCACCAATATTTCTTTCATTAAGTAAGTCTTGAACAAACTCTTCTTTAGGAGCAGTAAAAGGGTGATGCATTGAATCCCAACGATTTTCTTTTTCCTTCCATTCAAATAAAGGAAAATTAACTATAAAGCAAAATGCTAACTCGTCGGGGTCATTTTTGTTTTTTCTTAAATCAGGCTTATCTGTCTTATATTTTTTAATAACCTCATCATATTCTAATCTAGGAAAATGAGAAAAAGTAAGCTTTTTTTGAGGAAAAACTTTTTTAATTAAAGATTTATAAAGTTCTTCAATCAAAGACAAAATTTCTTCTTGGGTTGTAAAAGACATTTCAAGATCAAGTTGAGTAAACTCCCCATAAGCCCGGTCAGCCCGCGGGTCTTCATCCCTAAAACAACGCGCTATCTGATAATATCTTTCAAACCCAGCAACCATTAAAAGTTGTTTATACTGCTGGGGAGATTGGGGCAAGGCATAAAATTTCCCTGGCTGAAGCCTTGAAGGAACCAAAAAGTCTCTTGCCCCTTCTGGAGTAGCCTTTGTTAAAATTGGAGTTTCAATTTCAATAAACCCATGAGCATCTAGCCAATCACGAATAAATTTAATAGTTTTATGACGAATTTCCAAATTCCTAAAAATTCTTAGTCGCCTTAAATCTAAATAACGATACCGCAGGCGTAATTCCTCATTGATTTCTCTTCCACTTCCCTGAATATCGAAAGGCAAATCCTTTGACTTTGCCAAAATTTTAAAGTTCTTAACTTCAACTTCTATTTCTCCGGTTAAAATTTTGGGGTTAATTAAATTTTTTGGTCTTTTCTTGACCACTCCCTCAATCTCCAAAACGTCGGAAATTCTCAAATTTTTCAATTTTTCATCTCCAACTAATTGAATAATTCCCTCTTTGTCTCGTAAATCTATAAAAATTATCTTTCCGTGATCCCGAAGATTATTTACCCATCCACAAAGCCTAACTTTTTCTCCAATTTTTTCTTTAGTCTGACTAGTTAAAACTCTTTGCATTATCTAATATTCTACATTTTTTTCTTTATCTTGACAATCTAAAAATGACTAATTAAAATCTTTATAATTAAATGAAAAACTCCCTTTTTATAAACCAAATCTCTCTTTCTATTATCCTCAAAAAGAAGGAGAGGGGAGGTTTGGGGAAATGGCAGTAGAAAATAGTTTTTAAAACTTTCTCAAACCTCCCAAAAAAGGGAGGTTTTTTATTTATTAGAATAATGAAAGAATCAGAATATTGGAAAGCTTTAGGAAGATACCAAAAAATGCTAGATACTTTTGGCATTCTACCAAATGCCCAACAGGCTGCTTGGGAAGAGATATTAAAATTAAATCCTGAAGAAGCAATAAGAATAATTAACAAATACGGTGAAGAAATTTTTGGTGATCAAGGCAATTCTCTGAGAGAAAAAACTTCACCGGAAAATTTTCTAAACCAAAAAGGAAAACTTGGGAAACACCAAAAATAGCCCAAAAAAGAGAAAAATAATTATAAAAAATTTAAACATTCTTAAAAAATCTTCTAATCCTTCTTTTAGCCAAAGTAGTAACTACAAACTCCAGCCAGTCTCGTGAGGGTTTAGTGCCTTCCTTTTTCAATATTTCAACCATATCGCCACTTTTTAATTTATAATTAAGTTTAACCATTTTCCCGTTAACCTTTGCTCCAACTGCCTCATCACCCAAACTGGTATGGACTGCATAAGCAAAATCAATCGGGGTAGCCCCTAAAGGCAAATCGAAAACATCGCCTTTTGGCGAAAAAACAAAAATTCGATGGGCTAAAGCGTCGAATTTTATCGCCTCTAAAAATTCTTTTGAACCAACGATTTCCTTCTGCCAAGCAACCAATTGCCGAACCCAAGAAAGTTTTTCATCAGGAGCAAAACTTCCGCTTTCAAGTCTCTGATCAGAGACCCCTCTTGACTTTAAAGAAGCGTAATACCAATGGGCGGCAATTCCATTTTCTGCCTCATCATGCATTTGATAAGTCCTTATTTGAATTTCAATAATCCTTCCGTGAGGACCAAAAACAGTAGTATGAATCGAACGATAACCATTTGGCTTTGGTTGAGCGATAAAATCACTTACTCCCTTAAAAGGAACTGGCTTCCATTTCTGATGAACTACACCCAAGGAGGCATAACAATCTCTTATTGAAGAAACAAGTATTCTTAATGCCACAAGATCAAAAATTTTTGAAATATCTTTATTAATTTCTGGTCTTAAAAGTTTCTTCCAAAGAGAATAAAGATGTTTAACCCGGCCGGAAACGGTGGCTTTTATTTTTTCTTCTCCAAGTTTTTTTAAAATTTCTTCCTTCGCCTCCTCAACGATCTCTTGAGCTTTATGGTAAAATGGGGCAGAAAAATTCTTAACCCACAAGAAATCTTCAGGATAAACATAAGAAAAGGCTAAATCCTCAAGTTTCCCCTTCATTTCCCCAATCCCTAATCTTTCCGCAAGAGGAGCATAAATTTCCAAAGTTTCTCTGGCAATTCTTTTTTGCTTATCCAAAGGCAAAAAGGAAAGAGTCTGCATATTATGATAACGATCAGCAAGTTTAATTAAAACTACTCTTAAATCAGAAGCCATAACCACAACCATTTTTCTTAAATTTTCAACAAATTCTTCATTGGTTGACCCTCTGAGTTTTAAACCACCTATCTTTGTTACCCCATCAACTAAAAATGCCACCTGTTCTCCAAAATTTTTTTTGATCTCTTCCAGGCTTTTGCCTCCATCTTCAACAACATCATGTAAAATACCTGCGACAATCGAGGTAGTATCCAGTTTCCAATCTACCAAAACCTCGGCAACTGCAAGTAAATGATCCAAAACCGTTTCTCCGGAAAGTCTTAATTTCCCCCCGCAAGCAGAAGAAGCAAATTCAAAAGCCCTCCTTACCTCTTTAAGGTCAACCTTAAGATCATAATATTTAATTTTTTCAATTAATTTATCAATATTAATCTTTTTCTCCATTTTTGCTTTTTCTTATATCTTTAATTTTTAACTTAAGAGAGGAAGAATTATTCCATCTCTCCAAAAGTAAACTATAAACAATATCAACCGGTTCTTCAGGAGAAAGTTTATCAAAAAAGCCTCCCATGCCAAAACCAATAGCCTCAAAAGTGGTCCGTGACAGGAGAGATGCTACTTTTAATTTAAGATGTTGATTTTTATCCCCTACAGTTTGGGCATCAAAAATAATTAAATTTCGGCTTAAAAAGAGAGGTTCGGGATTACCATAACCAAAGGGCTCTAATTTTTTCAATATCTCAAAAAGAGAAAGAGAAACAAAAGAAAGATCCATCTCTAAATCAATTTTTAAAACAGGGGTTAAAATTTCCTCATTTAAGTTTTTTTCTGCTATTTCAAGAAGTCTAGTTTTTAATTCCTCAATCCTTACCGTTTCTACCGAAAAACCAGCCGCCAAAGCATGCCCACCATGAGACCCCAAAATATCGCTACATGATCTTATTGCTTCAATAATATTAAAACCATTAATTGATCTTGCAGAAGCCCGAGAGTACTTTTCTCCTTGGGCAATAACCACCGCCGGCCGATAAAATTCTTCTACTAACTTTCCTGCTATTAAACCTAAAATCCCCTCTTCGTATGAAGTATGAGAAACAAAAATCAACTTACTTTTCCCATCTTGAGAAAACCATAAATTTCTCGCATGGATAGTCATTTCTTCTGTCAAAACTTGACGCCTGCGATTTTGTTCATCAATTTTTTGAGCAAGAGACAAGGCTCTTTCCTCCTTTGAGGTCAAAAGTAGGCGTAAGGATTCCATCGGATCATCCAATCTTCCTGAAGCATTTATCCTTGGCCCGATAATAAATCCTATTTCGTAAGTCCCTAAAGATTCTGAAGAAATTCCCGCTTTATCGTAAAGTTTTTTTAAACCAAGCCTTTTAGTATTTCTTAATTTTGGAAGTCCATGGTAAACAATTGCTCGATTTGCCCCGGTTAAAGGCAACATATCAGCCACTGTCCCAATAGTTACAAGATCAAGATCCGGATTCCCCAAATTTTTTGCCAAAAACCAAGACACACCAGAACCCGAAAGAGCAGTGGTATGAATAATTGAAAACGCCCTTGGCTTCTTTTCCCCAGGCAGATGATGATCGGTAACAATTACATCAATTCCCATTTTCCTGGCGTGATCAACCTGGGGATAAGCAGTAATACCTTGATCTACCGTAATTATAAGACTTACCCCTTCATCGGCAAATTGATCAATCCTTTCAACCTTCATTCCATAGCCTTCTTCTCTTTTAGGAATAAAAGGCATTACTTTTGCTCCCATTTGATAAAGAACCTCCCAAATTATCGCCGTAGCACAAACACCATCAGTATCATAATCTCCATATATAATAATTTTTTCATTATTCTTCACTGCTTTTTTAATTCTTTTTACCGCTTTTTCAAGATCAACTAAACTAATTTTTAGATGTTCTGGTTTTAAACTATAAGGACTAGGGGGCTTTAGAAATTCTTCAATTTCCTTATCGGTATTTATCTCTCGATTTTTTAATAAAATCCTAATAATTTCTGAAACGTCAAAGCCCTCTTTTGCCATAACCAATTTATTCAATACTCTCCACCTTCTCATGGTATAATTATCATACCAAGATGAACTTCAAACTTCCAGATTTTGCCTGTGAAATTTTAAAAAAATTTAAAAAAGAAGGATTTGAAATTTACGTCGTAGGAGGATCAGTTAGAGATCTCCTTTTAAAAAGAGAAGTTTCTGATTGGGATTTTACTACTAATGCTACCCCAAAAGAAATCCTTAAAATTTTCCCTAACGGTTTCTATGACAATAAATTCGGAACAGTAGGAATCAATCATCCCTCTTCGCCTCATCCTTACGAAATAACCACTTTTAGAAAAGAAATTGGCTATTCTGATCGACGTCATCCAGATAAAGTAATTTGGGGGAATTCCCTAAAAGAAGATCTTTCGCGCCGAGATTTTACTATTAACGCCTTGGCCTTAGATTATTCCCAAGAAAAACCAAAAATTATTGATTATTTTGAAGGCCAGCGCGACTTGAAAGAAAAAATTATTAAAGCAGTAGGTGATCCAAATAAAAGATTCTCTGAGGATGCCTTAAGAATGATGAGGGCGATTCGCTTAGCAACAGAACTTGGCTTTATCATCGAAGAAGAAACTTTCCGGGCAATTCAAAACAATGTTAATTTAATTAATAAAATCGCTAAAGAAAGAATCCGTGATGAACTTCTTAAAATTTTAAAGAGTAATTTTCCCGCTGACGGTTTTAATCTTCTTTTATCTTCTGGGCTTTTGGAAAAAATTATTCCAGAATTAATTAAAGGATATGGGCTAAAGCAAGCCAAACACCATATTTATGATGTCTGGACCCATTCTCTTTTATCTCTAAAATATTGCCCCTCAAAAGATCCAATAACTAGATTTGCCACTCTTCTTCACGATATTGGAAAACCGCTAACCGCTAAAGGCGAAGGAGAAAAGCGAACCTTCTACAATCACGAATTAATTGGAGCTTCAATTGCAAGAAATATTGCCGAAAGACTCCGTTTTTCCAAAAAAGAAAGAGAAAAGTTAACCACTCTCGTTAGATGGCACCAATTTACCTGCGATGAACACCAAACCGACTCGGCAATTAGAAGATTTATCAGGAATGTTGGTAAAGAAAACTTAAAAGACATTCTTGATCTTCGAGTTGGTGATAGGCTTGGAGGGGGGGCAAGAGAAACTTCTTGGAGACTGGAAAAATTCAAAAAAAGACTTAAAGAAGTACAAAAGCAACCATTTACGGTAACGGATTTAAAGGTTAATGGCCATGATGTAATGAGAATTTTAAATATTTCTCCTGGTCCACTAGTAGGAAAAGTCTTAAATAAATTATTTGAAGAGGTTGTTGAAGATAAGACTAAGAACAAACGAAAATATTTACTTTCCCGAATTAAAGAACTCGGCCAAAATTTATGAATTTACGAGACGGTATCGGTTTGAATTTACGAAACGGTAATTTGCCTATTTCTACTCTAGAAGTAGATGTTTTATTTTTTCTATTTCTCGCTGATAATCTTTCTGAGATAAAACAAACCTTTCGTATTCCAAAGGAGAAGAAAAATTACTAAGAACTAAAGATGGGTCTACAATAAATGATTTTTCTTTCCCTAAATAAACTCTATAAGAAGAATATAAATAGTCCTCTGGATTTTCCACAAGATAGGAAGAAACGGGATTTAAATGAATATATCGAGAAAGATGGATCAACTGTTCCTCATTTTCTACCCGGATTGCCTTGAAATTTCCTTCAAAAACATGACCACTACTTCGATTTTTTATAGCAAAGTAATGAGCAAAACTACTAGTCAATTTCTGAATAAATTTTTTAATCCCATCATCTTTATCTTGTCTTAGGGTAAAATGAAAATGAGTCGGCATAATACAAAAATTAATAATTGTTACCAATCTATCTTTTAAACTAACAGAAAACATATCTTTCTTAATCTTATAAAGAGAAAATTTTGTTGGGGGATTTGCTTGAATATAATATCCCATCGCCTCCAGAAAATATTCACGCTCTCTTTTTCCCTTAAATATAGGAAAACCATAAGATGAGCGATTTAAAACATGATAAACTTCGCCTGTAGCCAAAAATGTTTTCCTTAATGCCATTTATTCTATAATATCACATCAAAAATCATATTTAATACTACCTTTATAACGCATTTTACCATTTCGTAAATATAAAACGAAACGGTATCGGAATGAATTTACGAAACGGTATTTATTTTCTTAATTACTTCAAAATAAATACTAGGATTGTCGATGGGTCTTTCTTTAAGAAGTTTCTGATCGATCCCCAATTCTTGAACTAATTTCCTTGCCTGATTCTTTGTAATTTTTCTTTGGTAAATTTTTGGAGAAACCTCAATTAACGCCTCAACCAAAGCATTTTTAGTAAGAGATCGCCTATGTTTATAAAGATATTGACAAATAACAGCAGAAAGAGGCGGATTTTTGTAGGGAGTAATTTTTGCAACCACCGAATTAACCCTAGGTATAGGATAAAATGCTTTTTTGGGAACGTCTAAAACTTTCTCAATTTTATAAAAAGCAGAGAAGATAGGATGATTTAAAATTTTATAAAAGAATTTCTTGGGAATTACAAAAACAATCGTTTTGAATTTAACCCCATAGGTAAACTTATGCATTATCGGCTCGCAAAGACTGTAAGGAAGACTAGAAATTAGTTTATCAAACTTATATTTTGAATAATGAAGTCCCCCTAAAATTTTCCAGGCGTCTCCATAAACAACCTTTACCCAAGAAGGAAGTTTATTTAAAATTGGCTTAAATCTCCTATCTATTTCAATTGCTAAAACATTTCTAGATCTTTTGGCTATTTCCCAAGTAATAAAACCCAAACCCGCACCAATTTCAACCACTTTTTCATTTGGCCTAATTTTTGCCTCTTCGACAATTTTTTTTATAATTTCTTGATCAATGAGGAAAAACTGATCCTTAAAAGGGTCCAATTTAATTTTATAAGAACTCAAAATTTTTTTAACCTTTTCTTCCACGAAAAATTCTTTCTCTTTTAGACCAAAAAAGATTAATATTTAATAAAAAATTAACAAAATTACTGTTTTGGCTTTCGGTAAAATTCAAAAGCGTTAGCGGCGGTAGGATTAATTTCTTTTAAAATCTCAAGAACTTTATTCCTAAGACTAAAGGTACTAACAATACCATTTTGGGCTGCATTCTGGGCCCAGACTTCAACATCGGCAGCAATTTTTTCCGCTTCCTCCTTGGAAGCTCCTGATTTAAGAAGGCCGCTTTTTATTTTATCCCTATCAAAAGGCTCAAGCCTGCCGTCTTTTTTCTGAACCTGCAAATCCACATTATCACCTCCTTTCTATCTCAGTTTAAAGACAATTCTATTCTACATAAACAGACAAAATTTTTTATAAAAATCTTATTTGTTCTCTCTTTTTCTTTCAATTTTCTCCCAAACAACTAATAACGGAACGGCAGTAAAGGTAGAACTATAGGTTCCAGAAATAGTCCCAATTAAAAGGGCAACCACAAACCATTTAATCGTCTCTCCTCCAAGCAGGAATAAAGCCAAAAGCATAAAAATAATTGTTAAAGAATTATTTAAAGATCGCGATAAAGTTTCCGTTACCGCCTTATTTGCCAAATCCTCAAACGCTATCTGGGGAAATCTCTTCTGTGATTCTCGAATTCGATCATAAACTACCACTGTATCATGAACTGAAAACGAAAGAATAGTAAGCATTGCTGTCACAAAAAGGGTGTCTATCTCAACTCCTAAAAAACGCCCAAATAAGGAAAATGTTCCCAAAAGTAAAAAACTATCATGAAACATAGCCAAAATAGCACAAACTCCAAATTTAAAATTTTTAAAAACCCAAGCAACATAAGCCAAAATAAAACCTGCTGCTAAAACTACAGCAATTATGGTTTTAATCAAAAGTTCCTTACCTAAAATTGGCCCAACTGTCTCAAAACGAATTTCCTCTGGTATAGCTAAAAATTTATCGGCTAAAGAGGTTTTAAGAGAAGAAACATCATCTTTTGTTATTGGCTGCATTCTTAAAAGATAATCATTCTCTCCGGATTTCTGAACAGAAAATAC
Organism: uncultured Gammaproteobacteria bacterium; assembly: GCA_964487495.1. Classification (GTDB taxonomy): domain Bacteria; phylum Patescibacteriota; class Microgenomatia; order CAYGWK01; family CAYGWK01; genus CAZAPL01. The sequence continues at coordinate 17,852 of CAZAPL010000008.1, read as the reverse complement.
CTCAAACCCCTTTTCTTTAACTACTTCATCTATTGCCGAAGCACTTAAATTTCTGGCGTTTTCAAATTTAAATTCAAGAAGCGCCCCGCCGGTAAAGTCAATTGATGGTTTAAGGCCAAAGAGAAAGAGAGAGACAATTCCCGGAATTAAAACAATACCGGATAAAAGAAAATATAACCATTTAAAACGCATGAAATTCATATTCTTTTAAAAAACTAACCTTTGTAAAAAACTCTTAACAATGTCCTGGTAACAACAATACCAGTAAACAAAGAAATAAAAATTCCTAATCCCAAAGTCAGAGCAAAACCTCTAACCATTCCCGAAACATTCAAAAAACCCCAATTAAAAGGATTAAATAAAATAAAACAAGTAATTAAGGTACAAATATTGGCATCTCTAATCGAATCCCAGGCCCGACCAAATCCTAATTCCATTGCAATCTGCCAAGGCTTACCAGATCTTTGTTCCTCCTTCATCCTTTCAAAAATCAAAATATTTGAATCAACTGCCATGCCAATTGAAAGAATAAAACCCGCTATTCCAGGTAAAGTTAAAGTAACAGGAATAAATTTATAAATGGCCAAAGTAATCAAACCATAAAGCACCAAGGCCAAATCTGCTAAAAGACCAAGTTTGCCATAATATGCTCCCATAAAAAGGGCAACCATTAAAAGTCCAATCATACCTGCTTTAAGGCTTTTTTGTACTGATTCTCGACCTAATGTGGCCCCAATATTTCTTTGTTCAATAATTTTAATTGGTACGGGCAAAGCCCCCGCGTTAAGTTTAATCGAAAGATCTTTTGCCTCCTGAAGAGTAAAATTTCCTTTAATAATTGCCTCACCAGAAGTTATCGGTTCCTCGACTACAGGCGTAGAAATAATTTTTTTATCTAAATAAATAGCAACTATTCGACCAACATTTCTTGAGGTGATCTCTGCAAATTTTTTCCCTCCTTCTGAAGAAAAATTAAGACTAACCACCGGTTGGCCGGTATTTGGGTCAAAACGAACCTGAGAAATTTTTAAATCCTTACCAGTCAAATCAGTGGGTTTAAAACCAGCCGAGGGAGAAGCCTCGACTTGTTCCCAAAATTCAAGTTGGGCGGTTGAACCAATTAAATCAATTGCTCTATTTATATCTTCTATGCCGGGAAGTTCTACAATTAAACGATAGTCTTCGCCACTTTTAGCTGTTTGCACTACTGGCTCAGAAATTCCAAAAAAATTAATTCTTCTTTCAATGTTTTTTTTCGCCGCCTCAATAGCAGAATTTCTATTTTCAAAAGGAATATCCTTCATATCTGCCTGAAAAACTAAATGGGCACCGCCTTCTAAATCTAATCCCTTTTTAATCTCAAGATCTCTCTTAAATTTTATTCTCCCAAAATTAAGGTCAATTCTTGGATGGGAAATTTTTGTATCTACAGAAAACTTTCCTATTGAAAATTTAAGAGGAAAATCTTTAGGAAAATCAATAACAAGACAAAAAACTGTTAAAAAAATAATGAACCATAAAAGAATTCTTTTTTTATTCATAGAAAAAATTTCACTTTCTTTTCTGAAAAAAACTTTCCGAGAGAGGAAGTTGTTTTATCCCGGAAAAAATATAAATTATTCTCCCCTTTTCCCTTTCAAAAATTGTTTTAACAGAATCACCGGCTCTTATCCCTAAATCTTTAACAAATTTTGCAGGAATAGTCAAGGCTAAGGAATTTCCTGTCTTAATTACTTTCTGTTGATACATAATAAAGCATAAATTTTAAAAAACCAATTCTCTTTCTTCGCCAATAATCATTATTTTTGGAGAAAAAAGTATCCCCATTAAAAAGGGATCTCTCCTTTCTTTGCGAAAAGAAAGCTCTTCATTACTCATAATCGTATAATTTATCTCCTGTTCTCTTCGTTGCTCCTCTGCTTTAATTAAGGCAGCAATTTCCGGCAAAATCACCTGGCCAACCACTAAAACATCAACTTCATCTTTTTCTCTAGGAATTCTTTTAACAAATTTTTCAGAAAAAGAAACAAAGGAAATTTTACCAATTCTTTCTCTGTTCTTTAGAATTTCCCGCCCAAGGCCAACAGTTTTGGTAATCATCGCCAAAAGTTCATTATAAAAAAGATAATCCTTTCTAAACCAATAATAAAGCCTGTTTCCTCTTGGCTCCTTTTTAACCATTCCCGATTTTTCCATATGAGCCAATTCTCTCCTAACAGCATTTATTTCTTCTCCCGTCCTTCTAACTAATTCTCTAACATGATAAATCTCCTGGGGATTTGAAAGAAATGTCTCCAATAATTTAACCCTTACTTTTGAAATTAAAAGATCCTGCAGTTCCATAAATTTTAAAAATCAAGAAAAACTTGAATTTTTATCCTTTTTATAAATTTTCTCTCTTTCATTAATTATTTTTTAAGGGGCAGGTCTTTCACAAGAAGAAAATTAATTTAATAAATCACCTCATTTCCTAAAGGTAAAACTTCAATCCAAATTTCTCCCCGATTAAATGCTATCTCTTTACCTTTTAAATCTTTAAAGGTCATTCTTTCCTTTCGCTCCTTCTTCTCCCAAACTCCTTCTAAAACCTGACCATCCTGAAAGACAAGGGCCTTCCCTGACCCCTTTGTCTTATATAAAAGATGAAGGTTACCCTCATAACCATCATTGGCTCTTGACTCTTTCATAAAAACAACCACTATTACCCTGGCTCGAATTTCCGCATCATCATTTCTGTCTTTTTGTAAAACTCCTCCATTTATCCTTTTATAATTATTAGAAAGCAAATCATATTCCCATTTAACGTCATAATCTGAATAGCCCTTCCAAAAAGAAAATGATGGACTTTTTGACCCTCTCTCACTTTCTTTGGTATCATCCTTAAACTGCCATTTGACAAAATTTTTATTCCAAGGGATACCATCGCTATCAATATTGGTTAAATTCCTCTTTTCGGCTACCGCAAAAAGTTTATCAGTTGACGAATACATCGTATGCTCTGTGGCTACAGGATGACCAAGTCTTTCTTGATCTCTCCAGAAAGTTGGAAAACCAATTGAAAATTGATTTAAATCATTTCCTTTCTTAATCCATCCATAATCAGCAATTTGCCCTAAAGCATTAGCAGGGCCAGGAGTATTTGCTCCTCCAACATGAACATATAAAGGAAAATCGCCGTATTCAGAAGCAAAATCCAAAAAATAAGTTCTTGCTGAACGAACAGGCCCAACCTGAACATCCAAGGCGGAAACACCACAATAAAAAACCGCCAGAAATCTCGTAATTCCCCCTTCGGCTACCGCCTCGTAAACAATATCTGCCCGAGAAAGACCCGACTGAGGTCGACTGTCTTTGTGATTTTCAATCATAACCGTTAATGGTCGCCTCTTGCTCCAAATATCCTTTTCTGCTTTGGTATACATTTTTCCATTCAAAGGGCAAACTTCACTTTTTGGGGCGGATAAATCAACTTTAAACCTCTCTCTATCTTCAGAAGAAATAGGAGAAACAATTTCTGATTCGCCGGAAGATTTTGCAAAATAAGAAAAGAAGAAAGAAGAAATACCGGTTGAAAGAAAATAAAGACCTAAGCCTAAAGTAATAAACAAAATTATTTTTTTTCTATTTTCTGCTTTTTCCATATTTTCATTTAAATTTTTTAACGTTTTTTGGCTTTTCCAATTGCTTCTTTTTCTTCTTCAGAAAGTTCATATTTCTCAGATTTTCCTCCTTTTATTGGCTTGGCATAAATTCTTGTCTGATCGCGACTATGCAAACTAGAAATTACCACCCCATCATCATAATTATTTAAAAGCGCCAAGGTAAAACTATGGCTACCCCCAGTATTGGAAAATGGGTTAAATCTCACTAATCCTACTTTTTGAATATGAAATGCCCCTTCTTTTTCAATTTCTTCAATCTTTTTAAAAATTTTCTCAATTTTATCTTGGTTTTCCTTTTCTTCCTTTAGAATTTTTTCCAAAATTGAAATTAAATCTTCTTTTAAAACCCCTTTGGTTAAACTGCGATAATGAGAAATAACCCGAAAAAGAAAAAAAGTTAAAATTGCCAACCAAATAAAAATAACTCCCGATAAAATCAAAAAAAATTGTTCGTTAGACAACATTTTTACCATTTTATTCTATCTTTTAAAGAAGATTATGTCAACCTAACAGACTTTTTAAACATTTCTAAGATCTTTATCTAACCTAAAGATTCCGAATCGTCATTATAAATTATTCCCAAAAAGTCTTCGATTTCAAAAATTGTTATTGAAAAGTGATTGACTAATATGTTATTATTCGGCTGAATTCAGTTTTTAAGACCATGGCAAGAAAAACTCGCAAAGAAAAAATAATTGCTGAATTAAGAAGAAAATTAAAAGTTACTCAAGATTTAGAAAAGGGGGAAGAAAAAATAGAAAATAAAGAAACAAAGGAGAGTCTAAAAATTCCCACAATAACTTCCAAGGCAAGGATAGGCTCTGAAGATCAAAAACAAAATTCGCTTCTTGCTATTTCTCCTTACACCCCTTATATTAAAAAGGATTTGACAAAAACTTTAATTTTAGCCATACTTGCAATTAGTCTTGAACTTATACTATACTTTTTAGACAGGGCAGGCAAATTTTAATTTTTTTTATAAAAATTTGACTTTGCCCAAAAAAGAGAGGAGGTGACAGAGAAAATATGGCAACAATGTATTGTGTAAAGTGCCGCGCCAAAAAGGAGGTCGCCAATCCTCAAAGAATAACAATGAAAAACGGTAAACCGGCAATGACGGCTCAATGTCCAGATTGTGGCACTAAGATGTTCAAAATTGGCGCCGCTTAATAGTTTTTAAAAAATTTTTAGCAAAAACCCCCACCCAAGTTTTACGGGAGGGGTTTTGCTAAATTAAAAGGTCAAATCCCGTGGACGATATTGAAGGGCCTCAGCAAGGTGTTCCTTCAAGATTTCTTTTTCTTGGGCTAAATCGGCAATTGTTCGCGCTATCTTAATTATCCGATAAAAAGAGCGGGCTGAAAGATTTAATTGAATTGCTGCCTGATAAAGTAAATTTTGACATTCTCTGGAAAGAGGACAAAAAAATTTAACATCTTTGGTAGTCATTTCTCCATTGCTTTTAATTTTTGTTCCTTTAAATCTCTCTATCTGCCAATTTCTGGCTTTCTGAACTCTTGCTTTTATCTCCTTTGAACTTTCTCTTTTTTCTCTTTCATTCTCTATCAGTTTTTCTATTTTAACTGCCGGGATGTCAATATGAAGATCAATTCGGTCAATGATTGGCCCGGAAATTCTCTTTTGATATCTTTGAATCTGCCCAGGGAGACAATTACATGGCTTTGAATAATCTCCTAGATATCCGCAGGGACAAGGATTGGCAGCAGCCACCAAAATAAACTTAGACGGAAAGGTTAAAGTACCTGAAGCCCGAGAAATGGTAACTAATCCATCTTCCATTGGTTGTCTTAATGCCTCAAGAACACTTCGTGGGAATTCAGGAAATTCGTCGAGGAATAAAACACCGCGATGGGCCAAAGAAATTTCTCCGGGAATCGGATGGCTTCCTCCACCAATTAAACCAATTCTTGAAATTGTATGATGAGGAGAACGAAAAGGACGATATTTTATTATCGATTCTCCTTTGGGTAAACTCCCGGTTATTGAATAAATTTTAGTTACCTCAAGAGCCTCTTCTTCGGTCAAATCCGGCAGAATTCCTGCCAACGCGCGAGCAAGCATTGTTTTCCCCGCTCCGGGAGGGCCTTTCATAAAAACATTATGACCGCCTGCGGCAGCAATCTCTAAAACTCTTTTAGCATTTTCTTGCCCCCGAATTTCTGCCATATCAAACTCAAAAATCCTCAAAGAAGAAATTTTAGAAAATGGAGTATAGGAAATTGGCTTTATCTCTTGACTGCCGCCAAAATGGCGAAAAATCTCAAGAAGGCAAGAAACCGGATAAATTTTTAAATTATTAACTACCGATGCCTCTTGGGCGTTAACCTTGGGGAGAAAAATTCTTTTAAATTTTTTTTCTTTTGCCAAAATAGCTATCGGCAAAATTCCATTGGTATGACGAAGAGAACCATCCAAAGACAATTCCCCTAAAACCAAAGCGTCATCCAAATTTGCTTTAAGTTGCCCGGAGGCAATCAAAATCCCCAAAGCAATCGGCAAATCATAAGAGGGGCCAAATTTTGGCAAATCCGCGGGGGCAAGATTAACGGTAATTCTTTTTGAAGGAAAATCCGCTCCTGAATTTTTTAATGCCGATCTTACTCTTTCTTTTGCCTCTTCAACTGCTTTATCAGGAAGACCAACAATATTAAAAGAGGGAAGGGTCTTTGGGGAAATATCAACCTCAACCTCAATTAAAACGCTTTCAAGCCCCACATTTGCTCCTGAAAAAATTTTTGCCAGCATTAAATTTATTCTGACACAATCTAAAAAAAATTTTCAACCAAAACCCCTTTTAAAACCCTATAGAAAAAAATACTTAAAAAGAAAGATTACGAAACGTCAGAAGATATTGATTTTTTTACTTGACAAAAAATATCTAAGGTGCTAAAATGCCACCATACTTATATATCTTATATTATACTATTATGGGAAGCCCGGAGAGGAGAGACACACCAAATTATTTCCCTCCCACTAACGAAACAAATTTAAGTGAATTATTATCAGCAATCGCAAAAAGATCAATTAGGAGACCCGATGAAGTAATAGGTTGTAGTTTCAAAATATTAGGTTGTGGTATTAAAGGAGCGATAGTGGTATTAGCCGGAGCTGGTATTATTTATTTGGCCAACGACCTTAAAAACAATGTAGGTCTCTTTAGGGAAAACCCAGAAACGCCCACTACTACTTACACAACCCCCGAAAGACCAGATAAACTAACCCAAACGCCAATTAAATCACGAGATCCTTTTGACAGAGTCATATGCCCCTTAATTAAATTAGGAGAAAGTCAAGCGGCAGAAGAATTAGGGATAGACCAAGATGAAACAGTAACAAGATGTATTGATGAAGAAACAATTGATTGTTTGGGGAAAGGAAAAGTAAGTGAAAAATGTAAACCTGTTTTAGAAATGTTAAATAGAAATATTCGTCTTCCTGGGGAAGTTATAGTTGATAAAGGAAGTGGTACATTCATCATAACCGATTTTATAACTTATTTGGAAGAAGAAATAAGAAAACAACCTAGTTCAATAGCGAGCAGATTCCCTCTTGAAGCCAGAATAAAAATCTTACAGGCAATAATAGATGCCAAAAAAGGCAATTGCCCAGAATCAATGCTTAACCGGCAACAAGCAATGGCAATTTCTCCTGAACTTTTCACAAATTATGCCAGTTTGGGCAGTTTTTTAGAAGCGATATTATATGAATGTCTAGGGGCAAAACCAGAGACCGCCCAAGTAATAGCTTCACCAATTCCCACTCCTTCAGAAACTCCTAAGCCCACAGAAACTCCTACACCCACAAAAACCGAAAGACCCACAGAAACATCAACGCCGACTCCAGACGCCGCCGAAATAAAAAGGCGTATCGAAGAGCAGGTAAGAGCAACTTTAGAAGCCCAACGCCGAGCCCAAGAGGAATACATTAAAAGATTAGAAGAAGAAGCAGAAAGAAGAATGACGGCTACCCAAATAGCAAAAGAAGTAGAAGCTACCTTGACCCAAGTAGCAGTCGAAACCGCTAGCGCTCATCAAGGAGGTATCGTTGAAGAAGTCAAAAAAGCAGCCGCAACTCAAACAGCCTTATATAGAGAATTAACCGAAACAGCCCAAGCGGCACGTATTCCCACTTCTACTCCCACTCCTACCCCTCTATCAACTCCAGAAGAACCAAGTCCAACACCAAAAGCAAAACCAGTACCAACACCAGAGACAAAAATAACGCCTTATTTACCCATGATTATGCGAGGAATTGAAAATCCTGACAATAACAATAATAAACCCGAATCTAGAAGATACGAGAGATACAATCTTATTTACTCTAGAGGTAAAATAAAACCAAAAGCCCCTGTTGATAACACCAGGGCCATTTTAAGAACTCAAGAGAAGGCGGCAAATCTAAAATTTAGAATAACATAAAGTAAAAATAAAAAAATGGCAACACAATGGAAAGAAACCGAATTATCCGGTAGTGATGGCCGAAATGCTTTTGACGGTAATTTCGACCAAAGAACTCCTGCTGAAATTGCTGCTGCTAAAATCGCTGCCATGAGAATTCTAGGAGGAGAAGTTGCCCCAGCGCCTCCAATAGAAAGTCCAATAGAAAGTACAATAGAAAAAATAAAAAAAGTTATAACAACAGGGGCGTTAACAGCTGCTCTGACTGTCGGTGGTGTTGTCGGCGGAATTTTAATTTCAAGAGGATCAAACTCCCAGGAAAATCCAAAAATCTCATCACCGGCGCCTTCTTATTTATCTCCTGAAGAGGTTACCATCCTGTCTCCTTATGAAGAAGTGATTCTTAGTGATGCGAAAGAAAATGCTCCCCCTCAACCTAAAGCCATCCCCATTGGAGAAAGAGTAGAAAGAACAGAATCACCAATAACGCAACAACCGCCAAAATCAACCCCAGTTAAAACCGAAACTCCGGCCACTTCTTCTCAAACAGCAGAATCTTCGCCTGAAACCCAATCTATTATTCAAACAGAAATTACAGAATTGGCTTTCCAAGAACTGACTGCTCAAGAACTGATAGAAAGTTTGTTTACCGAAGATTTTTACGCTAAAAATGGAAAATTAAAACCTCAATTAATTGAAAAAATTAAATATTTAAGAGAAAAAAATCCTCAAATGGTTGGCGACTTAACCAATTTAATCTTTAATCTTTTAATCGGAATTTCCCAAGAAGGAATTGATGACCAGCAATTGGCACTTTGCCAAAAAATGAAAGATTTAATCATCGCTTTAACCGGCTATAATCCAACCTTGGCTCAAGCCTTAGAAAATTATCTTGATTACCTTAGATCACTTCTAACTAAGAAAACACCTGCCCCAAAAATAATACCTAAAAACTCAACTACATTCAAAGCGCCAGTAACAAACAAACAACCCGAAACATCTCCAAAACAAAATACCCAAGAAGGAGAAAAACCGTCAACAGCGGGAAATCTACAACCTCAACCAGGAAATCAAGAAAAGACGCAAGGACAAAACCCGGAATCTCAAATCTTTCCTAGAGAAGATGACAAACAAAACAAAAAAACACCGGATGGCAGCAAAATTGTTTGGTCTTCAGAACTAAGCAGAAGATTTTTAAACAATATTTTAGGCCATGAACTTTTGGGTATTACAGATAAAATACCTCCAGGGAAATATACGATAACAGAAATTGAAAATATAGACTTTTTTGGATTTCCTGTGGAATTAATTCATGCTATGGATCAAGATGGCAATGAGATAAGTTTTCTTCTATTAATAAACTTGGCCGGCGAAGAATTAAAAATAGGTAGCGATGTTAGTGCTTACGGATATTTAGAAAGATTTTTTTTAGAAAAATCTAGAAAATAAATATCCCTCTGCCCGTTAAAAAATTCTTCAGATGGCAAAAGAGTCTTTAAAAAATTATTTATTGAGCGCTTGTCTTTCTTTAACTTTAATAACCGGCTGCAAAGCCGGCGATCAAATCAGGCGTTTTGCTGACGGTGATGAAAATAACAGATCACCAATTTCATGTAGTGTTGAAACTCCACCCATTCCCGAAATAATAGCTGCTGACACAAAAAATTTAGAAGGTATTCCCATACTTAAAGCCGTAAACAAAAAAACATCAAGTCCTCCTTCTTCCCCCGACATAAGTGCCCAAGCCTCGCCGGCAGAGGCAGCAGCAGAAGTATTGTTAGAAGGGGAAACTTTCAGATTTTCCGAATTAACCAATAATTCTAAAATGGTAGAAAATGCCCGTTTGTTTTATACTCGTCTTTCTCAAGAAGTCGGTGGGGGAGAATACGCTGGCCAGATAGAAATTCCCCCAGGTCAAGAAATATCGGTTAACAAAACCTTTGGGCCAGATTGCTATCTTAATATGCGTGTAGTTGGCGGTATTGCCGGTAATGGTGTTTGTCATGCTGCTTCAATGCTACATCAAGTAGTAAAAAAAGCCGGTTTAGAAGTAAAATTAAGTACGCCAACAATGATCGGCCATAATCCGCCGATTGGCGGCGTTTCCAAAGAATATTGGGTAACGATGTGGTGCGATCCTAAAAGATACGATAAAGACTTTTTCATTGTCAATCCCTTTGAAAACTATACAGTAATAATAGAATGGAAAATAGAAAATGATGAAATTGTTTTTAGGGTTGGGAGAAAACCAATTAGTTCATCCTCTCATCCAAATGAAACGGCAATATCAGCAGATAAAGCGGCCCTCCAGGAACAACTACTTTTGCAATACAAATCTTTGGGAATTCAAACTGCGGAGACTCCTATTGACGAAAAAGTTTTGAGTTTTAGTGTCCCCCAAGAATTGAGACCGCCCGCTCCAAAAATCGAAGAACCAATCACTTATTGGAATGGTTCTCAATTTTACCTTCGTATACCTGACGTGGTTTGGCGAGACAGTTTTGATGCCGCAGTTTTTGTCAATGGAGGGAAAGTTGACGAAAACGCCATTAAAATTGCATTGCTTTTGGTAGCCTTAAGAAATTCAGAACACCCTTATTTTCTTGGAGGAAACATTACCAGTTATGCTGGTGCCGTGGGCGCGATGCAGTTTATGGAAGAAACGGCAGAATTGGTGGGTTTACTTGATAGAACTAATGACCGAGCAAGTATGTTTGCCGCAGCCAAATTTGTTGTTATGGTAATGGGTTTAGATAAAGAAACAGATAAAACAAGTTTTGTAAAAAATTTTATAGGCAATGGAGGAAAGGCTTGGAATCAACACAGGGAACAAGCAAAGTATGTTTGGGAAATCTGGCAACTTTTACAACAAAAAATGCAAGAAAATGATATTGATATTGGAAATACCCAAATCCCACCAAAAAAGACAGCAAATCAGGAAACCCAAGAAAAAGCAGAATCAAGTTTTGAGGATTTATTATCTACGCCTTTGGCGCCGGGTGAGACAAGGGATTTAGGAGGAAATGTTTTTTTACGTAATGAAACTCGAAGTCCTATAGATCCAGAATTACTTAAAAAAACCCTAAATTTTGGCCCAAAAACCCCAGAATTAATAAGATGTATAGCAGATTTGCCAGAAGGAGAAAACCTTATAATCATGTTTGCTCAAATAGATCCTTATTGCGGTCTGGCTCCTTACTCTAAGCCAGAAGTTTCTATAAGTAGTATTCTTTTAGGCCCCGAATGTTTAAGGTATTTAGAAATCTACGAGCAAAACCCGGATGCTTCTCGAGGAGTTTTACTCCACGAATTAAGACATAGATATCAAGAAGAGCAATTAGAAAAAGGCGGTTATCTGAAAGAATTAGCTCCTGGAGGCTCTGGTTTAGAACCTAAAGATCCTAAGGATCTTAGTCAACTATCCCTTGAAAGACTTGAAAACGAATGCCAAAAATAAAACTAAAATTTAAAAAACTACTCAATTTAAAACTAGCCCTTATTTAACTAATTTTTTAACCGCTCTTAATTTAGCGCTGTCTGCCCGTGGGTTTTTCATAATTTCCAAGGAAGTTGCTAAAACTGGTTTTTTAGTTAAAATCTCAACAAAACCAAATTTTTGCCACTCCAAAAACTTACGTTTAACAATTCTATCTTCAAGCGAATGAAAAGAAATAACTACTATTCTTCCTCCGTTTTTTAAGACCTCAAGCGCTTGAGGCAAAACTTTTTCTAAATTTGGCAATTCTTGATTAACCTCCATTCTTAAAGCCCGAAAAATTTTGGAAGCCCAATGGCTTTTTCTTGAAAAGCGATAATCTGGTGGAGTAGCCCGACGAATTAAATCCAAAAGTTCTCCGCAAGTTTTAATTTTCTTTTTCTCTCTTTCTTTTACAATTTCTCTGGCAATTTTTCCTCCAAATGGTTCCTCGCCTAACTTAAAAAACAATTCCCTTAATTTTTTCTCCGGATAAAAATTGACGATATCAAAAGCAGAAAAATTTTGGGCTGGATTCATTCGCATATCCAAAAGAGCGTCCCTATCTTTTTCGCCAAAACTAAAACCACGTTGGCGTGTCTCCAGTTGATAAGAAGAAACTCCTAAATCAAAAAGAATCCCATCAACTTGAAAAATCCCTAATTCTTGGAGAATATTTTTTAGATTAACAAAATTATCATTAACAAAAACCACCTGACTTCCAAATTTTTTAAGTTTCCTCTTTCCTTCTTCAATCGCCTCCGGATCGCAATCAATACCAACAAGTTTTCCCTTTTTGCCAATTTTTTCTAAAATTTTTTCGGCGTGCCCTCCACCACCCAATGTGCAATCAACAAAAATTTCTCCCGGTGAAGGATTTAAAAATTCAATTGTTTCTTTAAGCAAAACCGGAATATGAAAGAAAGAATTCATAAAAACTAACTAAACTATATTTTATATGATAAACTGAAAATAGTGAAAAAAATAAATTACCCACAGGTTAAAAAAATTCTATTTTATATTGCCCCCTTTTTTATTATCTCAGCCGCCTCCGTGTTTTTTATTTTTTATCAACAAACCAAAACTCTCAAAAACGAAAAAGTCGGCCTTGAGCAAAAACTTGTTTTAATTTCTGAAGAATTAAATATCTTAAAAAACCAAGACCAATATTTAAAAAACAAAGAACTTGAAGAAGAAATAAAAAATATTCAAAAAGTCTATAATCAGGCTGCCCAAACTTATGAAAAATTATTAAGTTTTAAAGAAACTTACCAAAAGACAGAAAAACTGGATGAATTGTTTGCTGAAATCTTAAATCTTCTTTCCCAAAAAAATTACGCTTCGGCCGAAGCTAAACTTAGCGACCTTGCCAATAAAATCGAAAATGAAAGAGAAAAAATTGCTACCTCTTTTAAAATCCCTCCCAAAGTAAGCGAAACAAATAATCCTCCCCAAGAAGGATACCAACGTCAAAAGGTTAAAACTGAAATGGGCGATTTTATGGTTGATATTATCTCCGCTGACTTAAATTCTACGCGCGTCATTGTTGATACGGCCTCGGATTCAGACTGCGCCAACGATTGCCCGGTTTTGCCTTTGGCTGATTATGTCTTACGAAACAATGCTTTTGCCGGAATAAACGGCTCATATTTTTGTCCGGCAACTTACCCTTCATGTAGCAACAAAAAAAATGCTTTTGATACTCTTTTGATGAATAAAAACAAAAAATACATTAATTCTGAAAATAACATCTATAGTACTGTTCCCGCGGTAATTTTCTACGGAAATACCGCAAGATTCGTTAGTCAATCTTTGGAATGGGGCAGGGACACAAGCGTTGATGCTGTTTTGGCTAATCATCCTCTTCTTCTTTTAAACAGTCAAATAAAATTCACCGGTGGTGATGACCCAAAACAAGGCAGCAAAGGGAATAGAAGTTTTATTGGCACAAAAGGAAATACGGTTTATATAGGCGTTGTCCACAATGCAACCGTGGCTGAATCTGCCCTTACCCTTCATGCTCTTGGTCTTGAAAATGCCTTAAATCTTGACGATGGCGGCTCAACTGCCCTTTGGTTTGGAGGCTACAAAGTTGGTCCTGGCCGCAATATCCCCAACGCCGTCTTATTTGTTAAAAAATAAAACTAAATAAGAAGAATAATTATTCCCAAAACTAAACAATATATTCCAAACCAGAAAAATTTGGTAGACTTAAGGACTTTCTCTAAAACTTTTAAAGCAAAAAAACCAACAATCCCGGCAATTATCATCCCTGCCACTCCCTGAATTAATTCAGTTTGGGAATAAGAAAAAAGATCTCTTGCCTCCAAAATTAAAGCCCCAAAAATTGCCGGGATTGCCAAATAGAAAGAAAAAGTAAAGGCAGTCTCTTGAGAAAATCCTCGCCAAAGTCCGGAAGAAATGGTTGAACCGGAACGTGAGATTCCCGGAAGAATTGCCGCTGCCTGAAATATTCCTATAAATAAAGCATCAAACCACTTTAATTGATTAAAGCATTTATTTTGATGCTTAATTAACCTAGTAGAAAACAATAATCCTGCAGTTGCTAAAAAAGTCAATCCCACTGTTTGAGGAGAATTAAAAGCCGAACTTATCTGTTTCTCAAATAAACCACCAACTAAGGCCGCGGGAATTGTTCCCAGAAAAACTAACCAAAGGGTATTTACCGACTCTTTCTTTTTTTGTGTTAATCCGGATATAATCTGCTCTAATCCTTTCCGAAAATAAAAAATAATCGCTCCTAAAGTTCCAACGTGAAGAAGGACATCAAATAAAACTGGCGCTTTAGAAAAACCTAAAATTTTTTGGAAAATCACTAAATGCCCACTTGAAGAAATTGGCAGAAATTCAGTCAATCCCTGAACGATTGCTAAAAATAAAACTTCAAAAAAACTCATTGCCAAAGTTAACCCTTAAGAAAAAACCTATAAGCCAGATTCTGTACCTCTTTTATTGAGGCGACAATCATCAATCTAACGCTCTCAACCTTGACCCTCGGGAAAGCAACCTTATCCGCCAATTCGGCGGAGCGGGTCTATCGGAGATTGCAGCGGGGAGGGTTGCCCCTTACTTCGCTCGGGGTAAACCCTGCGAAGTAAGCGCCCAGTCGCTTGACCGTTTCACCCGGCGCCACCCGGCTCGTCTCTGTGGCCCTATCTTTATTTCGCTTATCAAAAGCGAAACATCTTGGTATTACCAAGACACCCTGCTTTCTGCTGTCTGGACTTTCCTGAACGTAAAAATAAAAATTTTTACGTCCCGATTGTCCGGTTTTTTCTTAAGGATTTAAAAAAATTTTACCAAAAAAAAGAAGAAATTACAAATTTTTAAATTTTTCAGATCTAAAAAAATCAGAGATTAAAACATAAATAATTAAAACTACGGGGATAGCCAAGATTGCCCCCAAAACACCCGCTAACTTAAAACCAATCGCCAATGACAAAATAGTTATTAAGGGATTCACTCCGGCCATTTTGTGCATTACCCGAGGAACGATGAGATTATTTTCAATTTGCTGAATTAGAAAATATAAAGCCCCAACCGCCACTCCCATAAAAGGAGAGATTGCAAAACCACTAATCATTGCCGGAATCGCGGAAACAATAGGACCAATATTAGGAACTATCTCTAAAAAACCGGCAAAAATTGCCAATGGGAGGGCAAACTCCATCCCTAAAAGACGAAGACCAGCAAAGGACAAAACCCCAACAATAACCATCAAACTAAGTTCTCCTCTAATCCAACCTCCTAGCCTTTTTTCAATTTTTTCTATCAAAATCTCGAATTCTTTGCCTTTTTTTTCTCCAAAAAGTATCTTGAGGTATCGACCAAAATTTTTCCTTTCAAGCATAAGATAAAAAGTAATAACAATTAAGGTTAAGAGGGAGATTAAATTTGTAAAAAATCCAATTGCTATTTTTAAGATATTTGAAGGGATTACCGAAAGATTAGTAAACTGATTTACAACAAAATTTTTGTCTATTCCTGCCTCTTCAAGAACTCCAATATTGAGCTGCCTAAAAAAACTAGAAACCCTATTAATAAAAATAGCGCTTTGATTAATTAAAGAAGGAATAAGTACCGCCAAAATCCCCCCAATTATTCCAAAAATTATTAAAAAAACTAAAAGAATTGCCAGCCATCGAGGAAGACGCCATTTTTCTATTTTATCAACCAAGGGATTTAAAACAGACATAAACACAAAAGAAACAAATAAAGCAATAATAATATGGCGAATTTGGTAAAAAAACCAAAGACCAATTAAAAAAATAACGGTAAAAATTATCGAACGATGAGAAATTTCAATCTTTTTCGGCATAACTAATCCTTAATATACCATTTTTCAATTAATTTTTCTATCTCTTTTTGATAGCTAACTTTACTTATATCAAACCAATAAATTCTTTTATCTTTTCTAAACCAAACCATCTGCCTTCGGGCATAAGCATGCTCCTCGTATTTCCATTTCTGAATTATTTCTTCTTTTGATTCTAAATTTTCAAAATATGGTTGCCATTCTTTATATCCTAAAGTCGTCCCCAAGGCAGAATTTTCCCAATTATAACCCCTTTTAAGTAATCTTTTAATCTCTACTTCAATTCCCTGCTTTATTCTTTCTTCAACCCGCTTGTCAATTCTTTCATAAAGAACTCTATAGGGCGCTTTTAAGCCAATAATTAGCAAACTACCAATTTTTAATTTTGGATTGTAATTTTGAACTTTGAATTTTGAATTTTGAATTTTTTTTGCTATCTCTATTGCCCTAATCAGCCTCCTTGGATTATTTCTATCACTTTCATTCATCTTTTTTAAGTGTTCAGGGTCAATTTCTTTCAAAATTTCCCTTAATTTTTCAACTCCTAATTTTTTCAATTTCTCCCTTAACTCCCAATCTGGCGCTATTCCTAAAGTTTGAATTCCGTCAATTAAAGCCTTTATATAAAAACCTGTCCCCCCTACCAAAATTGGCAATTTTTTTCTCCGCCAAATATCTTTAATCACCACCTCAGAACAACTAATATAATCGGCAACATTAAAGCGATAATCAGGATCTGCCAGATCATAAAGCCAAATTGGAATCCCATCCAAAAAATAATATCCAATTTGGAATTTGGAATTTGGAATTTTTATTTTGGAATTTGGAATTTGGAATTTGGAATTTACAGGCAAGTCTTTACCAGTGCCTATATCCATTCCTTTATAAACCTGCCGAGAATCAGCAGAAACTATTTCTCCGCCAAATTTTTTTGCCAAACTAATTCCCAAACTTGTTTTTCCGGTTGCCGTCGGCCCACAAATAATTAAAATTTTATTTTTATTCATGCTTTCCTACACCTGTCAGGTGTTTTTAATTTACACCTATTGACTTTGATTATTTTTTAACTATAATTCTATATATGTCCTACCGAAAAACTATTTTAGCTACTGGCGAAATCTATCATATTTTTAATCGAGCCATAAATAATCAGCCAATTTTAGTAAATAAAAGAGATTGTCAACGATTTACTGATGTTTTATTCTTTTATCAAAGAAATCCTCAGATAAGATTCTCCCACTTTGTAAATTTATCTTTAAAGGCCAGAGATAGCGCATTTAAGCAACTTAATAAAAATAAAAAATTAATAGAGATATTAGCCTTTGTTTTTATGCCTAATCATTTTCATCTTCTCCTACAACAGAAAGAAGATAATGGAATTTCTTTATTTTTAAGTCGGGCAACTAACAGTTTCACTCGCTATTATAATACAAAATATAAAAGGAAAGGTGATTTGTTTGAGAGTGTTTTTAAAGCGGTAAGAGTCGAGACAGAAGAACAATTGATCCATCTTTCCCGTTATATTCATATAAATCCGGTCGTTTCTTTTTTTATTAATGAAAAGGAACTTGTTTCTTATCCTTTTTCCTCATTCCCTGATTATTTAAAAGGAGAGTCTTCCTTATTAGACTTAAAACCGGTCCTGAGTCATTTCAAAAATCCACAAGAATATAGGAAATTTGTTTTTGATCAGATTGATTACGGAAAGAAGTTAGAGAAAATTAAGCATTTGTTATTGGAGGTACGATAGGTGTGAACCTATTACACCTGACAGGTGTAATCTTGCTCGAAAGAAGTTTATTTTTAAACATAACTTAAAAGAGTCTTCAGCCTCATTTTACTATGAATTTAAATAAATGGGGAATAAATTTGCGTCGATAAATTTTAAAACAATCATTGGTATTTCTCTATTTATCTTCGCTTTAATTGCTAATATTATCTATGCCTGGGAATACGGAGAA
>CAZAPL010000007.1:0-14864 GCA_964487495.1 uncultured Gammaproteobacteria bacterium | reverse complement strand
GTTTTAGTAGAGTTCATGAAAAAAAATAAAGCACTTAGAATAATTTCGAAAATAAAAAGAGATTCTGAGGCTCCCGAAGTAGCATAGTTAAGCATCGCCGGATCAAAAATAAAAGCCAAAGCCGCTAAAATCCCGACCAATTCCCCAAAAATCTTCTTGCCCAAAAAGTAAAATGTGAGCACCGAAATTAAATAAAAAATCCCTGAGGATAAAATTACTACAAAATCGGTTATTCCAAAAATTTTAAAGTTTAAAAAAATAAAAAAAAGATAAAATGGCGGAATTCCAATTGGTATAAACCCAACCCCTCTTTCCAACACATCCCTTTCAAAAAAAACAAACCTTGCCTCTAATCCCTTTCCTAAAACCAGATTTCTGGCAATATCGGCAAATTTAGCACTATCTGAAAATACAAGATAATTTGGCGTAAGCAACTGTCGATAAAAAATCCCAGCAAAAATTCCAAGCATCTGCAGAATAATTAATATTAGCAAATTCCTTCTATTAAACGTCATACTTAAATTCTCTAACAAGTACGAAATAAAAGCAAAAGTACCTAAAAAATATTTAGTTATTGGATAAAAATATCATAATAATTAAAAATGGAAAATTCCTCCATGGTTCGTCCCCATCTTATAATTATCCCCTATTTTTTCGTGCCGTTTGGTAAAGTTTCAAAAGATTTTTGAAACAAATTCTTCTTGAACCAATACGCCTAATATCTTTGGCTGCCTTTCTGCCTAGTTTTAGGGCGAATTCTTGATTCTTCAAAAGCTTTATTATTTTCAAACCAAAATCATTTGAATCTTGTGGATTGGCTAGTAAACCGTTTTTACCATCTTTTATTATCTCAGGAATCCCTCCAATCTTTGAAGCAACAATCGCCTTCCCCATTGCCATCGCATCTCCCAATGTCGTTGGGCCCATATTTTCCCATTGTTCAGGAACTAAAACAACATTCGCTTCTTTAAGATGTTTTAAATAAATTTTAAGAGATGGTTTTGGGCTGATTGAAATGTTTTTCTGTAAATTAAGGCCTTCAATCATTTCTAAAATCTTCTTTTCATAATCTTTATCAAAAACTTTTGTTTCGATAAAGAGTTGTGCTTCTGGAATTTCTTTCACCACTTTTTCCATCGCCGCTACCGCCACATGAACACCTTTATGAGCTGACATCCAAGCATTGAGATAGATTGTATTTTTTCTCATTTTGCCTTTTACCTTCTCTACTTCATTATTGTAAACCTGCCGAACTAAAACCATTCTTCTCTTATTAATACCATAGGAAGAAAGTAAGTCCTTATTAGAATTTGAAGCAACTAAAAAAGCGGATACCTTTGAAAGAAAAAAATCAAACAGTGGTCGACGAAAGAAATAGGCAAATTTCCTTACCAAAAAAAATTTTTTAGTGGCTGAACAATTAGCACACCACTTTCCTTGAAATCGCCAACACTGATTGCCTTCAGAATCCGTTAAAGTTGCTGCTGGGCAAAAATACCAATAATCGGCAATCGATAAAACCAAAGGAATCTTTAAAAGCCAAGAAACAAGAATTGGAGAAAAAGAAATCTTATTGGCCTTATGAAGATGAATAATATCTGGTTTGATTTTTCTCGCTAAAAGAAAAACAGAAACAAAAGAAATCAGGTCGAATGGCAAAATCTGATTCTTTAATCCAGTAATATATAAATGAAATTTTTTAGGAAAAAAATCTTCAAAAGTCCAAATCCTAAAAAAACGGAATTTTCCTTCTACTCTTTTTTTAGGTTTAGTGGCAACCACCACTGTCTCAATATGCTTTCCAAAATCTAGCAAAACATTTATTCTTCTTAAGGCTGATTTCTCTGCTCCTCCCCAGGTTTCATGGCAATCTGGCAAGTGATCAATTATGTGAAGGATTTTCAATTTTTTTCTCATTTCCTTTTATTCGAAATTTATTATAATACAAGAAATGAAGATTTATCTAATAAGACATGCCGAATGGTTTGAAAAACAGGTTAACCTTAGGTTCTTTGGCTTATATCCGAAAAAATTAACTGAGGGTATAACCGAGTTTGGCAAGAAACAATCTCAACTCTTAGCTAATTGGCTTTTAGATAAAAATATTAATATCCTCTATACGAGTCCCCTTCTTCGAGCCAAAGAAACTGCCCAAATTATCAGTAAAAGATTAAAAATTAAACCAATCACTGAACCTAACCTTCAAGAAATAAAAAAATCCTCTTCGGGAAAAGAATGGTCTTTCTGGTCTTACTACGCTAAACATCGATATGAGAATCTAGACTATAGAATTGAAAATGGTGAATCAATCAATATGTTAATTAAAAGGGCAAAAAGAGTAATAAAAAAAATTGTCAATAGACAAAAAAAGGGAAATATCGCTATTGTCACTCATGCTGAATTTATAAAATGCTTCCTTGGTTCCATAGGATTAAAAGAATATCTTACGGAAAAGGAAATCATCCCCTTATGCTCTATCACAATCGTTGAGTACCAACACCGAAGGTTTTATTTATCTTCTCCGCCAAGCCAAAAACACCTCTGGCGAATTTGCCTAAAATCCTTCTTAAGAAAATTATTTTTTAAACTTTTTACTTTGGAGATTCTCTACTAATCTTTGGGTATTCGCTGCCAAATGACTAAAAATATTTCGCCTGTCGAACTTCCACACCAGTGCCATCATCCGCCAGACCCTCGATAAAAAGTTTCTACTGGTAGTCGGTCCTTGCATAAATTCTACCATTTTGTAAATTTTCTGCTGAAGAGATTGGGAATACTCGTCTGACTGAGGCTTTGCCTCTGTCCCATAAAACATATCGTCATACTCCATCTGTTTATCTAAAGGAACATAATAGGAAAAAATTCCCGTGATTTTCTTTTTTATCATCCATTCTATACTCTTTAAATCCTTCTCATAAGTCGAACCAGGGAGACCAATGATAAAAAAACCACCTACGTTTCTAAAATATTTTTTAGCAATATCAACCGCTCTTGAAATTTGTTCAATGGTCTCTCCTTTTTTAACATTTTCTAAGACTTGAAGGTCGACCGATTCAATGCCGAAACAGACGCTATCGCAGCCCGAACCAGCCATTGCTTTCGCCTGTTCTTCATCAAATAAATCTGCCCGCAGGCCATTGGCACAAATCCAACGAAGGTTCAACGGTTTAACCAACCGGCAGAATTCTAAAACTCTTTTCTTGTCGACATTGAAAACGTCATCTAGAATCTCAAAAAAAACGATTTTGTACTTCTTCTTTGCCTTCTTAAGCTCCTCAACACAGTTTTTAGCACTCCTCGCTTTCCAACCACGGTTTCTGGCAGCGCAATAAGTGCATTGAAACGGACAGCCAACACTGGTAAGAATCCCATAGGGCCAACTACCATCCTGCCAATGAGATAACCAGACATCAAAAGAATCAAATAAAGAAAAATCAGGAAAGGGATAAGAATCTCCAAAGGGTTCTAAAAATTTAATCTGATCTGTGAATTGAATCGTGGGATAACAACATTGGACATCAATGGGGGTGTAAATTGATTTTATTTTTGCTTTCGGATATTTTTTTTTATAAATTTTGGCGATTCTTTTTGATTCAGAAAAAGAAACTGAACGAACAAAAATCCCCAAAACATCAGCCTTCTCCCATAAAAATCTATCCTGCGGTTCTGGTTTTGTATTTTGATCTATAACCTTCACCCCTAAAGAAGTAGCTATATAAGCTAAAGCCAGCGGGGGGACATTCCGATAGAGCTTGGCATCGGGATTGACAAAAAGAATTTTCATCTAACCTTGTAGATAGTACAGTATTTACAGGCTGGAGGCGTCTTTCCTTCATGAATCATCTTCCTTAATGTTCTATATTTTGGCCCATTCCAAATTTCCTTAAAGGGAGTTTTAAAGATATTTCCCATACTGGTTCTCTTCTGATAACTACGTTTGTTTACTTCATTGCCAGCGCAACAGGGAATCACTGTCCCGTCAACAAAAATAAACGGTTCTGTCCATTCGTTACATCTGGTAATCGGGTCTTTTTCTTTAGGTACGTTCTTGTTCCAGCCAATTTTAATTCCTAGTTTTCGGGATTTTTCTTTTGCCTGACGCATTATTTCCTCAGGGACATCCACAACCAAATCCTTTATTTCGGGAAAGGGATGAAGAATGGAGGTGAAAAAGATACTGGTATCCTCCTTATCCATGATTTTTTTAACGAGGTCAATGAAAAGAAGAATCTCACCCAGATTATACTTGGAAATAATGTAGTGAAAGGAGATTTCTGGATAATAAGAATTCATTCTCTTTTTCAGTTTCCTTAAGGTTTTTATATTCCGAATCACCCTATTAAAATCTGAACCAACTCTAATTTTTCTATAAGTTTTTTCCGTTGCCGCATCTAAAGAAACAACCATCCTCTCCACCCCAGTTTCAATTAAAACCCTAGATATTTTTTCATCAATTAAATAAAAATTATCAGTTAATTCAAGAATTATCCCCCTGCTCTTAACATATCTTATCATCTCAAGAAAATCCGGGTTCAAAAAACTTTCTCCTATTCCGGTTAAACCAATCCATTTTAATTTTGGAAATTGCTCCACAATACTTTTTAGTTGCTCAAAGGTCATCTCTTGATTTTTTTCTTTCCAATAAGTGTGTTCGCACATCACGCAACGAAGCATACATTTAGTTGTCACTTCAACTTCGATAAATGGTGGATAAAAAACACTTTTGGGGAAAAGCGGGTAAATAATCTTCTCATAGACAAAGTCAGAATTATAAAGCGACTGAACCAAAAAATAGTCAAAGGCACATTTAAGACCTTTATAGCGAGCCATATTAAAAAGTCTTTTTAGGTGATATTTAATCTCTAATAGATCCATTAGTAAATTAGCCTCCTGTAAATTTTCCTGAATTTATAAATTAAATCAAAAATTTTCCCCCTTAGGGGCGTGTCGACCAAAGAAATTAAAACTATTAAAGCTCCAAATAAAATTCCGTATTTTTCAAGTGCCTTATCTGGCCGGTGGATGAAATGGTAATAATAAGGGTATAACCGCATCCACCTAAGCTCGGGCAGAGAATAACTTGCACTTTTAAAGTTTTCTCTTGTATATAGTATACGACCTTCATACCTTTTGTCAAACCAGATTTCGTCATTAATCTCTTTCTTCTCTTTAAGTTCAAGATAGAAAGGAGTATAGGGATAAATAATATGGATATTAAAGGCAAAGGTATCCAGTAAAGGAACGAGAGAAAGACTTTGCTCATAATCCTGGCGTGTTTCTTCGGGAAGAGAAGTAATAAAAGAACCTACAATCCAAAAACCTAATCTTTTACAGATTTTTATTGTTTTCAAAATTTGTCTTCTTGTTATCTGTTTGTTAATCCTTTTTAGGACCTTATCTGATCCACTTTCAATCCCAAAACCAACAGCTCGACAACCAGCAATTTTCAATGCCCTTAGCGTCTCCTCATCAGTTCCTACTCTAACCAAAACCCTAAACTTAATATTGAGTCTCTCTTTCTTGATTAGATGGCAAACCTCCAAAACCCATTTTTTATTGGCTGTAAAAAGATCATCGTAAAAATGTATATACTCAATTCCAAGCTCATTCACCCATTTTTTTATTCTTTTGACTAATTCTTTAGGGCTAACCGAACGCCACACTCTTTGCCAGTGGATATTGGAGCAATAAATACAATTAAAAGGACATCCCCGGGTAACGATGGCATTAAGCGTTCTTAAAGTTCTTAACTCTTTTGAGGCTTCCCAATCAGTACCATAACACTCAAGAGGGGGAAGAAGGGAGTAGTCTAAATCATATTTATCAATATTTTTTTCTAGTTTTCTTTCGGGATTGACTATAATTTTTTTTCCTTTTCTAAAAGTGACACCATCAATCTTTAAAATATCCTTCCCTTTAACTATCTCGAGAAGTGTTTCCTCACCCTCCCCTCTAACCACCATGTCAATAAAGGGGTAGTGAATTAGAATTTCTCTATGAAGAGCAAAAGTAAATGGACCACCAATGATAACCTTGCAGCGAGGATTCTTCTCTTTTGCTTTTTTAGCAAACTCAAAACAGTAAAATCGGGTGTCGGCAAAACAGGACAAACCCACAATGTCCGCTTCTTTTACTTTTTCTAGAACATCATTTTGGGTCAAACCCTGAGGAACAGGGTCAACAACTTCTACTTCCCAATCACTATAATTTCTAATATAGGTAGCCAAAAATCCCAGGCCGAGAGGTTGGCTATGAGTTGCTCCTTCGGTTTTTTGGGTTTCATCTTGACCAAAATAAGGATTAACTAAAAGAAGTTTCATTGTCTTCTCCCCCAAAGAAATTTCAGCTTACTTTTTAAAGAAATCATCACATAACGTAATGATTCCCGAGGATTTTTAATGGCCTGAAACAGAAGTTGCGGATTATATCTTAAGCGATCAAGAATGTGGGAAAAGGTTAAAGGAGAACCAAGATAGTCCATTTTATCTCGATATTCTCTAATTACTTCTGGGGGGATTGTATCATTGCAGTAAAAAGTGTTTTTATTTGACATTTTTAGGGCAGAATAATCAATGTCTGGAGGAATAATTTTCTTTTTAAGACACCAATCCCAAAGAGCAGTTCCAGGGAAAGGTGTGGTAATGTGAACGCCTACGTGATCAAATTTGTGAGAACGAATGAAGGCGAGAGTCTTCTCTAAGTCTTCTATTGTCTCTGTAGGACTACCAACCATAAAAGACCCCAAAGGCCCGACCCCCGCTTCCCAACAGAGTCTAATCGCCTCACAATTTTTCTCAATAGTAGGACCTTTACCTTTAAGCATGGTTAGAATCCTTTGAGAACCACTCTCAAAGCCAAAAAGAATTGATCGAAGTCCTGCTCGGTGAGCCAATTTCAGAGTTTCGAGAGTAATGCTATCAGCCCTTGTCTGACAACCCCATAAAAGATTAAATTTTTTCTCAATCATCCTTTCACAGATCTCAATCAAACGCTTATGTGGATAAAAGAAATTATCATCCATAAACAAAAGACCGTTAATCTTATACTTTTTGACTAGAAGTTCAATATCTGCTATTACCCTTTTGGGGCTTTGATAGCGCACTGGCGAACCCTTCCAACTGTTATAGCAAAAAATGCAATTAAAAGGACATCCTCTACTTGTAAAAAGTGAACCAACTCGTGTTCCGGCGGGCAA
Organism: uncultured Gammaproteobacteria bacterium; assembly: GCA_964487495.1. Classification (GTDB taxonomy): domain Bacteria; phylum Patescibacteriota; class Microgenomatia; order CAYGWK01; family CAYGWK01; genus CAZAPL01. The sequence continues at coordinate 7,669 of CAZAPL010000007.1, read as the reverse complement.
AAAATACATACTTCCCCTTGGCGAACGGTTACGGCCGCCAACATAAAATTCCATGTTGAAAAAATGCCAATATGGCGGAATATCGTCAATGTTTTTGATAAAATCCGTCCCGTAGATAATTTTTTCTCTTCTCCCCCTAACAATATCTAACATCGCTTTTTCGCCTTCTCCCACTACAACCACATCTACGTTGCGCGCAGCTTCCTGCGGAAGAGCCGAAGCATGTTTGCCTCCCATCACGGTAAGAATTCCCAATTCTCGAGTAATTTTAGCTATTTGATATGCTCGAGGGGCTACCGGAGTTGTCGCCGTAATCCCAACGATATCTGGTTGAAATTCTTTTAGATGTTTTTCTACATTTCTTTCTCCTGCTTGTTCATCAAAAATGGAAACTTCTACTCCATTTGCCTCAAGAAAACTAGCAATCATTCCTAAACCAAAAGGTGGACACATCGAAAGCTCAACAGTGCTTTCAGCTGGATTAATCAACAAAACCTTAGTCTTTTTCTTTTTATTTAATTTTCTCATATCCACCCCTTAAATTTATAATAGACTATGGCTATAATTTCCCTTATCTCAGACCAGAAAAGAACGAGTCGATCAGCCGAAACCTGACGATATTTATCAACAGAGAAAGAGGCTGGATAAATTTCTAGACCAAGTTTTTTTGCGACCAGAAGGGAACGCCTGGTGTGAGTCGAGGAAGTAACCAAAAGGGCATTATTGAGATTTTCTCTTTTCATAATCTCTTGGGTCTCAAGTAAATTATAGTAAGTATTAAAAGAATTAGAGCCAATTAAAATATCCCTCTCTGGTACTCCCAGTTTTATGGCTAACTCTTTCATTTTAAAGGCATCAGGGGTTTTTCCATCTCCAGAATTACCCACAAAGATAATTTTTTTTGCCCATCCTTCTTTGTATAAAGATATCCCTTCTATTTCCCGACCGAGAGTAAAAAGGGTTAGGGTCCCGTCGGGGTAAGAACTAGCGCTTAAAACTATAATGGCATCAGTTTTTTGGAGTTTAGGTTCAACAAAGAAAAGGATGGCCAACCAATTAGCAATCGGTGAAAAAAGAACCAGGAGAGAAAAGAAAAAATAACCAATAAAGAAGAAATGAAATATCGCCTTAATCCTTGGATTTAAAATAAATTTTTTGGAAAAAAATTTCACTTTATCCACATTCTTTTTACCTTTTTAAGCTTTTTACCTTTTTTAAGCCTAAAAACAATATTTATCTGTTTTTTAAACGAATCAACAACATTTTCCCACCTATACTTTCTTAAAACCAAATTTCTCCCAAAAATTCCCATTTTTTTTCTTATTTTATCATCTTTCAAAATTTTTTTAATCTTTTCCGCGAGATCGCGCGTATCTCTGGGGTTTACAAAATAACCTGTTTTTTTATCAATCATTCCTGTCAGCTGTCCAACTGAACAAACTACCGGTGTTTGACAAGCCAACGACTCAAGAACAATTAAACTGGCTTTACTAACAGTATTTTGAGGGTCAGCCACAAATGCCGTCACGTCAGCAAGTGTATAATACACGGGAAGCAATTCTTCTTTAACAGTACCCAAGAATTCTATATTTTTCTCAAAGCCTAGACTAAAAATCAACTTCTCCAACATTTTTTTCTCTACTATGTTTTCCAATGTACTAGCAATAAGCAATTTTATCTCCGGTACTTCCTTAATGATGTGCGATAAAGCCTTAATCAAATAATGCGTACCTTTCGGGGCAGTAAAATCAGTACTATGGAAAATTAATTTTTTACCAACATATTTTTTTGCTATTTTTTTATCTCTGACTGGCTTAAAAAAATTGCCATCAACCGCTATCCCGGTAATTCCATCGGGTCTCCTCTGGTAAATTTTTGAAATTAAAGCTGACCGATCCTCATTTAAGGCCAAAACCCTCATTGCCTTTTTTGTCCCAAGATAATCAAAACGGGAATAGATTCTGGCTAGTAACCAAACTGATATCTTTTTAAGTAAGGAAAGTTTATCAATGAGGTCTTTATTGTAGAAAAAAGAGTAAGGTTCAAAACAGAGAAAAATGTTCGGCTTATTTAGATAAAGCGAAAACCAGTTCATCGGAAAAATACTGGTGATAACTAAATCAAACCCGTTAATTTCCTTTCTCAAAATTATTATCTCACAAAAGGCAAGAAAAGGGAAAAATAACCAGTAGATTGGGCTGTTGGACGAAGAGGAAGAAATTTCTCTAACGACAATCCCCTCTTTCGCAAACTTCTCTTTCCAAAATAACGAGGACCTTTCAACAAATATCGTTATCTCATGATGGCTGGCAAGACGCTTACTTACTTCATAGATATAACGGGTTGCGCCCACTGAATAAAGAAAATGGGAATGAAGCCACGCAATTTTCATTTTTTGTTACTCAAAAAAATTTTTTCGAAAGTTATTGCCCCGCAAAAAATAATTAAAAATGGAAAAAACATAAATAGTCTCTCTATAGAACCAGGGATTTTTTCCCAATCAGGAAATGTGAGACTTAAAGCCAAAGTTCCAATAAAAAGAATAAACATATTCGCAAAGATAATCAAAACTATGTATTTCCTCTCGTCTTTTAGAATAGCCTTGATGTCCAAAATTAAAAAAACAACAAAAGCAATTAATAAAGGAAAAAATAAGGGAGAAATGGCTTTGTTTAAAAAAATGATAACCCTAAACAATCTAGTGGGGTCTAAGATTTTGAAAGAAACCAGAGAAGATAAAACATTAATTTCTTGTTGACCAAGACCAATTAACACTTGCTTATTTAAGTGATTAGAGACAAAAAAATCTACCACTTTTCTTCTAAAATCAAGCCAGAAGAGTTTCATAGACAAAATAGGCCCTAAAAAAATAAGAGGGTAAAATATTTTTTTCTTTAAAAAACAATAGATTAATAAAATAACGAAATTCCCCAACCAAAATGGTTCATAGTCTCTCGTCCAAATACTCAAGGCCATCAATAAACCGGCGGTTATTAAGCAACCATTTTCTTTACCAATCATCCAAAAATAAAGAAGAATCGTTCCTATTGCATAATAAACAGCAAAAGGCAGATTAGTATAAGCGGTTGTAATATGATTAATAAAAAGAAAATTTAAGGCAAGAATAACGGTCGCTCCTAGCGCTGTTTCTCTTTTAACTAATTGACGAAGACTCCCGTAAAATACCAAAATCAAACAAATATAGAAAAAACCAGAAAGAAATAAAGGATTTTTTCCTCCAAGGATATAGACAAAAGCGTGGCTTAATGATGTCAATAAGGGATAACCGTAGTAATGACCCTCAAGTTGGAAATTCATGAACCTTTCCTGACCCTGAATATCGGAAAGTATTTTACCCCTAAAATCATATAAGGTAATAGCATCCCAATCCTTAACTGGCCAATACAGGGAAACAACTATTGCATAAAAACACAAAAATAGTAAAAGCCCAACTGTGGCTTTTTCAAATATAGATAAATTCTTCTTTGATATAAAACTCTGGCACTCCCGAACAAAAGCAAACAATCCCTTGTGCACCCAAAAGAAAAGCAGCAGATCAAGAAAAAAAAGAGTCAACAATAAACTTAATGTGTTAATAGGAATTTTCTCAAAAAGAAAAAAAGTCATAAAAATAGTTGTTAAACCCAATCCCAACAAATAAGAAAGTCCCATTCTTAATAATGGGTGAGTTTGTTTTAAGAATAACAGACTAACCAACAAACCAAACAACAAAAAAAGTAAAAAACCAATTAAGAGAAACATTTTTATTTATTTCTTCTTTATTTTTATTAAACCCCACGCATATTTATTTATCGGATCGTTAGGGTCATAAATTATATCATTAATTTTTCTGTCAATTTCACTAGAGTTTTCTTTTTTATAGATTATCCATTCTGCTTCTATGGGAATTCTTGGCCAGCCATGGCAAAACTCATCGTCAGGACCAACATCATTTTTCGAACATCGATAAAATCCCCAAGCGATCAAAGCATAATCCGCCTTAAGATCGACTTCGTTCATATCTTCAGTTATGGATTGAGAAAATTTTCGAGGATATAAAAAGGCATTAAATACTGGTCCGCTACCTTCGTTATTCCATGGAGGAATTGGTGGCGGATTAGCGATTGTTGCGTCTTCGGGAGTATTCCTTTTAATAAAAAGCATATAGTTATAAAAATCTCCCCAAACTATTCTCATTTTCTCGTCATAGGTAGCCAGTGGATGCCTGGTGATAATGAGTAAGTTTTTGAATATCTCCGCGCTGGCAAAACGGGCATTAAAAATTAAAATCCAGAAAATAAGGGCTAAAAGCACTGCTTTTCTAAAATAGTTTAGGATTAAAAAAGGAACCATTTTTTTACCAATGATAACTCGGAAGAGAAAGCCTATTTTCTCCAAATTCCTAACTTTTAGAATTATTAAATAAAAACTAACAAAACATACCCAATAAAGATTTTTTGGCTGAAGATGAATTTTGCTAAAAACATAATTGGGATAGTGCGACTCTTCAACTGCTGAAGCAATTATGGTTGCGGCGAGAATGAGAGGAAAAAAAATATTATTCAATAGACCCAAAACTTTATAGTAATCAATCCATTCTCTTTTTGTCTTTTTGTCTATAGGTAACCCAAATTTTATTAACAATCCGCAAAGAATCATAAAAAAGAGAAAAAATTGAAAACCAAAAAATATATGCTTACGTATAAAACCAGAGTACGTAAAGCTTTCTAAAATACTAAAAAAGAAGGTTAAAGACCAAATAAATGGAAAAAGAAAAAAGCTATATCGAAAAATCAGCAGAAAAATCTTTTTTTGGAAATCTCTTAATTGTAATTTTTCAATTATTTTTTTCATAATATTCACTTTCCTGTCAAAATACGTTTCCCACCTTTAATAACGCTAACCAAACCAGAAAAGGATCTTATTTTAAAAATTTGTTTCAAAAGAATTTTAGGTCGGAGATAAAAACGACGATTAGCCTCTTGTAATAAACCTTCCAATGTTTTAGCCGAAAGATGAGAATACGCCATCAAAGCGGTCTTGGCAGGATCCAAATCGCGATAAATATTTTTACCTTTTAATAACCACCCTTTCTTTTTTGCTATCCTTTCAAGTTCAGTTCCCGGAAATGGGGTAGCAATTGAATACATACAATAATTAACGGGTAATCTTAATGTCTTCTGGATATAATCTTTTATTATTTCTTTTGTCTCTAAAGGTGAGGTGCCGAACATAATATTTAATTTTGGGGTTATTCTATGTTTGTTTAATAACTCGATTGATTTATATATCGTCTCCACTTTTAAATCTTTTTTTATATCATCTAAAACTTCTTGACTAAAGGATTCAACGCCGATATCAATATATTTACAGCCACTTTCAGCCAAGGCCTTAACTATCTCCTCGTCAACTAAGCGATCGGCTCTAGCTAAAATTCCGTATTCTATGTTTAGGCTTTTTAACCCTCGAGAAATTTCTAAAGTTCTTTCTTTGGCCCAAAGAAACTGATCATCAATAAAAGAAAATTCTCTATAACCCCTTTTTGCTAGATCTTTGACTTCAGCAATAATGTTTTTCGCTGACCTTACCTTTACCGGTGGTTTTCCCGGCTTTTTCGCCCAAATTTTCCACTCTAACTCCCGCGCCCAAGAAATTGAATTTGGAACACAAAAATAACAGCGATATGAACATTGGCGACTCCCCAAAAGAACGGTAAATTTGGCATCTCTTAGTTTCAAACTACGATATTCATTGGGATCAAGTTCTCTGGCAGGAAATGGCAATTTATCAAGATCCTCAATTATCCCCCAGGTCTTGTTATGGTAAATTTTACAATTTTTTAAAAAACTTACCCCTTTTAATTTCTTGGGATCTTTTGCAGTTACTATTTCATTAATTAGAAAATCTGTTTCTCCTCTCGCCACTAAGCAGTTTTCATTTAAAAGAAAATCTTTGGGAGAATAGGTTGGCTGGGGGCCAAAAAAGACAACTTTGGCTTTTCGAGAAAGTTTCTTCGCAACCAAAATATCATCTTTTTGGGAGAGCAAAACTGTATGAAAAATATAAAAATCAGCTGGAGGAATTTTTTCTAGAAATTCTTCTCTCTCCATTTTTATTCCATCAAAAATACTAACATCAATCCCTTTTTCTCTTAGAACTGCTGCAGGATAAAGAATTGCCAAATTTGGCATTGGATAAACCGTATATGAGCAACCAAAAAGGCGCTCAGGAATCTTTTCTTTTTTAAGTGGTGGCGGAATAACAAAAACCGTTTTCAAATTAACCTCCTAATATCCGCAACTTTTCAATATTATAATTAATAAAAGCCCAAACCCAAACAAGATTTCTTAAAACCAGAACAAGAGGAAAAAAAATAAAACGAAAGTCTTCATATCTTTTAATAATCCGAACAGTCTGGGGAAACTGAATCGCTAGAACCACAGTAAAAAAAACCACAGACGAATAGAAAAAGACTTTATTAAGAAAAACAAATGGCAATAATAACAGAAATCCTAACGTCAGCGGTATTTGAACAATTAACCTCCAGCCTGATATCTTACCTCCCACTTTTCTGTTAGGAAATTTCTCAAGAATTCTAAGTCGAGCATATCCTGTATTATACAGCTGCTTAAGATACTCCTTAAAACTTTCTTTCCAGTAATGAAGGCAGTAGGTTTTTTTTGCCAATAAAATTTTATAACCTGCTCTTCTGACGCGATATGACATATCTACATCATAGCCATAAAACAAGTCTTCATTAAACATTCCTACTCTGCTAAAAATCTCTCGACGATAAATAGTATTGCAGGTGCTCACATGATCTACCTCGCTTTCTTCAATCGCGTCATAGCGATCCTCTAACTCTCGCCCGGCAAACGCTGCCCAAAGATTTTTGGGATTGGCCGTTTTAATCACCCCTGCTACCATTCCTACTTTGGGATCTTTAAATTGAGGAAGAATCTCTTTAAGCCAATTTGGCGCTAAAACAGCATCGCCATCAACCAGGGCGATCAATTCTCCTCTTGAGTTTTTGATGCCGATATTTGTTGAGACAGCAGCACCTTTTTGTTGCGATGGTTTTTTTACAATAAGTTTAAAATTGGGAAACTGTTTTTGGAATGATTTTATCCTTTTGAGTGTCCGATCAGTCGAATTATCATCAATAATAATAATTTCCAGTTTGGCAAGGGAGTGTTTTTGTCTCTTAATGAAGTTAAGAACTTTAGTTATGTATTTTTCTACGTTGAAGGTAGGAATGATAAAGGAAACAAAAGGCTCATTTTTCATTTTTCTTCTCTAGGGCTTCTTTTCTGATTAATTCTTCAATCTTTTTCTCCATCCTCCGATTTGAGACATGATTTTGGAAACCTAAAAAAGCCAAAATCATAAAGGCAATAACCATTAAAAAATCCATCACCCGAGTAAAGAACAAAAGTTTAGTTAGGTTTTGAAGAAGATTAGGAAAAAGAGTAATGGCGATAAACCCAAACCAAAGGGAACTCCAAAAAAATATCTCTCCACCGTTAATCTCTTTTCTTTTCCAATGCAAAAATGCCACATAAATCATAAATATAGCAAATAATATAGAAATTATTTGAACTCCTAAAATATTCATCTTCCAAGGGTCTCCTTATTCTTCAGTATACCTTTGTATATCGTAGTATAAATA
>CAZAPL010000006.1:0-58117 GCA_964487495.1 uncultured Gammaproteobacteria bacterium | reverse complement strand
TTTTCTAAGATTTACCACGTTCTAACAATAAAATATGGTTCTTCAAAATCATTTACTTTAATGGTTTTTCTTCGCCATTTCTTTAAAATCCTTGCTGCTTCTTTTCTTTTTCTCTCTCGATATTCCCTCATATATTCCCGTTGATATTCTTGTTTTCTGAGTTTCTCAAAAAAAGCCGTTCCTCTTTCGACGAAAAGGAAAAGGAAGGCGGTAAAAATTAATACGCTAAATAATGTCATTTTTTTCTCCTTGTTTCTTTTTGTAATCCCGGATTATCTGCCAAACTCTAGTGGGTGAAATGTGGAATTCATTGGCAATTGAATAAACGCTGTATCTTTTCTCGGAAGAAAAAAACCTTTCAATTATTTTTTGATTTCTTGACTTTTCTTTTTTTGTATTTTGTGTTAAAATCATTTTAACAATCTACTAGAGGTTGCTGGTTAAGAAGTATTTTCTAATTAAGGTTGTAGGAGTAATCAGAAGGTATTAGAGTATTAATTATTTTTTAATTTCCTTAATTTTTTAAATTGATTTTTAAGAATTTCTATTATAATAGGAGTTATCGAAATTAAGATTATTGCCAAAACCACTAAAGAAAAATTTCTTTTAACTTGGGGGAGATTTCCAAAAAAATATCCCGTTAGAGTAAAAAGAAATATCCAAACAAAGCCACCGGAGGCATTAAAGACAATAAATTTTTTATATTCCATTTTCCCTACGCCAGCAACAAAAGGAGCAAAAGTTCGAATAATTGGAATAAATCTTGCCAAAAAAATCGTTTTGCCTCCGTGTTTTTGGTAAAAAAGTTGCGTCTCTTCAATATGTTTTTGATTTATTAAGGGAATTTTAGGATTATTAATGATTTTTTGCCCAAAAAAATGGCCAATCCAATAATTGGCGGTATCTCCAAGAAAGGCAGCCATCCATAAAATTATTAATAAAAAGAAAATATTAAAAAAGCCTAACGCAGCAAAGGCACCGGCAGCAAAAAGAAGCGAATCGCCAGGTAAAAATGGAGTAAATACAAATCCGGTTTCGGCAAAAATAATAAAAAACAAAATTACGTAAGAAATCCCTCCAAAACTATTAATAATTTCTCCAAGATGAGTATCAATGTGAAGAATAAAATCAAAAAATTTACCTATTAATAGAATGGGGAAATCCATTTTATAGGTTTTGCCTTTCTTTTTCTGTTTTTATTGCCGAATCAGGGCAAAAAATTTCGCAGATTCCACAAAGTTTACATTTCTGGGGATCAACCTCTGGAGCCGGCGTACTATAAACTCCTTTTTCTTTACCAAAATAAAGTGCTTTTTGCGGGCATTTAACAAGACAGATACCACAACCCTTGCAAAGTCCTAAGAAAACCGTCCAGGAACCATTTTTTAATTTTGTTTTTTTAGGTTTAAAATTCATTCTAAGGCTTTTAAATTTATCCTTTTAATTTCTGGATTTTCTTTAAATTTTTCTTTAAATTTTTTCTCTAGGGCTTTTTTTAAAGTTTCTATTTTAACTATTTTGGTTAATCTAATAATTTCTTTTAAAACCAAAATATTCCAAACCTTAGCTGGTAAATTTCCACCCTCGACGCGGAATAGGTTTGACACTCCGGGAATTTTTTTTGAAATAACTGCTGGCCCTAGAATTATTTTAGTATCTTTACCAATATGTTTTTTGATTCTTTCGATGGCTCGGTCGCAGAATATTGCCAAGATATCAGCCTGATCAAATTTTGGGTAGCCATTTTCTCCGATTTCTAAAAATACAAGAGAAACTCCTCCTCTTTGTTCCACTCCAAAGTTAGGAATTAAAGAGACTTTTTTATTTTCAAAAAAGGCGGCCAATGCTAAAATTTCTCCGGCGACTTGTACTCCTTGTCCGCCCTCACCTGTTAAAAGAATTTTCATTTTAATTCTCCTTGAGAAAAAAACTCTTCTAATTTTTCCAGTCTTTCTAAGGTTTCTTTTGCGTCAGTTTCCCAGTTTAAAGGACAGGCAGAAATTACTTCAACAAAAGAAAAATCTCCCCTTTTTTGACTTTCAAGAGCAATTTTAAAATAATTCTTAAGTATTTCGGGTTTTAGCGTTGAGCCTCTAGCAATATATGCCTTTTCCCAGGCGATACCTTTTAAAAGTTCTGGTCCTTTAAAAGTTTTGCCTAAAATTTTTGGGTCCTTGCCAAAGGGGGTGGAATCGGTTATCTGCTTATCTACTGTTGTTGGAGCAAATTGTCCTCCTGTCATTCCGTAATTAGTATTGTTAACTAAAATAACTGTTATTGGACTATTACGCAAACAGGCATGGATTAAATTTTGAAGCCCAATAGCATAACCTCCTCCATCGCCAATTAAGCAAACAACCGTTTTTTGGGGATTAGCCATTTTAAACCCAACGGCGGTAGATACTGTTCTTCCGTGGTGGGTTTGGGCGGTTGGGAAATCAAAAAAATCCCAACTTAAGAGATTACAACCAATATCGGTTAAAAGGATTATCTCTTTTTGAATTTCTAATTCATCAATCACCCAACCTAAATTTTTCAAAATAATTCCATAACCACAACCAGGACAAAATTTATGTGGTTTTGAAGAAATTTTAAAACATTTAGGAAATCTTGGGTTTTCCATAATTTTAGGTTAATAAACTTAAAACAGTTTTTTCAATTTCTTCCGGAGTAAATCCTACTCCAGGTTTGAAAACTTCAACTAAAGGGATGTTTACCCAATAAATTTTTTCTTTTATAATTCTTGAAAATTGTCCAAGCGAGGATTCAAAAACAATTATTTGTTTGGCTTTCTGAAGGACTAAGGCTGCCTTTTTAATTGGGAAAGGAGAAAGGGTAATTGGCCTAAAAAGACCAATTGGGATTTTTTTCTTTCTTAAAGATTTTACTGCTTCTTTTACGGCTGAAGAAACAATTCCGTGAGCAAAGATTAAAACCTCAGCCTTTTCTGTTTGAAATTCTTCATATTCAATCAATTCTTTTGAATTTTTTTCAAATTCGTCTTTTGCTTTCAAGACCTCCTCGGCTAGTTCTTCTTCTAGATTGTAAGTATTTCTCATATTTTTGGTTAGAATTGGTTCTGTTTTAACTTCTTTGAGCTTTTTATCCGGAATTTCTACTACTCCTTTCATTTTCCCTTGATATCCATCATAAAGAAGAATGGTAGGAAATCGGTATTTCCAGGCAACGTTAAAGGCTTTTATTCCGTAGGTATAAAGATCTTGAAGGCCAGAAGAAGAATAAACAATCCTTAATCCCTCATTATTTCCTCCGTAAATTGCCAAATTGACTTCTTGTTGAGAATAAACAACCTGTCCTGTTGAGGGCCCGCCTCGTTGTCCTATAAAAACTACAAAAGGGAGTCTTAAAGCCTCAGCCATAACTAAAGGATCCTGCATAAGAATTGTTCCTGGCCCGGCAGTGGCGGTAAAGGCGGGGACTCCTGCCAAAACTGCTCCACAAACTCCAAATCCTGCTGCCATTTCATCTTCTGTTTGAAGATATTTTCTTCCTGATTTTTCTGCTAATTTTATCCAAGTTGATAAAACTTCGGTTGTAGGAGTTATTGGATAACCAAACATAATTTTAGCCCCGGCATCAAAAGCCGCCTGGGCTAAAATCTCATTTCCCATGGCAAATTTTTTCATGATATACTTACTTATTGTATGGGTAAACTCTATGTGGTGTCAACTCCAATTGGAAATTTGGAAGATATTACTTTTAGAGCAAAAAGAATTCTTTTAGAAGCGGAAATCATTGCCTGTGAAGACACCCGTAAAACCGGAATACTTTTAAAAAAACTCAAAGAGATTCAACCTCCGTCAGGTTTATCATTCCGATTTAAACCAAAACTAATTTCTTATTATGAAGAAAACGAAATAGAAAAAATCCCAAAGATAATTAAATTTTTAAAAGAGGGTAAAAATGTGGTTTTAATTTCCAGTTCCGGTACCCCAACTATTTCGGATCCGGGATTTAAACTAGTTAAGGAATGCATAAAACAAAAAATTGAAATTGAGGCTATTCCTGGGCCTTCGGCAGTTTTGACTTCTTTAGTTTCTTCTGGTTTACCAACAAATAGGTTTTTGTTTTTAGGTTATTTACCAAAAAAGAAAAATAAAAGGCAAAAACTTTTAAAAAACGTCCTAAAAATTTATGAACTTATTAGGCCAACTATTATTTTTTTTGAATCTCCCCATCGCCTTCTTAAAACTTTAAAAGAAATCGAGGAAATTTTTGGCCAAATAGAAATTGTTGTTTGTCGAGAGTTAACAAAAGTTTACGAAGAAATAAAAAGAGAAAAAATTCCCTTAATAATTTCTCATTTTGAAAAAAATCCTCCAAAGGGAGAATTTACTATTCTTTTTAATATTCTTCAAGGGTTGAAAGATCGCCAAGAGGAAGACCAAGCTCTTTAGCCTTAAGAATTCTTCTGACAATTTTTCCGGAACGAGTTTTGGGAAGTCTGTCTATAAACTCAATTTCTCGTGGATAAGCATGACCAGCAAGATGAGTTTTGACATGTTCTTGTAATTTTATTTTTAAGGCCTCCGAGGGCCTAAAAGAAGGTTTTAAAACAACAAAGGCTTTAATTATCTCCCCTCGAATTGGATCAGGTTTACCAATTACTCCTGCTTCAGCTACCACCGGATGTTCAAGTAAAGAAGATTCTACCTCAAATGGACCAACCCTTTCTCCTGAGGTTTTGATAACATCATCTGCTCTGCCTACAAACCAAAAATACCCATCGTTGTCTTTATAGGCTAAATCTCCTGTAATATAAAAACCGCCCTTGAAATAACTTTTATACTTTTTTGGTCTTCGCCAAATTGCCTTCATCATTGATGGCCATGGAGGTTTAATCGCCAAATTCCCAACCTGTTTTATTTCTAATTCTTTACCTTTATCATCTACAATCGTTGCTTTGATTCCCGGAATTGGTTTCCCCATCGAACCGGGTTTTATATCCATGCAGGGAAAGTTTGCAATCAAAATTCCTCCCGTTTCCGTTTGCCACCAATTATCATGGAAGGGTAAACCAAAAGCCTTAAGTCCCCACCAAACGGCTTCAGGATTTAAAGGTTCGCCCACTGAGGCAAGATGCCGCAGAGAAGATAAATCGTATTTTTTTACCAAATCGGTTCCTGCGGCCGCTAACATTCTAATTGCGGTTGGAGCAGTATACCAAACACTAACTTTATATTCGGATATTAGTTGATACCATTTATCCGGATTAAATCTCCCCTCATAAACTAAAGATGAAGCACCATTTGACCATGAACCCAAGATTTCGTAGGCAATTCCCGTTACCCACCCAGGGTCAGCGGTACACCAATAAATATCTTCATCGCAAAGATCCAAAACCCATTTTGCGGTTAGATGTTCAAGAAGAATTGCTTTATGGGCATGAACTACGCCCTTTGGCTTTCCGGTAGTTCCTGAAGTGTAAAGCATAAAGGCCGGTTCTTCTTCTTTCATTTTTGCTACCTTAAGAGTTTTCTTTTCTCTTTTTAAATTTTTTTCTAATTCCTCAACTAAAATAATTTTTTCTAAATTCGGCAATTTTCTTCTTATTTTTTCAACTCTTTCTTTTAAAACCTTGTTAGTAACTAAAATTTTAGCATCAGAATTTAAAAGTCGGTCGTATAAAGCCTCAGGCCCAAAAGCAGAAAAAAGAGTTCCGGCAATTGCTCCAATTTTTAAGGTCCCCAAAAAACCAAAGTAAAGTTCTGGAACTCGAGGCAGAAAAAAGAAAACTCTTTCCCCTCTTTTAACTCCTAAGTTTTTTAAAAAATTTCCGAATTGATTTGAAAGTTCGGAAAGTTCAAGAAAGGTAAATTTTTTTCTTTCTCCACTTTCCCCTTCCCAATACAAAGCAATCTTATTTTTACGAAAATTCTGAGCGTTGATATCCACGGCACAATAGGAAGCATTTAATTCCTTTTTAGAAAAATAGGGAATTTCTTTTTTTGCTTCTTCCCAAGAAAAAGTTTTGCAAACCTTTTCATAGTCCTTAAGATTTGGCTCTTTTTTAAGATAATTTTTATTTTTTTTAATTATTTTTGGCTTTTTCATATAAGTTTTCTACCAGACATTGCCGAAGGAATAGGAATCTCCAAAAGAGACAAAACTGTCGGAGCAACATCAGCCAAAATCCCCACCGGTAAAACCGTCGGTTTTCCCAAAAACATTTTTCCAACTACTATAAAGGGGACAGGATTTTTTGAATGTTCAGTATCGATTTCTCCAGTTTCAAGGTTTATCATCTCTTCAACATTTCCATGATCGGCAGTAATAATAGTTATTCCTCCAAGAGCAAAAACAGAAGAAACAATTTTTTTTAAACATTCATCAACCGCCTCACAGGCTTTAATTCCTGCTTGAAGGTTTCCGGTGTGGCCTACCATATCGGGATTGGCAAAATTTAAAAGAACAAAATCATAATTGCCAGTTTTAATTTTCCCAAGAACTGTTTCTGTAATTTCAAAAGCAGACATTTCCGGTTTTAAATCATAAGTTGGAACATTTGCAGAGGGAATAATTATTCTTTCTTCCCCAGGAAAAGAGTGCTCATTTTGACCATTGAAATAATAGGTTACAAATCTTTCTTTTTCTGTTTCAGTAATTCGCAGTTGCCTTAAACCTCTTTCTGATAAAATTCTCCCTAGGGGGTAATTAATTATTGTCGTAGGAAAGGCTACCTCAACCGGCAGATTTTTTTCATACTCAGTCATGGTTACAAAAAACAAATCTTTAATTTTTGGGCCTCTTTTAAAAATTGAAGAAATTCTTTCTTCAACATAAGTTTTCTTTAAATATTTTTCAGTATAGGGATCAAAGGCAATTTTTTGGCCTATTAATCTTTCAAATTCTTCAATAACAAATGCCTTAGTTAGTTGTCGTGGTCGATCAATTCTAAAATTAAAAAAGATAACCGCATCTTTTTCTTTAATTCTTGGAGTTCCCTTAATAATTATCGGTTTCAAAAACTCATCGGTTTCGTTTTTTTGATAAGATTTCAAAATTTCTTCTCTAAAGTTTTGGGTAATAATCCCCTTCTCCTCAGTTAACGCTTTGTAGGCTATTTCTGTTCTTTCCCAATGATTATCCCGATCCATCGCATAATACCTTCCCATTAAAGTAGAAATTTTTCCAATTCCTATTTCATTTATCTTTTTTTCGACTTGATCAAGGAAGGTTATTGCCGCATTTGGTGGAGAATCTCTTCCGTCAGTAAAAAGATGAAGAAAGCATTCTCCAAGATTTTGTTCTTTGGCAAAATTAAGTAAAGCAAATAAATGTTCCATACTTGAATGAACCCCACCTTGGCCAATAAGTCCCATTAAATGTAAGTTTGAGTTATTTCTTTTAACATGTTCGGCTGCTTTTAAAAAAGCGGGAATTCTAAAAAATGAGCCGTCAGCAATAGCCATATTAATTCTTGGAAGATCCTGATAAACGATTCTTCCTGCTCCTAAATTTAAATGTCCTGTTTCAGAGTTTCCCTTTTCCCCTTTTGGAAGGCCAACTGCTTCTCCTGAGGCAGAAAGTTTTGTGTGAGGGAAACTACTCCAATAAGAAGAAAAATTAGGAATTTTTGCTTGAGAAACAGCATTCCCCGGTCCTTCAGGAGCCAGCCCCCAACCATCTAAAATTATCAAGACTAAGGGTTTCATGATTTCAATTCTTCTTCAATTTCTAAAAGTCTATTGTATTTTGCTACTCTTTCACCGCGGGCAGGGGCGCCAAACTTTACTAAATCAGCACCGACACCTACCGCAAAATCAGCAATAAAAGTGTCGTTAGTTTCTCCTGAACGATGGGAAACAATAGTTTTAAACCCTTTTTCTTTAGCGGTTTTTACTACTTCTAGTGTTTCAGAAATTGTCCCTATTTGGTTTGGTTTTATCAAAATGGCATTGCAGGCATTTTCCTTAATTGCTTTTTTCAATCTTTCTAAATTAGTGCATAAAAGATCATCACCAACAATGATGGTTCCTTCTCCTATCTGTTGAGTTAACTTCGTCCATCCTCCCCAATCATCTTCAAAAAGAGGATCCTCCAAAAGATAAAGAGGGTATTGCTGACAAAGTTCTCGATAATATTCAATCAGTTCGTTTGCCTGAAGCGGTTGAGTTCGATCTCTAATAGAGTAAGTTCCGTTTTTATAAAAATGGGTGGCAGCAACATCCAGACCAATAAAAACGTCCATTCGAAAATTGAATCCTGCCTCTTTAATTGCCTGGACAACTACTTCTAACGCATCCATGTTAGTAAAAAGATTTGGGGCAAACCCTCCCTCATCGCCAACAGAATGCACTGCTCCGTGTCTAATCAAAACTTTCTTAACAGTTTGGTAAATTTCTTCAACCATTTCTAATCCTTCATGATAAGATTTACTCGCCGTAGGAATGACATGGAATTCCTGAAATTCCAAATTTCCTGCTCCATGTTTCCCGCCATTGATTAAATTAAACGTAGGGATAGGAATACGAAAATTGGGGATAGTCATTTGAAAACTACTAGTTGCCAATTGACTGATATATTTCCACAAAGGCATTCTTAAACTGGCGGCTGCTGCTTTACATACCGCTTGCGAAACAGAAAGAAGAGTGTTGCCTCCCAATTTTGACTTGTTTTCAGTTCCGTCTAAAGAAAGAAGAATTTTATCAATTTCAAATTGATTTCTAGGATCTAAGCCAATCAATTTCGGAGAAATTATTTGATTAATGTTGGAAACTGCTTTTAAAACCCCCATTCCATTATATCTTTTAGGATCACCGTCTCTTAACTCTACTGCCTCATAATGACCTGTTGATGCTCCTGAAGGGACAGAAGAAATCCCTCGCCAACCATCATCTAAGAAAACGGTAGTTTCGATAGTTGGCGTCCCTCGACTATCAAGAATTTCTCTTGCTTTAATTAAATAAATTTTAGACATATTTGAAATTATTTTACCCTTTTTCTATTAATTTTTTTTCTGCCCTATAAACCTCTTTTCTCACATTGTCAATGACATCAGGATTAACAGAAATTGAGGTAATACCCCAGGAAACTAATTTTTCTATCAATTCCGGATAAATACTCGGTGCCTGACCGCAAATAGAACTGGTTATTTTATATTTATGACAGGTTTTAATAATTTTTTCAAGAGCCCATAAAACGGCAGGATTTCTTTCATTAAAAATCTTTCCTACTTCGTGATTATCTCTGTCCACTCCAAGAATAAGCATTGTCAAATCGTTTGAACCAATAGAAACCCCATCGATTCCAATTTTTAAAAAATCCTCAAGAAGAATGACATTTGCCGGAATTTCAACCATCATCCAAAGTTTAAAAGAAGGGCTACGCCAAATACCAAATGAAGTAATAATTTTTTTGACTTCCAAAAGTTCCCAAGGAAGGTGAACATAAGGAATCATTAGCCAAAGATTATTGAAATCTTTTCTTACTTTTTTTATTGCCTCAAGTTCAAGTTTAAATACTGAAGGGTCAGAAAGATAGCGATATGCTCCTCTAAATCCCATTAGGGGGTTTGGCTCTTCGGGTTCAAAAGCTTTTCCTCCTATCAAATTTCGATACTCGTTAGTTTTAAAATCGGTTGCTCTATAAACTACAGGCCTTGGATAAAAATGTTCACAAAATTTTCTCATTCCCTCAGCTAGTTTTGAAATGAATAATTTTTGTTTTCTTTCTTTAATTAATTTTTTGGGGTGAATACCTATTTGAGCAATCATAAACTCTGCTCGTAAAAGCCCTACTCCATCAACATTTTTGCGAGCTACTTCTTCGGCTATTTCTGGTTCAGCCAAATTAACATAAATTTTAGTAGCGGTTTTAAGATGAGAAACAAATGAAATAGAATCTTGAAATTTCTCTTTTTTGGCAAAGGAGGATGCAAAAAGAATCCCCCCTTTGTAAATTTCTCCTTTTGTCCCATTCACTGTTAAAAGTTGGCCATTTTTAAGTATTTTAGTGGCTTTTTCTGTGCCTACTACACAAGGAATTCCTAATTCTCTTGAAACAATTGCCGCATGGGATGTTTGCCCGCCTTTATCGGTAACAATAGCCACCGCTTTTTTCATTGCTGGGACAAAATCAGGCGAAGTCATTTCTGTCACTAAAATATCTCCCTTTTTTACTTTATTAATTTCCTTTTGGGAATGAATAATTCTGGCGTAGCCGGTAGCCATCCCCGGCGAAGCAGGAATTCCTATTAAAATCGCCGCTTTGACCTGAGAAATGGCTTTTATATCTTCTTTTTCCTTTTCTCTTTCTTTCTTTTCTCTTAAGGTAGTCACTGGTCTGGTTTGGAGTATATAAATTTTTTCCTTTTCGATTGCCCACTCAATATCTTGAGGAAAAAAATAATGCTGGTGAATTTTTTTCCCGATTTTGGCAATTTCAATAATTTGCTTATCTTTTAATTTTTGCTTGTCTTGCAATTTCTCTGGTATATCAACTTCTTGATTAGAAAAAATTATTTTTTCCTTTTTTAATTTCTTAGTTCTGGCTAATTTTATTTTTTGAACGCCTATATTTTTTTCTAAAATCTCTAAGGAATTTCTATCCAAAACATAGCGATCAGGAGAAACCTTTCCTTGAACAATTAATTCTCCCAAACCGTAGATTGCCTCAATGATAATTCGATTTTTCTGATTAGTTAAGGGATCAATTGTAAACATTACTCCAGAAAATTCTGATTGAATCATTTTTTGGATCAAAACGGCAATTCCTACTTTAAAATGATCAAATTTTTTTTCTTCTCTATAAAAAATTGCCCTTGGCTCGAATAAAGAAGCCCAACATTCTTTAACTTTTAAAACTACATTCGCCTCACCAAAAATATTCAAAAAACTTGCTTGTTGGCCAGCAAATGAGGCTTCAGGCAAATCTTCCGCGGTGGCCGATGAGCGAATAGCAACAAGAGAATTTTTAAATCCGCCTCCTAATTTAAGATAATTTTTCATTATTTCAATTGCTAAATCTTTGGGAAATTTTCCTCCAAGAATTAATTTTTTAATCCTTTCCGAAGAAACTAAATACGAATAAGAATCATTTTTGTCAATCTTAAGAAGAATTTTTTTAATTTGGGGTTTTAAGTTGTTTTCTTCGAGAAAATAAAAATATGCCTTTGAAGAAACGGCAAAACCCGGCGGAACGGGAATGCCGAAAGAAATCATCTCCCCCAAATTGGCTCCCTTTCCACCAACGAGGGCAATATCTTCCTTATCAACTTGGTCAAACCAAAGAATATGTTTATTTTTTTCTTCCATGAGCAGGCATAAAAAACTACTTACTCCAACCTCTGTTTGGAAGTCTTCTTACTTCTTCTGTTTCTGTTCCTCTTTGATAATCATCTTCGATTCTAACTGTATTCCCCTTTTCAGGGGTGGAAACCTCAAGGATATCACAATCACTTATTCCCTTAACTCGATGTCTTTGAAAAGGTTTAATAAAATAGCCCTTTCGTGGTTCCATCTTAATTGTTTGTAAAACCTTATCTTCATTCTCCAAAATAATCTCTGCTTCTCCAGAAATTAAAATTAAAGTTTCTTCTTTTTCGTCATGATACTGAAGACTAAAACGACATCCGGCGTTTAAATGAAGAATTTTACCCGTTACTTTAGATTCTTCTGGAGTTAAAATAAGTTCATAGCCCCAGGGTTTTTCTATTCTTGAAACAAAAGGGGTTGTTAAAAACCCTTTCTTCATTTTATCTTCCCTCCTAACCTTAATATTAACTTTTTTATTTCTTCTGTTTTTTCTTTTAAAAGTTTCTGGTTGTCTGCTTCTACATTTAACCTCAGAAGGGGTTCGGTATTTGAAGGTCTAACATTAAACCACCAAGCAGGGAACCAAACCGAAATTCCATCAAGCCAATCAATTGAAGAGGCTTTATCTTGATATTTTTTTTCTATCATTTTCATTATTTTTTGTTTATCTTCAACCACAAAATTTATCTCTCCACTCTGAGGATATTTAGAAAAATCATCAACTATTTGCGACAAGGGTTTGTTGCTTTCAGAAATAAATTCGAGGGTTTTTACAAAAGTAATTAAACCACTATCGGTATAAAAATTATCGCGAAAATAAAAATGACCGGAATGTTCTCCGGCAAAGATAGCATTATATTCCCTCATATATTCCTTTATTAACGAATGACCAACTCTTACTCTTACTCCTTTTCCTTTAAATTTTTGAATTGTCTCGGGAACGATTCTCCCACAAACAGCATTATAAAGAATTGTTTCTCCAGGATTTTTCTTAAGAATTGCCGAAGCAATCATTGCCGTTAAAATTGTTGCATTGACAATTCTTCCTTTTTCATCAAGAAAAAATACTCGATCACCATCGGCATCGAAAGCAATTCCGAAATCGGCTTTTGTTTCTTTAATTTTTTTTCTAATATCAGAAAGATTTTCTTTAATTAAGGGATTAGGAAAATGATTTGGGAAGCGGCTGTCTAATTCCAAAAAGAGATTAATAAATTCTCCTGGCAATTTTTTTTCAATTAAAGGCATTACCAAACCTCCCATTCCGTTCCCGGTATCTACGACAATTTTAAATGGTTTAATTTTATTAATATCTATAAAAAGAAGGACGTGATTAATCCATTCTTCAAGAATATCTTTCTTTCTAACTTCCCCTTTCCTTCTAGAAAACGGAAATTTTTTTCTTTTCAGAAGACGGTCTCTTATTTCATATAAGCCATTTAAACCGCTAATAGCAATTGCTCCTTTTTGGCAAATTTTAAATCCATTCTCTCCTTGAGCATGGGAGCCAGTTACCATGATATTCAAATCGGCTCCATGCTTACCCGCATAAAAATAAATCATGTCAGTGGTAATTAAGCCTAAATCTAAAACGTCAACGCCCAGAGAAAGAAAACCATTAGCCATTCCGGAAAAAAGTTCAAAACTTGATTCTCGATTGTCTCTTCCTATGGCTATTTCCTTTGGTTTAAAGTAAAGGGTCAATTCTTTGCCTATTGCCTCAAAAACTGAATAATTAATTTCTTTGGGATAACTTCCCCTCACATCATAATCTTTAAAAATTTTTGGATCTATTTCCATAGTTTCATTTTAATATTTCTAAAACTAAAAGGTCAAGATATGAAGGAAGGGAATATGGATTAGTTGAGGTTTTTTGGGAAAAATCAATTTCAAGAAGCATTTGGTAAATTGCAAAAAGTTTTTCTAAAGTAAATTTTTTTGCTTGATTTAAAAACTTCTGCTTTCGCCAATGAGGTTGATTTGGCAAACCGGCTTCTCCCAAATCACGGGCTAAAATCAAAAATCTAAATTGCCTAATTAACATATTAAAAATCATTTCTGGTTCTTCGCTTTCTTTAAGTTGAGATAAAATTTTCAAAGATTTTTGAAAATTTCCTGGGAAAAGAGAATCAAGAAAAGAAAAAATTAAAGACGAGGGTTTAAAAAATTCTCTTTCGGCATTTGGTAAAATTTTTTCGTCGACCTCTTCTGAAATCCACAAAATTAAATCGCTTTCTTCTTTTTCTCTCATTGAATAATTTTTTAAATAATCAAAAATTTCTGGCTTGTTTTTAGGGTTTTCAATTACTACTAACCTTGATTTTTCAAATAAAGAATTAGATTCTAACGCGGAACGGATTTCTTCTAAAGAAACTTTTTCCCCCTCAAAATAAATAATTTCTTTTTTTTCTCGATTGGCTTCTTCAATAATCTCCGTTAATCGTTTGCGGCTTTTAACAATGTCTTCTCCATGGAGAATCTTAATCATTTTCTTTTTTTATGACCTAAAAGAGTACCAGAAAAATTTTTGGGAATATGTTTAAGTTCGTGAATTAAAACTTCTTCTTTTTCTTGATTGTTCATTTTATCAAATTTTTCGGAGATAACTTCAATACAATATCCCGGTTTAACATTCAAAGCCTTTTGCCAAATTTTTGGAAGTGCCCAAATTCTGGCTATTGCGTTTGATTTCGAACCAAAACTCCTAAAACAGAAAATTCTTTTGTGAGAAATATAATCTAAAGAAAGTTTTTTAACCAAAAAACAAATTTTTCTTTTAATATCAGGAGCAAATTCCCATCTCATCATTATTCCTTGGGAATATTTAAAAAACGATGAACTTTAAATGTTTAAGCATTTATTTTATAAATTTCATCTCCCTCTTTAACTTCCTGGTCTACCTTAAGTCCAATTGTTTGCCCTTTCTTTGCTTCTTGAATATTTTCGTGTTCAATCTGCATCGAAGAAACACTTTGAACAAATTCATTGCCATGACCAGAAATTTTTATAGTCTCTCCCACTCTTAAATCATCTTCAAGTTCTACGACGGCAACGCCAATTTTATCGTAATAATGAATTATTTTTCCTACTTTAAGGTCTGCCATCTTTTTTCACCTCCTTTCCTTTTCTTCTTTAGATTTTATCATACCCTTTCTGGCATGACAAATTGCTACCGCCAAGGCGTCGCAAACATCATCAAAATGAGATTTTTTATGATTTGGCGAACGAATAGAAAGAATTTTTCTTATTTGTTTTTTTACTTCCTTTTTATTGGCTTTCCCATTCCCGCAAATTTCCATTTTAACCTGCATAGGGACATATTCCACAACCGGTATTTTATTTTTGGCGGCAGCAAGTCTAATAACACCAGTTGCCTCCGAAACCGCCATGGCTGTTTTGGCATTTGAGGCAAAAAAAAGTCTTTCTATAACCAAAACATCAGGCTTGTGGTTTTTAATTAGAGACAAGATTCGCCGATGAATTAGGATTAACCTTTCTTGAAGAGAATCATTTTTATTTGTTTCTACCCAACCAAAATCTAAAAGACTGAAATTATCTTTTTCAACGCAGAGAAGACCATAACCGGTAGTCGCTGTTCCCGGATCAATTCCTAAAATCTTCATAAAAGAATAATAGCAAAACTTTAGAGAAAATTTAATGCCTTAAATTATTATTTTAACCACTAATGTTTTTAAAAATTTCTATTTTTTCCAAATTCCCGAAAGGAGAAAAATTAAGACAAACGGCATCAATCCTTAAAGATTCGGGAAGTTTTGGATGAAGTAATTTATAATATTCTCCTGCTTTGATAATCTTTTCTATTTTCCAAGGAGTGATTGCCTCTTCTGCTAATCCAAATTTATTATTCAATCGAGTTTTGACCTCAACAAAAACTAAGGTATTCTTATCCTGGGCAATGATATCAATTTCTCCAAATTTTGAACGAAAATTCCTCTCAAGAATTTTATAGCCATTCTTTTCCAAAAATTTTATTGCTAAATTCTCGCCTATCTCTCCTAATTTATGGGTATTTAACATTATTTTTCTGGGCGTAAATAATAAAGTTTAGCGCGGCGTACCCTCTTCTTATTTTTCTTAACTACCTCAATTTTTTTAAGAAGAGGCGAAGATAAAGGGAAAATTCTTTCTATCCCAATTTTATTTACTCCGATTCGTCTAACAGTAAAGGTTTTATTTTCGTCTTTTCCACGAATAGAAATAACTATTCCCTGAAACGGATTTCCTGCCCCAAAATGAACTTTGACGTTATCACCAACCGAAAAAGTAGTGTCTTTTAATTTTGCCATATTTGCCATACTTAAAGATATTTTAACACAAAATGGAAAAATTAAAATAATTAATTTTTATCCTTTTTTAAAATTCCTCTGGCGGCAATTATACCGGTAGCGGCGGCGCCTACAATATTTCCCGAGACCCCAGCACCGTCACCAGCAACAAAAAGACCTTTAATCTCTGTTTGTAAATCTTTATCCACTTTTGGTTTAACAGAGAAAAATTTTGCTTCCGGAGCATAAAGAAGAGTTGAATCACTGGAAACCCCAGGAATAAGTTGATCAAGTTTTTCTAAAGCTTCTACAATATTAACCACTATTCGATGAGGGAAAGCCATGCTTATATCTCCTGGTGTAACGTCAGTTAAAGTAGGTTCAATATAACTTTTTCTTAACCTTCTCCAGGTGCTTCGGCGATAACGTTTAAAGTCAACAAAGCGTTGTAAAATTGGTTTACCTCCGCCAATAGTGTTTGCCAGATAGCAAATGCTTTCTCCATAAGTTACCGTATCTGTAACCGGTTCTGTCAAATTCACTTTGTCAAGTAAAGCAAAATTACTATTTGGAGAACGATGGTTTTTGGTAGCATGGCCATTAACGCAAACAAAATTTTTATAATTCTCCTTAACAACGAAACCTGAAGGATTAGTACAAAAAGTCCTTACAAGATCATCATAAGAAGAAGTTCTAATTAATACCGTTGGGTCGTAAATCACGGAAGTTATTTCTTCCATTATCTCAAGCGGCACTTCAACCCTTACTCCTATTTCAAAATTACACTGCTCCATTTCCAAGCCAAGCAAATTTAACTCTTTGGATAACCATTGATTTCCTACTCTTCCTGGAGCGATAATAAGGTTTTCTGCTAAAAGATTTTCTCCCTGAGAGGTCTTTACTCCCAAAACTTTACCGTTTTTTGCCAAAATTTTTTCTACCATAGTTTCCAAAAAAAAATTAATTCCCTTTTCTCTCAAAAAATTCTCCATTTCTCCCACATATTGAGGAAGTTTATCAGAACCAAGATGCCTCTGCTTTATCAATAAAATTTCCATCCCATTTCTTTTAGCCACTCTTTGATAATCTTTTGCCTTTTTGATATCGGTAGGATAAGTTTTCTCTTTAACTCCAAAATCTGAAAAAATTTTCTCTATATAAGAAATGAGTTTATTTGCCTCATTCAAAGAGACAAATTCTGTTAAATTTGTTTTACCCAAAACCGGTGTAAAATTAAGCTTCCCATCCGAAAATAATCCTGCTCCACCGACTCCGCAAAGAGTCTCTGTAGACAACCTATCTTTTACCGACTTTCCTTTGTCTATAATTAAAATATCCTTTATTCCTCCATTTAATAACTCGATTGCCGCAAAAATTCCTGCCGGTCCCGCCCCAACAATAATTACTTTATATTTATTAGTTCTCATTGAATTTTATTCTGAATTAAGCATTAAACCTATTCTTAGGTGTCTTTTTATTTTTTTCATTAACTGCTATCACCTGAAAACCAATCGTTTGCTATCCATCGCCTCAATTATTACCACCGAATAAATAGGAATTTGGTCGCCTAAAAGACTGGTTAGTCTTTCTCGCCCTCCCTCAAAAGCCTTTTCGATAGCAACAGCAATACCTTTAATTTCTGCCTTTGCCTTATTGCAAATTTCAATCAAGCACTGAATTGTCGCCCCTGTGGCTAAAAAATCATCAACAATTAAAACCCTATCTCCTTTACCCAAAAATCGGCAATCTATATTATAGAAAACTTCTCCGCCTTTTGTGTGAGATGGGCCTGCTGATCTCCAAACTTCTCCAAAAGTTATCGGAGTATCGGTTCTTGCAAAAACACAAGGTATTCTAAGCCCTATTGCTGCGTTTAATCCCAAAGCAATACCTGAACTTGCAGCAGTTAAAACCTTTGTTGGTTGAAGATTTTTAAATTTTCCAGAAACTACCTGGCCAAATAGTTTCATTAAAGTGGGATCAATCTGATGATTTAAGAAACCTGTTACATCAAGAATTCCTCCTTCTTTAATCTCTCCTTTTTCTAAAATTAAAGATTTAAGAAAATTTCTAAGTAAGGTTTCTTCTTCTGAAGAAAAGTGGAGTTCATTTTCTCTTGCCATTCTTTTTTTCCTTTTCTATTCCTCTTGGGCAGAAGAGGTTATTGCGCTGTCTTTTTAAGAATACCAAAATTCTCTGCTCTTTGTCAATAATTTTCTTTTATTCAATTTCAATCCCGTAAATTTTTGGAACGCAAAACGGTATTCTTAATAAATTCTAAAAACAAAGGATGAGGATGTAAAGGAGAAGATTTATATTCCGGATGAAATTGGGTACCAATAAAAAAGGGATGATCTAAAAGTTCCACCGCTTCCACTATTTTTCCATCAGGGGAAAGACCGCTAAATTTTATTCCTGCCTTTTCGAATTGTCGTCTGTATTTATTATTAAACTCATATCGATGTCTATGTCTTTCGTAAATTAATTTAGAGCCAGAAATTTTATTTTTTTGATTTTTAATATATGCCTTTTCCAAAAGACTTCCTTTTAATAACCTGCATGGCCAAGATCCTAAACGAATTGTTCCTCCATATTGATGTTTCCTTAAATATTTTTCTTGTTCAGGCATAATATGGATAACTGGAAATTTAGTTCTTGGGTCAACTTCAGTTGAAGTTGCCTTTTTAAAACCTAAGACATTTCTTGCAAATTCGATTACAGCCATTTGCATTCCAAAACAAAGACCCAAAAAGGGAATTTTATTTTCTCGGGCAAATTGAACTGCCTTTATCTTCCCTTCAACTCCCCGACTCCCCCAACCTTGAGGAACAATTATTCCATCAACTTTATTTAGCTTTTCTATTCCTTCCTTTTCAATTTGTCCACTATCAAACCATAAAATCTTTGGTTTGACTCCATTTGCCCAAGAAGCATGTTTTACAGATTCGACAACAGAAACATAAGAATCCTCCAAAGAAAACCCTCCTGAAGTGTAATATTTACCTACGATAGCAATTTTTACTTCCTTTTTAACCGTTTTTGCCTTTTTGACTAAATTTCTCCAGGTTGATAAATCTTTCTTCCTAGGCTTTAAACTAAATTTTTCCAAAATTATTTTGGTTAAACCTTGTTCTTCTAAAATTAACGGAACCTCATAAATTGAAGGGACATCGGGGTTTGAAAAAATTGCCTTGGTATCCAAAGCAGCCGCCAAAGCAATTTTTTCTTTTCTTCTCTCATCAATAATTCTTTCGGAGCGACAAACAATTATATCAGGTTGGATACCAAGTTCATTTAGTTCATGAATAGATTGTTGAAGGGGCTTAGTTTTCATCTCGCCAATAGAAGGAGGAATAGGAAGATAACCAACATGAACAAATAAGACATTTTCTTTGTATTTAATTTTCATTCTCCTTGCCGCCTCAAAAAACATGATATTTTGATATTCGCCTACTGTTCCCCCAAATTCAACTAAAACAATATCTGCCTTCTTTGCCAATAGTTCAAATCTTGATATTATTTCCTGAGGAATATGAGAATAGGCCTCGACACATTTCCCTCCATATTCAAGCGCCCTTTCGCGTTCCAAAACTCTTTTGTAGACCCAACCAGCAGTTATATAGTTTTCCCAAGATAAAGAAAGCTCTAAAAATCTCTCGTAATGTCCCAAATCTTGATCTGCTTCCGTTCCATCATCGGTGACAAAAATTTCTCCATGTTCTAAAGGATTCATTGTCCCGGCATCAATATTTAAGTACATATCGCATTTAAGCGGGGCTACTTTTAAACCACAAGATTTAAGAAGAAGTCCAATTGAAGCGGTAGTAATTCCCTTACCAAGGCCAGAAATTACTCCTCCGGAGACAAAAATGAATTTTGGAAACATAATTTAAAATTTTCCTAAAATTGCCGCTATTAATGCCATTCTAATATAAAGTCCATTTCTTATTTGGTAAAAATAAAAAGCACGAGGATCGGAATCAAAACGAAAGTCAATTTCATCAACTCGCGGTAAGGGATGCATTACGATCATTTTTCTTTTAGCCTTTTTCATAATTTCTGGAGTAATCACATAACTGCCCTTAACTTTTTGATATTCTTCTTCGTTTTCAAACCATTCTTTTTGAATTCTTGTTACGTATAAAACGTCAATTTCTGGCAAAACTTCTTCTAAATTTTCCGTTTCTTTTATCTTCATCCCCTTTTCTTTTAACTTTTCTAAAAATTCTTTAGGAATTTTTAACTCAGGAGGAGAAACAAAAACAATTGAAATTTTTGAAGAAACAACCCCTAAAAGCAAAGATAAAGATTTTACTGTTCTGCCGTTTTTTAAATCTCCAAGCATTGCTATATTCAAATTCTCAAAATGCCCAAATTTTTGTCTAATAGTATAAAGATCTAATAAAGCCTGGGTTGGGTGTTCTTTTTTCCCCGATCCTGCATTAATTACCGGAACATTGGCATATCTGGCGGCAATTTCCGAAGAATTATCATCAGGATGTCTTAAGATTATTAAATCACAATTAGTTGTCTGTTCAACAGTTCTTATAGTATCAGGCAACGATTCTCCCTTAACCGCTGATGAATAAAATTCCATGCCGGCAATAGCAATAATCCTTTGGCAACCTAACCATTGAGCAGCAGCCTGAAAAGAAGTAAAGGTCCGCGTACTTGGTTGATAAAAAAGAATTACTAAAGTCTTGTCTTCTAACAAGAAACTTTTTTTCTTTTTTTCTACCGCTTCTTTCATTAAATCGGCAATTTGGAAAAGATACTCAATCTCTCTTAGTGAAGTAATCTGCTCTACAGAAATAAAATCTTTCTTAGAAAAGGGATTAAAGTTTTCTAATTTTTTATTAAAAACCATAAAAAATTAAGTTTATTTTACAATTTTATTTTACAATAATTAAAAATCCTATAAAAAAATTTTATCTGAGAATTTTTTCTATCTTTTTCTCTAATTCTTCAGTAAAATTGACTCCGAATCCAAGAATTAATCTCTTTGGTCTTCCATTATTTTCAAAAATTAAAACTCCCTTTTTCTTACCAGGGTTTTCTTTCAATAAACGATTTAATTCCATTAAGGTCTGAGAGTTAGTCCCTTGAGGTACTCTAATTACAAAATCAAATTTTTCCTCTTTCTTTTCTTTATTTGCCAGGGAAAGGGAAAATGCGTTTTCAGCAATTAAAGAAGATCCTTCATCTCTTCTTTCCACCTTTCCCTCTACGAGAACAATTTGATCTCTAACCCAACAAGAACGAGTTAAGGAAAAAACTTTAGGAAAAACTACCACCTCAATCTTTCCGGTTTCGTCTTCAATGGTAGCAAAAGCCATCTCCGACTGGCCATTTTTTGTCAAAACAATTCTTAGCGAGGAAATGATTCCGCCAATCTTTACCTTTTCGAAGGATTCCGTCTCTTCTCTAAGTTCATAAATCTTGTGAGAAATTTCGTTTTCTAAAAGAGAAAGAACTGGCGAGAGAGGATGCTCGGTTAAATAAAAACCAAGAAGTTCTTTTTCTAAAGATAAAAGTTCGATTCGAGAAAACTCCTCAATTTGAGGAAGTTCTTCGCTGCTTTTTACCCTTTTTAACTCTTCTTCCTGGTCCTCAAAAAGTCCGACTTGTCCACTATTTTTTTCCCTTTGAATGATTTCCCCTCCTTTTCTTATTTGATCAAGACCAGCAAGCATTGCCGCTCTTTTCCCAAAGCAATCCATTGCCCCTGCTTTAATTAAAGATTCTAAAACCTTTTTGTTAACCTTTTGGGGGTCAACCCGACGACAAAAATCAGATAAGGAGGAAAATTTCCCTCCGGTTTCTCGTGCTTTAAGAATCGCTTCAATTGCCGCATCGCCAACATTTTTAATCGCCGAAAGTCCAAAACGGATTGCCCCAAGGCTTTCTGACGATTTATTTTTTTCAATTGAAAAACCAACGCCTGAGGTATTAATTTCAGGAGGTAAAACCTCAATTTTCATTCTTCGGCATTCTTCAACCGCTAAGGCAACCTTATCGGCATTGCCAGATTCGGCAGTTAAAAGTGCCGCCATAAATTCCAATGGATAGTTCGCCTTTACCCAAGCAGTCTGATAAGCAACCATCGCATAGGAGGTAGAATGGGCCTTATTAAATCCATAGCCTGCAAATCTTTCGATTAAAGAAAAAATTTTTTCTGCTTCTTCTTTTTTATAACCTCTTTCAATCGATTTTTTAATAAATTTCTCCTTTTCTGAGATCATTAAAGCCTTTTTCTTTTTTCCGATTGCTCGTCTTAAAATATCTGCCTCAGCCCAAGAATAGCCCGCAATTGAAACTGCAATTTGTAAGCATTGTTCTTGGTAAACGGCAATTCCATAAGTTTCCTCAAGTATTGGTTTCAAATCAGGATGAGGATAACGAATTTTGGAGGGATTATTCTTGCCAACTATAAAATCATCGATCCACTCCATTGGCCCAGGACGATATAAGGCCACCATTGCAGCGATATCAGAAAAACGAGAAGGTCTAAGACTCCTTGCTAATTTTCTCATTCCTGCCGATTCTAATTGAAAAACTCCAGTTGTCTCCCCCCTCCCAATCATCTCATAAACTTTACTGTCATCAAGGGGAATTTCTGAAATATCTATTTTTATGCCTTTATTGGATTCAACAAACTCTACCGCTTTAGATAAAATGGTTAAATTTCGTAGTCCTAAAAAATCCATTTTCAAAAGACCAATTGCATGTTCTGAAACATTGAGATCTAAAGCATACATATCATATTGGGTAATTATTTTTTCTTTTTTACTATCCCATTGAAGAGGGACATATTCAATAAGGGGACGATCAGAAATTACCACCCCGGCAGCGTGGGTTGAGGCCTGGCGAACTACTCCCTCAAGTTTTGCTGCTAAATCTAAGATTTTCCTTGTTTCTTCTTCATTTTCATAAGCAGCCTTAAGGTCGGGATTTGAAGAGATAGCATCAACAATTGTTTTCTGGGAACTCTGGGTTCCTGGAGGAATCATCTTAGCAATTCTGTCTCCGGTTGAATAAGGATAACCTAAAACGCGAGCAACGTCTCTAACAGCCATTCTTGCCTCCATCGTTCCAAACGTTATAATTTGAGCAACTTTATCTTTACCGTATTTTTCCGTAACGTAAGAAATTACTTCATCTCGACGATCATCAGCAAAATCAAGATCAATATCTGGAGGAGTGGGGCGTTCCGGATTTAAAAATCTCTCAAAAGGAAGATTATGTTCTAAAGGATTAATAGAGGTAATTCGCAAAACATAAGAAACTAAAGAGCCGGCTGCCGATCCTCTTCCCGGACCTACTCTTATTTTCTGCTGTTTAGCCCAATTAACAAAATCTTGAACAATCAAAAAATAGGTAGCAAATTTCTTTTTACAGATTATTTCTAATTCGTAATCTAATCTTTTTCTTATTTCTTCGGTAATTTCAGAAAATCGTTTCTTGGCTCCCTCATAAGCAAGTTTTCTTAGGTAATTTTCTGCAGTTTCTCCTTTAGGCAAAGGATAATTAGGCAAGATCCATTTATCCATCTCAATTTTAAGATCACATTTCTCCGCAATTTCTTGAGTATTTTTAATCGCGTCAGGAACTTCCCAAAAAAGTCTTTCCATTTCTTCGGGTGAACGAAGATAAAAATCAGGCGAATCTATCATTGTCAATCTATCCTTGTCAGAAATTTTCTTCTGAGTTTGAACTGCCAAAAGAGCATCTTGAGCAGCCGCATCCTCAGGAAAAACATAGTGAACGTCATTAGTCGCCACTAGGGGAATTCCAAGTTTTCGGGAAAGATGAATTAATTCTAAATTCACCTTGTCTTGGTCTAAAATATTTGGATGCACTTCTAATTCAAAATAAAAGTCTTTACCGAAGACCTCTTGAAATTCCTTAGCTCTTTTTTCTGCTTGACTAATTTTGTTTTCTAAAATCAATGAGGGAATTTCTCCGGCAAGACACGAAGAAAGAATAACTAAATCTTTTGAATTCTCTTTTAGAATTTCGAAATCAATCCTTGGTCTATAATAAAACCCTTCAAGATGGGCCGCAGTTACCAACTTAATTAAATTTTTATAACCTTCTTGAGATTTGGCCAAAATTACAAGATGATATTGATCGGCATCAATTTTTGGCTGTTTATCAAAGCGAGAACGCCGCGCCATATAAATTTCCACCCCAATAATAGGCTTAATCTCCTTTTCAAGACAGGTAAGATAAAAAGGAATAACCCCATACATTACTCCATGATCAGTTAAAGCCAAAGACTTCATCCCTAATTCTTTGGCTCTCTCTACCAAAATAGGGATTTTTGCTAAACCATCTAAAAGGGAATATTCGGAATGAACATGAAGATGAGTAAATTCTGCCATATTATTTTAGAAATCAATTTAAGAAATAAATTTTGCCTGCCCTTTAAAATAATAATCTTTTTTAAGAGATAATTTCAAGAAGAAGATTACGAACTTGATTTACATCGACTTTACCTTCGGTTTCTCTTACTATTTGCCCTATTAAAAACTCCAGCGCCTGTTTTTTACCTTTCTTAAAATCATTCACTGCCTTGGCATTTTTATCTATAACTTTTTTCACTCTTTCTTCAATTTCTTCTTTACTTAAAAAAACTCTTTCTTTTTGACTAAGAATTGTTTCAATCAATTTTTGGGGCGAGATTTTTTCAAGATTAATCTTTTTGTTAATTATCCAGTTAGCAATTGTTGTTGCTGCTGGAAAAGTTTTTTTCTCTGTTTTTAATTTTTCTGCTAACTTTTGGGTCCTTTCAAAAAAATTTGCTATTTTTAAGTCTTTCACCAAAATTTTTGCATTGTACTCAGATAAACCAAAATCATCAATAAATCTTTTTGCCTTTTCCTTTGGTAACTCCGGAATTTTAGATTTCAAGTTTAAAATCCAAGAAGTAGACAACCTAATTGGAGGAATATCTGGTTCCGGAAAATAACGATAATCTGAGGCTTCTTCTTTTTCTCTCTGTAAAACTGTTTGTCCCTTTTTCTCGTCCCAACCTCTGGTTGTTTTATTGCCTGGCCTTTTTTCAACTCTGGTCTTGGAAAATTCTTTGATTTGGCGATCAATTTCGTAATCAATCGCCTTCTGAACAAAACGGAAAGAATTAATATTTTTTAATTCAACTAAAGGAGTATAATAGATCTTACCGTCTTCTTCAATTTTTAGATTAACGGTCGGCTCGCAACGCATTTGTCCTTTTTCCATATCAGCCTGAGAAATCCCAAGATAGCGAATAATCTGCTGAAGATTTTCCAAAAATTCTTTTGTCTCTAAGGAAGAATTAATATCCGGTTCTGTTACGATTTCAATTAAAGGCACTCCTGCTCGATTGAAATCAATTAAAGTTTTTGTTTTTTCGTGGAATAATTTTCCTGTATCTTCTTCAAGATGAACCCTTCTAATTCTTATAATCTTTCCTTTACTGATTTCTAACTTACCATTTTTTGCTAAAGGCATATCATATTGGGTTATTTGATACCCCTTTGGCAAATCAGGATAAAAATAATTTTTTCGATCGAATTTAGAAAATTCGGCAATTTGACAATTCAAGGCCAAACCGGCAATAACTGTCCATTCAACGGCTTTTTTATTCGTTACCGGCAACGCCCCCGGCATTCCCAAACAAACGGGGCAAACTTGAGTGTTTGGTACTTTGCCAAAATGGGAAGCAGAGCAAGAACAAAACATTTTGCTTTTTGTCTTAAGTTCAATATGAACTTCAACTCCGATTATTGGAAAAAATTTCATAAGGCTCCTTTAAAGAAAATAGCCAAACGATAAAAAGCATAAAAGAAACTATTAAGAGAACAAATCTTATTCCAAGAACATCGGCAAGCGTAGCCGCAAAAAGAACAGGCAAAACAGAAGCCAGGGTAATAGAAAAACCCAAAACCCCAAAAACTCTTCCTCTTTTATCTTCAGGAGTTTTTTCCTGAAGAATAGTTTGTACGGGAATAAGCACCATAACGATGCTTATACCAAGAAAAAAAGTAATTATTATCCCCAATAAAGAAGAAAGTCTCCCTGCTAAAGAAGCCAATGTTGCGGTTGAAAAGATAGAAAATGATGCAAGAATTAAGGCAAAAGAAATAAATTTTTTCTTTCGAACTTTTCTTTTCAGAAAAAAAGTGGTAAAAACCGAACCTCCTACGGCACCAATTCCCATCGGTAAAATCAATAAAGGGCCAATATCTAAAAGATCAATTAAAAACACTTCTGTCGCCAAAGAAGGACCCAAAACGGCAATTATTCCAATTATAACCTGAGAAAAGACAAAAAGAAATAAAGGAAAAAGGATTAACGGCTGGCTTTTAATGAATAAATATCCCTCTTTCACTCTTAATAAAAAAAACTTAATACTTTTAATTTTTTCTTTTTTCTTCTCTTGGGGGAGAAGAGAAACTAAAATTGAAGCAGTAAACAGAAAAAATGATCCAAGCATAAACGGTGATTCCCTCCCAATTAGCCTCATTAAGGGACCAGAAAAACCAAAACCTAAAAGCAAAGCCCCATAAACCGTAAAAAGAAAAAGAGAGTTTGCCGCCGGGAGAAGTTTTTTGGGAACTACCCAAGGTAAAGTTGACGACTCTGCTGGAAGATAAAGTTGATTAACCAAAGAATAAAGGAAAACGATTGAATAAATTGGCCAAATCTTCTGCTTAACTAAAAGATAACAAAGAACGACGGTGGCTTGAATAAAATTGGTAAACATCAAAATTTTTCTTTTTGAGAAAATATCAACTAATGTCCCTGAAAATGGACCAAGTAAAACAGCGGGAATAGCATAAAAAAACCAAACCAAAGAAACAGCCACATTTGAATGAGTAGCCTCAAAAATCTGAACAACAATAACAAAATTAATAAGATTAATGGTTATTTGGGAAAGAATTTGAGATCCCCAAATTTTTAAAAAATTTATTTCTTTTAAAACTTCTAAAAATGGATTTTTCATAATATTTTTGGTTTTTCTTTATACCAAAAAGTCTCTTCTTCGTAGTGGTATCCAACACGAAATAAAATTTCTTCTGAAAAATGAGGACCAAGAATTTGGAAGCCTACCGGAAGATTATCAACGAAACCGCAAGGAATTGCCAAAGAAGGAATACCGGCTAAATTTGCAGTCGCGGTTAAAATATCAGAAAGATACATTTTTAAAGGATCGCTAGTTTTTTCCCCTAATTTAAAAGGAGGGGTTGGTGAAACCGGAGCAACCAAGATTTCAACCTTTTTAAAAACTTCCTCAAAATCTTTCTTAATCAAAGTTCGAACTTGCATTGCTTTTAAGTAATAAGCCTCGTAATACCCGGAAGAAAGAGCAAATGTTCCAATCATGATTCTTCTCTTGGCCTCATCCCCAAATTTATCTCTTGGAAATCCATATCTTATCCCATCATAGCGAGCCAAATTTGAAGAAACCTCAGAAGGTTGAATAATATAATAAGCAGCGATCGCATACTTAGTGTGGGGGAGAGAAACTTCAAATATTTTCCCTCCCAAAGTCTTCAAAACTTTAATTGCCTCTTCGATTTTTTCTCTTACTTTTGAATTCATTCCTTCAACAAAATACTCTTTTGGAACCCCAATTTTTAAACCTTTTATTCCTTTCTTTAAACTTTTTAAATAATCGGGAACTTTTTTTTCAACGGTAGTCGAATCATAAAAATCCTTCCCAGCAATTACCTTAAGAATAATTGCCGCATCTTTTACCCTTTTAGTTAAAGACCCCATGGTATCTAAGGAAGAAGCCATTGCTACCACTCCGTAGCGAGAAACTCTTCCATAAGTTGGTTTAAGACCAACTAAATTACAAAAAGAGGCAGGCAAGCGGATTGAACCGGCGGTATCTGATCCTATAGCGCCTATTGCCATGTCGGCAGCAACTGCGGCTGCTGAACCACTGCTTGAACCTCCAGGAACGTATTCCAAATTCCAAGGATTTTTTGTAGGAAAAAAATCAGAATTTTCTCCAGAAGAACCATGAGCCCACGCGTCAAGGTTGGTTTTCCCTATAATTACTGCTCCACTTTCCTTAAGTTTTTTTACTACGGTTGAATCGTAAACGGGGGCATAATTTTCTAAAACCTTTGAGCCGGCAGTGGTTCTTATTCCTTTAGTACAAAAAATATCTTTAACCGCAATGGGAATCCCCAACAAAGACCGGCTGTTTAATTGTTTAATTAATTTGTCCGCCTCTTTTGCTTGTTCAAGTGCTTCTTTTTCGCAAACAGTAATAAAAGCATGAATTTTAGAATCAAGCTTTTTAATTCTTTCAAGACAGGACTTCACCAGTTCAACACTAGAAAATCTCCTTTTTTTAAATCCCTCTTGGGCTTCTTCAATTGTAAGTTCAGCAAGGTTCATTTTTTTTAAATTGCTAATTACTAATTAATTAAAAATCGCTTTAATTTTAAACATTCCCTTTTCCTTATTTTTTGTTCCAGAAAGAGCCTCTTCTTGAGTTAAGGATGGGCCAATTTCGTCTTCCCGAAATACGTTTTCAAGACCGGTTACCTGGCTTGTAGGTTCAACTCCTGAGGTATTAACTTCTTTCAAAATTGCCACATAATTTAAAACCTGAAAAAGTTGCTTTTGAAATTTTTTGATTTCTGACGATCTAATTATTAACTTTGCTAATTTTGCTACTTGGGATACCTCTTTTTTCGTCAATTGTTTTTTTTGTCTCATACCATTTCTCTTAGGGCTTTTATTCTTTCCTCAACTGGTGGATGAGTATTAAACAGATTAGCAAACCAACCAGTAAATTTTTGATTTTTAAAAGGATTAATAATGTAAAGATGGGCAGTGGCTTTATTAGCCGCCTCAAGAGGCTCTCTATCTTTGGAAATTTTCTCTAAAGCCCTCGCCAATCCCTCCGGGTATCGAGTTAAAAGAGCGGCCGAGGCGTCAGCCAAAAACTCTCGTCTTCGAGAAATCGCCAATTGAATTAGCTGGGCAACTAAGGGAGAAAGCAAAACTAAAATTATTCCCAGAAGAAAAAGAATTGCCCCTAAACTTCCTCTATTATCCTCTCTTTCTCTTCTCCCAAATCCCGCTCCCCTTAAGGCCCAATCAGAAAGAAGAGCCACCATCCCCACTAAAATCGCCACAATTCCCATTAATCTTGAATCGTAATTGCGAATATGAGAAATCTCGTGAGCAACTACTCCCTCAAGTTCAGTTCTGTCGAGTTTTTCTAATAAGCCGGTAGTAGCGCAAACTATTGCATGACGAGGATCTCTTCCTGCGGCAAACGCATTTGGGGCTGTATCTTCAATTACGTAAAGTTTTGGCATGGGAATTTGAGCAGCCAAAGAAAGATTTTCAGCAACAGTAAAGAAATTAAAATCCCTTTTCCTATCCGCCGGCCTTGCTCCGGAGATAGTCAAAATTATTTTATCACCCCACCAAAAACTAGAAAATGAAAAAAGACCTGCCAAGATAAAACCAAAAGCAACGGTTTCTAAACTATAACCTAAAAGTCTAGAAAGGATCCAAAAGAAAAAGGTCACAAAAACAACAAATAATACCATTATAACGGTACTGTTTCTTTTGTTACGATCTACTTGTTCGTAAACATTTATCATTTCCTTTTATCACCCTTTCTAAATTAAAGCTCAACCCTTGGCGTGCCTAATTCCTCTTTTTTAACTTCTATTATTTCCTCCTCTGGTAATTTAAGCCCCGCCTCCCTTTCAAAACCAAAAATCTTTGCTACCAGATTTGAAGGGAAGGTATCAATTTTAATATTATAATCAGCAGTTAAATCAATCAAAGTCCTTCGGGAATACATCAATTTATCAGCAGTATCTCTTAACTCATCCATTAACTTGGAGGTTGGACCGGCAGCCTGAAGTTGAGGTGTTGATTCAAAAACCGCCCTGATTGGCGAAAGAGCAGTTTGAAGCCTACCACTTACTTCTATTAGTTTTTGGGTGTCTTCCGTGTTTAATACCTCCATAACCGCTTTTCTTGCTTCTGTTAACTTTTCAAAAATATCCTTTTCGTGCTTCATATATCCCTTAACCGAAGAAACTAAGTTGGGAATTAAATCAGCCTGTCTTTTCAACTGATTGCCTATTTCTTGGATTGAAGCCTTAATTCTTGTTTTTAAGGTAATAAACTGATTATATAAAGACCAAATATATAAGAAAATCCCTCCAAAAATAATTAAAAAGACTAATAAAAACGACATAATTTTATTCACCCCCTTTCAAAATTAACCTAAATTTAGTAATTTTTTAAACTCTTTATAAGGCAATGTATTTATTATATCATTTTTTTCTGCCCATCCCCTTCTGGCTACGGCAACTCCATAACGCATCAAATTTAAATGTTCTAAGGAATGAGAATCGGTACAAATAACCATTTTCACTTTTCTTTTCACTGCCTCTCTAACTAAAACATCTGGCAAATCAAGTCTATCAGGCCAAGCATTAATCTCTAGCCATTTTCCTTTTTTAAGGCAAAAGTCAAAAACTTTTTCCCAATCTAGTTCGTAACCTTCTCTCTCGTTTAGTTTTCTCCCCGTTGGATGACCAAGAATTTTAACCTTTGAATGTTCCAAGGCGCTCAAGATCCTTTTAGTCATTTCTTCTCTGTTCATTTTAAAACTTGTATGAACAGAAACAATGGCATAATCTAAAAGCTTTAATCCTTCCTCGGGAATACCCAACGTCCCGTTAGGCTTAATATCTATCTCCAATCCATTTAGAGCCTTTATGGGTATATTTCTTACTCTTTTTTCATTAGAGTAATTTATTTTATCAATTTCCTCCTTTTTTCTTTTTAATATCTCAATAATTTCTTTTGGTTTATGTTTGCTTATACTAGGATTATGCTCGGTAAATCCTATATATTCATAACCTAATTCTTCTCCTTTCCTAATAACTTCCTCCATAGAAGCAGTTCCTTGGTCATGACTAGTTTCTATTGGAAAGTTCGAATGAATATGAAGGTCTCCTTTGATATCGTCTATTTTTAATAAATTAGGAAGAGTATGATTTAAAGCCGCCTCTATCTCACCACTGTCTTCTCGAAGCTCAGGAGGAATCCAATCTAAACCCAAAAAATGGTAAAAATCCTCCTCTTTTTCAAATTCAAGAATTTTTTGCTTATCCTTTTTAAATTTTAAAGGTCTTATACCATATTCCGAAAGAGAAAAACCCTTCTTCAAGGCCAATTCACGAAGATGAATATTATGATGTTTACTCCCAATAAAATACTGAAGCATCGCTCCATAAGCCTCTGGTTTGCCTATTCTTAAATCAACCTGTCGACCGTTCTCAAGAAAAATTGAAGCGCCTGTTGGCCCCTTTTCAATTACCTTCTTTATTTTTGGGTATTTCAAAAACCAATTAATTACTTCTTGAGGACTTTCAGTTGCCACCGCAATATCAATATCACCAATGGTTGAAACCATCCTTTTTAAACTCCCTAAAGTATCAACCCTTTTTACCGCCTTGCAATTCAAAAGATAGGAAACTATTTCTTGGGCAATTGTATCGGCATAAGGTAAAACCATTCTTCTTTCTTTAATCTGCCCTTTTTTAAAGGCTTCTATCGCCTCTAAAATCTTCTTTTCCGACTCTTCTCCAAATCCCTCAATTATCCTTATCTTTCCTAATTTTGCTGCCCTTTCTAATTCTTTCAAAGCCGTCTTTGGGTTTTTTATCTTGAGTTTCTGACACAACTTATAAGCAGTTTTAGCTCCAATGCCGGGGATTGATAGAAACTCAAACATTGCCGGAGGTAAGCCTTTCATAACTTCTTCAAAATGCCTAACCCTTCCCGTTCGAAAAAGTTCGTCAAGATGAGAAGCAATGGCTGCTCCTATTCCCGGAAGTTCATTAAGTTTCCCATCATCCCAAAGATCTTTAATTTCACTAGTGGCGTGTTCGACTGAAGTTGAGGCTCGATCATAAGCCATAATCTTAAATTTATCTCCTTTTTTAACTTCATAGGCAGCGGCAACCGCTTTTAAAATTTTAGCGATTTCTTTATTGGTAAATTCCTTAACCATTTCCTCTTCTCAATCTTAACAAATCGTTGACGATTACTCAAGAATATGTTATAGTTTAACTAATTTTCTAATTTTTTTAAAAATGGACCCGTGGTGTAATGGTTAACATGTCGCCCTGTCGAGGCGAAGATTGCCGGTTCGAATCCGGTCGGGTCCGCAAAAAAGATTTTAATTTAATTAACCTGCCCTACAATCCTGCCCTTCCCTTAAATTTTTCAATTTAGGGGAAAGAAGGGAGGTGAAAAAGGGCAAAGATGAATTTAAAAGAATTTTTA
The DNA here is from genome assembly GCA_964487495.1 of uncultured Gammaproteobacteria bacterium. Classification (GTDB taxonomy): domain Bacteria; phylum Patescibacteriota; class Microgenomatia; order CAYGWK01; family CAYGWK01; genus CAZAPL01. The sequence continues at coordinate 26,223 of CAZAPL010000006.1, read as the reverse complement.
AAAGAATTAAAACTTTCTGAACAAACAGTAAGCATGATCTTAGGGGCTTTAGTAATTGGAGCAATAGGAATTATAATTTTTAATTATTTTAGATCGGTAGGCAAACAGCCATCTAAAGAAGAAATTGCTCCTACGACAGAAGAAATAAAAGTAATTGAAGAAGGAGGGAAAATTTACCCTGAGGGTTTACCAACAGTATATAAAATTGAAAAGGGAGATCATCTCTGGAAAATTGCGGAAAAGTTTTTTGGATCTGGCTACAACTGGATCGATATTGCTAAAGAAAATAATCTTGTAAATCCAAACAAGATTTTTGAAGGACAAGAATTAAAAATTCCAAAAGCAGAAATTAGAAAAGTAAAAACAGAAAAAACACAACTTGGTCAGGAAATTAGTGGTTCTACCTACACGGTAGTTAAAGGGGACCATCTTTGGGGAATTGCCGTTCGTGCTTATGGTGATGGATACAAGTGGACAAAAATTGCCAAGGCCAACAAACTCTCAAATCCGAATTTAATTCATCCTGGCAATATTTTAACTCTACCAAGGTAATAACAAAGACGCGGGTGTAGTTGAGCGGCTCAACGCCACCTTCCCAAGGTGGAAAGGGCGGTTCGACTCCGCTCACCCGCTCTAATTCTTAAGCCAGGATAGCTCAGTGGTAGAGCAAGGCTTTCGTAAAGCCAAGGTCGTGGGTTCGAATCCCACTCCTGGCTCTCGGTTTAAAAAATGCCTTCTTATTCAAGATTAGCAAAAAAAGAAGAAATTAGAAATCTCAGAAAAATATTCCTTTTTGGAGGATTAACTACCTTTCTAATATTTGGAATAATCTTTTTGGGAATCCCCGCTTTAACTAAAATTGCTTTTTTCTTCTCCGAAATCAAAAATTCAGATAACCAAGGCGAAAAAACTGATATTTTACCTCCAGCACCACCAAAAATTAACTCCCTACCTGAGGCCACCAACCAAAATATTATTTCCATATCAGGTTTTTCTGAAGAAGGAGCAACGATAGAAATCTATATAAATGATTCCTTAGTTAAAAAAGTAATTTCCTCAAAGGAGGGAAAATTTCTAGCAGATAGCGTTCCTCTGGAGGAAGGAAAAAATGAAATTTATGCAGTAGCCATTGACCAGGCAGGAAATATAGGGCAACCCTCTCCCAAAACATCTATCATTTACGACAAAAATCCTCCTCCTCTGGAGATAGAGAAACCAAAAGATGGAGAAACCTTTATTGGCGAAAAACAAAGAAAAATCACCATCTCGGGGAAAACTGAACCAGAGGCAATTTTAACAATCAATGACCACTTAGAAGTATTAGATCAAAACGGCAATTTTTCATTAACCTATAGTCTTTTAAACGGCGAGAATACTTTAAAATTTATTGTCTACGATAAAGCAGAAAATAAAACCGAGAAAGAAATTAAAGTTGTCTTTTCTCCTTAGAGTTACCAATTCCCAAAAGAATCCACATCCACGCCATAATCCAAGGATAAAGAAGAGAATTAACAAAAGTTGAATGAACCAAGATAGCCAAAAAACTAACAATAGTTTTTAAATCTCCAATCTCTAAAATTTTTTTAATAAGCCAAAGATAAGAAGAAAAACCCACTAACCCGGTAGTTGCTAAAATAAGCAAAAGACTGGAATCAGCTCCTGCTCCAGCATGAGTAAAAAGCCAAATTTCTTCATTTAAAAAACCATATCTTCTTTGGGCAAAACGATAAGCATTGAAACCAACTCCAAAAATTGGATTTTTGCTAAATATAAAAATAGACTGTTGCCAATTCATGATTCGATACTTTATCGTACTTTCCCTTTCTAACCTCACCCCTTCACCTTCAGGACGAGGAAGAGAAAAAACCGTCAAAATAAAAATAAATAAAACGGCCAGAAAAAACTTTGGGGATTTTTTAAAAAAAGAAATAAAAGCCATAGAAAGAAGATAAGAAAGATAGGAAGCCCTTGAATAAGTTAGCGCCAAAGCAACATAAGAAATGACAATCAGAAATACTTTCTTTTTATCTTTAATTATTGTTTTCCAAAAAGGATTTTTTTTTGAGGGCCAAATCTCTAAAATAAGCAAAATCAAAGTTAAAACTAAAATTAATCCTAAAAAACCTGGGTCAAAAAATGCTCCAATTAAACGGTATAAATGAGGATCCCAACCGTATTTTTCCAAAAACCGCGTATCAGGAATAAAAATATACTGAAGTAAACCCAAAATAGCAGATACTGTGCCGCTAATAATTAGCCATTTTGCAATTTGCAATTTAAAATTCGAAATCTTTAGTTTTGAATTATAAATCAAGTCATAAACCACAAAATAAATCCCCGCATAAACCACCCATCTGATTAAATACAACCCGGCTATCGCCACTTCCCTATCGGACAATAGGAAAGAGTTGTAAAATAAAGACCAAAAACAACAGGCAATAAATAGAAAAATTGGCCAGGTCAACGGCGGAAAAGAAAATCTACTTTTTGAAAGCCACTTCCCCAAAAACCAAAAAACAACGATAGTGGCGACTGCTACATCGGTTAGATAAAAATGAACTTCGGAAACTTCTGTAGATTGAGGAGGAATCCTTATTAATTGTCCCAATGGAAATAAAAGGAAATAAACAAAAAATAGCCAAAAGATAATTTTTTTCATTTGTACTTGTCAGCAAAAAGATAGAGTTTAACTTTAGTTTTTGAATTTTGATAAAGAAGAAGTTTTTCACCAAATTTCTCCGGCAAATCTCTTCCTTCTCCTACTAAAATATGGGTAAAATAAGTTCCGGGTTTTGCCCAAGACTCATGAACAAAGGGAAAATCAACATAATAAAGATTATGAATATTATAAATTAAAACTAAATCTCCATCTTTGATGTTTTCGGCAAAAAAACCATCAACATCATAAAAATCTCCGAAAGAAAAATTAAGATTTTTAGTTAAAAATTCTTTTTTTGTCTCTTTACCTAAAAGATAGGGTAAAAACTTTCTCGTGGCTAATCCTCTACTTCCGGTGTTTAAAATGGCAGAAAAAATTATAATTCCCAAAAAAATTTTCTCTAAATTTTTATTTCCTCTAAAAAAACCCTCTAAAACGACAAATATTAAAAGAATTAAGGCGGGAAGATAAGGAAGAAGATAACGATTGGAGGTAGTAGGAGCAAAAAAGACTCCCAAAAGGAAATATAAACCGCTAATTTTAATTGACAATTTTTGCTTCCAAAGGAAAACTAAAACCAAAGGTAGAAAAATTAAAAAAACTGGCGAAATAATATCATCAGGGTGAATAGTGGCATTCCAAAGAAGCAAGGGAAGTTTACCAATATTTTTACTAATCCAGGAAAAACTTGGACCTTCAATCGAGATGCTTGGTTCTCGGAAACTCCCAAAAAGAGGGAATAAAGGATTTCCAGTATTTATAAAAGAAAGGGTAAACCAAGGCGAAGCGACTAAAACCGCCAAAAAGATGAATTTCGATATTTGCCAAAACGATTTTTTTCCTCTCAAAATTAAAATTAGAAACAAAAAGGCAAAAAGCGTCCCAAAAGCCAAAATCTTAGTGGAAATTGCTAAACCAGTTAAAATCCCCGCTTCCCAAAGAAAAATTTCTTTTTCTGTTTCGATCCATTTTAGAAATAAATCGAGGGCCAAAATTTCAAAGAAAGTTCTTGTTAAATCTACATAAGCAGTGGTTGATTGCCAACCAATAATTAACATTGTGTAAAAAGTTACCACTCCCAAAAGAGAAGTTCTCAAAGGCAAATAACGCTTCAATAAATTAAACAAAGCTATTGCTACAAAAATTCCGAAAGCAAAATGGATAATTTTTGCCAAAATCTCATTAGAAAAAAGTAGAGCGACGGTATAAAACATCTCTGTCAATCGCGGTAAAGTCGAAACCGAAAGAAGCCAACCAGGAATATGAAAAATCTGATGATTTTGAACATAAAGTTTCGGTGGAGTTAAATGATACCAAAGAGCGTCAAAAGAAAGTTCTGGAGAAATGGCACCAAGAAAATTAATAATAACCTGAATTATCAAAATTCCTAATAAAATTAATAAAAATTTATCTTTTCTTATTTCTGTTATCCACTTTAAATAATTGAAGTGCCAATCTTTTTTAATCCAGGCAGCACCAAAAATCAAAAAAGGGATAGAAACAATAAATACCGGCAAACGATATAGCCAACCTAAAAGCCCCAAAGATAAAATTAAATAAGAATAAATCCCAGAAATTATAGCTAAAACTACCATACTCCTCCTCTTTTTCCTAACATCAAAATGTACTTAATCAACACAAATCCAGCCCAGGCAAAAAAAAGCAAATATTTAATACTTAAAAATTGGCGTTGGGAGTTTTTTCCTTCTATTTTTTTATTTTTCCAAAGTAAATAAAGTTTTGCCCTAACCAAAAAGGAATGAAAACTCATTAATAAAGCAACTACAAATCCTGGCATTCCATCTAAAAATCCAAGCTTTAAAAGATAATTTTTCAAAAATTTCCCCGTTGGATAGGCCAAAATTTCAAATAAATTAGTTTTTCTATTCTCCTGGTAAAGTTGTCGAGCCCGAAGCGTAGAATAGAAATTAATTTCTTCTAAAAATTCAGTTATGGTTGGATGGGGGAAGTGAAACAACGGAGACTTAAGTTCTCCAACTTCCCCTTTAATATTCCAAGTTTCATGGACAGGTTTTTCCCATTTTCCTTTACCCTTTTTGCCTAACCGAATCAATCTAATTCCGGCTGTTTCACCATACTTTAAAGATTGCCCCCAAATTCTATCTTCTCTTTTCAATAAATAACCGCTAACCGTTGACTTTCCGTTCTTCAGAACTGACTCGATTTCTTTTTGAAGTTCTAGCGATACACGTTCATCAGCATCAACAAATAAAACCCAATCTCCCTTTGCCTTCTCCAATCCAAAATTCCTCTGGTTTGAGAAATCTCTTCCCAACGACCGAATGAAAACTTTCGCCCTCATCTTTTTGGCTATCTCCACCGTTTTATCCTCAGAATTATCATCAACCACAATTATCTCATCGCACCACTGAAGTGTTTCTAAACATTCTTTAATATTTTTTTCTTCGTTTTTAGTCAAAACAACAGCAGAAATCATATTCTTTTTCTTAAACCCGCCAAAAAACCAGTCATAACCGAAAAATCAGAAACTATCTGAATCGCCGGTAGATAAAAAATAGCCAAAATTTTTCTTACATAATTATAATTCTTAAAAACTGCCCACAAAAGATAATTTAAAAAAGCAAAAAAAAGAAGAAGCCAAAAAAATTTCAAAAAAAATCCACCCAAAAAAAATAATGCCCCTAAAAAGTATCTTAAATAAATAGTGTTAATTTTAAGATTATGAGTAGTAATTTTTTTAGATGGATCCCACCAAATTCCCACCTGGCCATCGCCCTTAGCATAAATATAAAATTTTTTAATTGCCTCACGCCAAGTTTTGGGCATTTCCCAATCAACTAAGGCGTCGGGGACGGTTATAAATTTTGCTCCTAGTCTTTTTGCTCGATAATTAAAGAGGGTATCCTCACCCGCTCGCTCCAATTTTTCATTAAATCCACCAACCCTTTCCCAAATTTCTTTCTTAAAGGCTATTGATCGGGTCGAAGGCATGAAGTTTTTTAGATTAAGTTTTTCAGGCAAAATTCCTAAATAACAGGCCAAACATTCCTGAAAAACTGTTTTCCCAGTCATTCTGTAAAATCCAGCGACGATATCAACCTCCCCTTTCTCAAACGGATCAGTAATTTTCTTAAACCAGTCTCGGTGAGGAATGCATCCGGCGTCAGTCATAACAATAATTTCCCCTTTTGCTTTCTTTACTCCAAAATTTCTCCCCTGAGCAATTGTTGCTCTTTTTTTAAGAAAAACTTTAATTCTTAAATCTTTAAATTTATCTTTCCAATTTTCAATTATTTTAAAAGTCCTATCCAAAGAACCCCCATCAACAAAAATCGTCTCATCTGGTTTTTTAATTTGATTTTCCAATGATTTTAGAAGTTTTTTAATTGTTTTTTCTTCATTTAATACAGTAATCACTAAAGAATTTTTCATTTCCAACCTTAGAGGTTTGCATAGGTTCAAACCTCCCGGTAAACTTTTAATACTTCCTCAGCTGTTTTCTCCCAAGAAAAATCTTTTATTCTTTCTCTTCCCTTTTTTATTAATTCCTCTCTCGTCTTTTTTTCTCTAACTACTTTTAATATTGCTAGAGCAATTTCTTCTTCATTCTCCGGATTAACTAAAAAGGCGGCTCCATTGGCAATTTCCGAAAGACTTGAAGTACTTGAAGTAATAACTGGCACCCCAAAAGCAAAACCCTCCAAAACTGGCATTCCAAAACCTTCAATAAGAGAGGGGAAACAAATACAAGAAGCGTTTTTTATTAAAGACTCAAGAATCTCTTCTTTAACATATCCTGGGAAAACAACTAAATTCTCCAATCCTAAATCCTTAACGATTTTATCCAATTCCGATCTCATTGTTTTATTTTCACCGGTAATAACTAATTTTAAGTTTGGATATTGGGAAACTACTTTAGCAAATGCTCTAATTAGGCGATCTAAATTTTTCCTAATATCAATACCCCCATGGTTAAGAACGTATCTTCCTGGCTCTAAATCAAAAATCAATTTTTTTGTTTTCAAAATTACCCTGGGAGCACCCAGATAAATTACTTTAATTTTAATTGGCTTTACCCCAAGGTTTTCCACTAAAGTTTTTTTAGTAAATTCGGAATCAACAATAACTCGACGGGCCCTAAAAATTGACGTTTTAAGGCGAAAAAGATAAGAAAATTTCGTAATGAATGGTAATTTTGAATAATTAAAGTAGTTTTTAATTAAAAGGGGGATAATATCGTGAACTGTTAATATCGCAGGAACTGGGCAAAGTAAAGGCACCCCCAAATTCCCCAAAGCATGATAAATATCGACTTTTTCTTTTTTTAAAGCCAAAGGTAATTTTATTTGCTCAAAAAGATAACGGTTTTCTGAATTAAGAATTTTTTGGGAAATATTCTTACCAAAAATTGGATATTTCGGCTCTTTAGAGTAAAAAATCACGCACTTGATATTCTTTTTTACCAGCTGCCCAACTAAATTAGCAATATACTTCCCTACGCCAACCAGGTCTCCCTCAGCATATCGTCCATCAAACCCAACTTTCATTTCCTCTCCTTTCTTGGCTTTTGCGCCACCACTATAATCTGCGATTCTCCAAAGAGTTTTAATGTTATATTGTCAAGGAAAGTTAAAAAATCAGAAACTATTGCAAATCTATTTGCAATGCGAACAATCTGACCCCCAAATCTTGATGTAAATAGAAAATTTCTGAAGACGCCTTCTATTCTTTTCTCCTCTATAATCTCGAAATTTTTCTTTTTTATTAGATTAATTAGTTGATCAGTATTGTACCTCCTTAGATGGCCTACGCTCCTATCAAACTTTTTCATAAAACCCCACCGAAAAAGTGGCGCATTTTGTAAGGGGACAGTAATTATCGCTATGCCACCAATTTTTAAGCTACTAAATATTTTTTCAATAGCAAGATTGTCATTAATTAGATGCTCTAATACTTCATTACACAATATTAAATCGAATTTCCGATTTATTTCAACCTCTAAAAATTCTGCTGCTTGGAATTTAGTATTTTTTTCTACATTCAATTTTTTTGCGTTGAGCCTACATGCTTCAATAGCTTTAAGGGAAATATCAATTCCATTTACATAACATCCTTTACTTGCAATATAAAAACTTAAAGTTCCAGCCCCACATCCTATATCTAAAACTTGTTTCCCTTTTGTCAGATTAGGTTCTAAGACATCCAAAATTAAGCGATAGGTAAAATTTTTCCTTCCAATAATTCTTTTTTGCAATTTGATTCCTTTGTAAAACTTCTCGTAAATAAGTGATAGATTCCTTTTCATAATTACCTCTATAATCTTACCATCAAAATTCCCCCTTGACAAACCATTTTTTATTGTTTACTTTCAAAAATAAGATGAAGAAACTATCCATCCTCATCTTTTTTATTTCTACTTTTATTTCTTCTTTGTTTGCGTTTCCTGAAATAGCATTAGCATCGGTCCTTTTCCAAGATGACTTCAATGATGGAAACGCTGATGGATGGACCGTTGAATATTGGACACCATCAGACCCAAATGATCCGGTATGGCAAGATTCCAAGTGGCTAGTAGACTCGGAGAACAGATACGGAATAACCCTTAATTACGGCGATATGCGAACCTTTTCTAGCAATGGCGATATTTCATGGACAAACTACGTTTATAAAGTACAAATGCTAGGAAAGGTTGGTGTCGATAAAAATATAGTTTTTAGATACCAAGACATAAATAATTGGTACGGGTTTCATATGGCTGGGAATAGTGTTTATTTTGGTATGAGAATAAACGGCAATTACTCAGACGTAGGCGTAGCTAACTTTTCCTTTGAAAATAATATTATTTACAATTTAAAAATAGTAGTAAAAGGGAATTCTGTTTCTTTTTATGCAAATGACATTCCTATAGTAAAAGACTACGTAATGTGGAACAATCCTCTCCCAAACGGCAAAATTGCTTTGTATGTTTCGTCAGGTGCCATCCTCTCGTCTGTTTGGTTTGACAATGTTATTGTTTGTGATTCCGAACCTTGTGAACCAACGCCGACGATAACCCCAATCCCCCCTCTCCTTGTCCCCTACTTAAACCAAAAAATAGAACCATGGGGATCAGAGGAATATAATCAAGCCTCCTTATGGGCACCAACCCAGCCAACAATCTCTCGTTGGGGATGTGCTTTAACCTCGGGAGCAATGACTCTTCTTTATTACGGAATCAATAAAATTCCTGGCGGAGAAAATCTTAATCCAGGCTCTTTAAATAATTGGCTAAAAAACCAAACTGATGGTTATCTTAGAGAAGGACATTTAAATTGGTATGCCTTAACTAGGTTATCAAAAATTATGCATGAAGAAATTAGCTCACCTATTCTTGAATTCCGCCGAAGTGGCAAAGATTTCTCTCTCCTTGATAACGATCTGGTAAACAATCATCCTCCAATCCTTGAAGTACCAGGACATTTTATTGTCTCAACCGGCAAAACCAATGGTTCTTATTTAATCAACGATCCAGCCTGGAGCGAAAAAACCACTCTTGAAGCCTACAATAACGACTTTATCTCCATGCGACGATTGCTTCCTACTTCTACCAATCTTTCTGCCCTCCTTTTTGTAGTTGATCCTCATGTCAATTTAACCTTAACCGATCGAAACGGCAATTCTCAAGGAGAATTTTATTTTGAAGGACCTTTGACTGATGATATTAGTGGCGAAATTGGAGGAAAGGGAATTAATATTTTAAACTATAATCAACCACCTGAAGGAGAATATGCTATTTCTGTTACCGCCTCAACCAGCGCCTCTTTCAATCTTGACATCTACTCTTACGACCAAGAGGCTAATCCAACTGCAAAATCTTTCTTCGGCTTTACCAATCCAAATAACCCGGCTACCTTCAGTCTAATTGAAAAAGAAGGAGGAGAAAGTGAAAATATCCAAAGAACCTCAACTTTTTCAAGAACAAAACAAGATATTTTGGAAAGTCAAAAAAGCGGAATGATAACTAAAATAGGAATTGCAAAAGTTCTGCTTACAAAGATTAATCGAGCAGAAAAACTTAAAAACAAAGGTAAAATTAATGAGACAAAAATAATTCTTAAGGATTTTTTGCGCGAACTTGAAATTTACTTCAAAAAAGGTTTTATAAAACCAAAGGCCTACCTTCTCCTTAAAGAAGACGTTGAATACCTTCTTTCTACTCTCTAAAAAAATTATTCTCAGATTTTAATAAAAATATCAAAGATTAAATCTAAAATCTCAAATTAGAATTAAAAAATCTTCTCCATTAAAAACCATAAACCAAAAGGATCTTTTAGGAGAAATCCAGAAATCAAAGGAATCAAAAGAAAAAATTAAATAAAAAAAATAAATAAAATTACCTATACTATCCGTGATTAAAACCCGTAAATGACAAAATACAGCACGTGCTTTATTTTGTCAAAATAAACAAATAACATAAAAACACAATACTCATAATGCATAAAAATCAAAATATAAATAATAGATAAGATAATAAATGATATGATTATGATAATTAAGCATAATAGAAACAGATGGAAAAGAATTTAGCTCCTTTAACTATATACCAAAATAATTACGAAAAACCTCGTCATTTTCAATTTTGTTTACCACCAAAACCTTAACAAACTCAGAAACACCAAGATATTCCCTAAGAAATTCTATTTCACCAAGACAAGGATAGGCATGGATATAAAGACTTTCATGAAATCGATAAAATCCCAACCTGGCCAAAAAATTTCTCATTAAATCGCGCAACCAATTTTTCCCTTTAGGTATATCATAAGTCACAAAATACCACCTCCCATCCCATCTTTCCGGCTTCTTAAGTTCAAGTTCATCAAGGGCATATCTCAAAACTCTCTTTTTCCCTTTTCTGGTAATCTTAACAACTCGATATTTCCCTTGATTAACAATTTCTACTAATTTCTGTTTTTCGAGCCTTTTGATGGTCCTTGTAAGAAAAGATAGATTGAAGGTTTTCCATTCTTTCGCGTCTGGATATTTTTCTGTCTTAATAAAATCTTTCAAACCCAAGGTTAGACCAGGGGTAACAAACGAAAAAATTAACATTGTTCCTTTAGCTAAAATTGTCAAAACTTCTCGTACGGAAGCATATTTTCTTTTCCCTTCCTCAAGATCAAACTTTTTCTTGAGCGACTTAGCAATAATTTCGATATTTTTATCAGAAATTTCTAATTTATCTATAGTTTTTATTAAATTTCTTTCCATTCTTCTCCAATCTCCATAATTACCAAAATACAGCACGTGCTTTATTTTGTCAAATAATCCAAAATTTAATTCCTCAAATAACTCCTAAAATCTAAAAAATCTTAACACTTCAAAATTTTGATAAACTTTTGATAAAATTTCCACAACTCTCAATGGTGTTTTAAACCCGATTTCAGATCTATTCACCATTAGAAATTCTTATTTTTCAATATCCAAACTAAAAACTTTCTTATGTTTTTATCCCTTTTCAACCTCCGGTAGAAGGTCAAAAGGAATATTCTCTTTTTTTATAGAGGCTTTATAGAGGCGTAAAAGCAGAATTGTATCTTAAATGATCTTAAACCTGTGGTCACGCCTGGATTCGAACCAGGGACCTTTCGCATGTGAAGCGAACGCTCTAAACCAACTGAGCTACGTGACCTTTCACTTTAAGTTTACCAAATTCCCAGTTGAAAGGCAATCTTTAGATTGAGTATAATAGAAAACTATGAAAGAGTTTACCAAAAGAATAACTTCGTTTTTTTTAGACATAATCCAGGTTATCGTCTTTGCCCTTTCAATCTTTGTAATCTGTTATCTTTTTCTCTTTCAACCTCACCAAGTCCAAGGAAATTCAATGTATGCAAATTTTCATGACAAGGAATTTATTTTAACAGATAAACTCTCTTACCGATTTAGGCCACCTCAAAGAGGAGAAGTTATAATCTTTAAAGCCCCTCCCTCAGAATTATGCGCCGAATTTGAGTGCGAATATATAAAAAGAATTATTGGCTTACCCGGAGAGAAAGTAAGAATCTCTAACGGAGAAATCTTTATAAATGATCAAAAATTAACCGAAAATTATCTCCCCACAGAAATTAAAACTTCAGCAGGAAGTTATCTTGGAGAAGGAAAAACCATTACTTTAAAAGAAAATGAATATTTAGTTTTTGGGGATAATCGCGCCCACTCTCGCGATAGTCGCGAATTTGGCCCAATTAAAAGAAATGCTATAATTGGCAAAGCCTTTTTTTGCTACTGGCCCATTGATAGAATAAGGTTTATCCGTTAAAAAATCTAATTAATTCTTGCAAATACCGTGATAAATTTTTTGGAGTCTTTCTTCAGTTTCACTAAAATCTCCTTTCAAAATAATAATCAATCTTGTCTCTGCCCGCGATCGTGTTAGTCTTATTTTGCTTTTTTCAGGTCCTCCAAGAGCCTTTTCTATTTCATCTCTAATTCGATCACTTTCTTCATGATAAATTCTTGTCTTACGCCCAAATGCTCCATGTTTGGGCTGTTGCCCGCTTATAGCCTTCATTCTTCTGGCTATATCTTCCGCCCTTCTAACAGAAGCCGACTCCCGAAGAACCATTTTATAGGCTTCAACCATAACTCTTGGATCTTCGATAGAGGCTAAAGCTCGCGCATGCCCCTCGGTGATAAGACCAGAAAGAAGACCGTCTTTTAAAGCATCAGGTAAGTTCAAAAGACGTAAAGAATTGGAAACATAAGCGCTACTTTTACCAATTCTCTTAGCAATTTCTCCAACAGTAAGACCAAATTCTCCAATTAGCCTTTGAAAAGCTTTGGCTCTCTCAAGAGGATTTAAATCGATTCTTTGAACATTTTCAACTATCGCCATTTCAAGCATCCCCCGCGGCGTTGTTTCTTTAATAACCGCAGGAACTGTTTTAAGACCAACAATTTTTGCTGCCCGCCATCTTCTCTCTCCAGCAATTATTTGATATCCCGCTGGGGTTTTAGCCACTACCAAAGGCTCAAGAATTCCATGTTCTCTAATCGAATCAACAAGATCTACTAAAGATTCTGGAGTAATCACTCCTCTTGGTTGAAGAGGATTCCCCTGGAGTTCGTCAATCGGAATTTCTATAACTGTTTTTTCTTCTTCATTCATACATTAATTCTGGTCAATCACAGAAACGAACTGTTTTCCTTTTTTCTTTCCAAATCTAACTTTTCCCTCCCTTAAAGCAAAAAGAGTGAAATCTCGCCCAACTCCTACCCCTTCTCCAGGATAAAATTTACTTCCTCGTTGGCGAACAATAATCTGGCCAATTTTTGCCTTCTCTCCCCCAAATAACTTAACGCCCAATCGCTTACCGGGGCGATTCGTTTTTTGCCTTGTTTTTCCACCACTTTTTGTCTTTGCCATTTAAAAAGAAGTTTAATCCATTTTTTCACGAGAGTCAAGAGATAAAATTAGGAAAGATTAATTTTTAGGAAGATTTTGCGTTGTTTGATTTTTTTGCTTTTTTCGTTTTTTTAATTTTTCCTTCTTCTCTTTTTCGTTTATTACCTCTCCTATCTCAATTTCTGTCAATGACTGCCTAAAACCTTTGGTTTTTCGATATCTTGATTTAGCCTTAAATCTTTTGACCTTGATTTTCTCTTCCTTTAAATGAGAAACTATCTTTGCTTTAATTCTAACGTTGGAAATTGTCGGTTGGCCAATTTTAACTTCGCCATTAGAAACCAAAAGTAAAACATCAGTAATTTCAATTTCTTCCCCTTCTTTCTGAGAAATTCTTGGAACCTGAATTCTTTCGCCTTTCCTTACTTTATATTGATTTCCACCGATTTTGACTATTGCATAATCCATAAGAAAAATTATACTCTCTTTTCTATTTTATTTCAATTATTTTTCTTTGCTTTTGAAATTTAAAAATGCTTTCTATTATTCCTAAAGAGATCATCGTTGCTATAATCGAAGAACCACCGTAAGAAAAAAGAGGTAAAGTAATTCCCACAACAGGCAAAAGCCCCATATTCATTCCAATATTAGCAAAAATTTGAAAAAGAAAAAGAGAGAAAAATCCAAAACCAACTGCACTTCCAAAAGAAGAGGTCGAATTTTGAGAAATTTTTAAAATTCTTAAAAGAAGAACAAAATAGCAAACCAAAAGAAGTAAAGATCCTAAAAAACCCATCTCCTCCGAAAGAGAAGCAAAAATAAAATCGGTATAATTTTCTGGTAAAAAATGAAGATGCGACTGAATCCCTTTCCCAAAACCTCGACCAAAAATTTGCCCAGAACCAACAGCGGCCACCGACTGAATAAGATGGTAACCGGCACCTAAGGGATCATGATAAGGATTTAAAAAACTTATTATTCTTAGTTTTTGATATTCTTTAAGAAATATCCAAATAACAGGAAAAGAAATTATAAGGGACATTAACCCTCCTGCGATATATAAAAAGGGAATACCCGAGACAAAAAAGACTCCTAAAAATGAAGAAAAGATAAGGAGACTACTCCCTAAATCGGGCTGCTTAAAAACCAAAAATAAAGGTAAGAGAAAAAGAAAAAAAATTTTAATTAAATCTAAAACCCTAAAATTCTTTTCCTTTTTTGATAAAAAAGCAGCAAAAGAACAAACTAAAAACGGTTTTACAATCTCCGAAGGTTGAACTGTAAAACCTCCAATTTGGATCCAGCGAAGCGAGCCACGAGTAACTTGACCAAAGAAAAAAGGAGAAAAAAGAAAAATTAAAGAAAAAAGATAAAAATGATAAGAAAAATTTTCAAAAATCCGAAAATCGATTATCGAAAAAATAAAAAAAAGAACAAATCCAATAATAAAAAAAATTAACTGATTTAAAAAAAGATCGGCCTTAAGGCTCCAAATCATTGAAAGACTCAAAATCTCAATTATGAAAAAAGAGAAAATAATTTTAAAATCGAATAAAGAAGAATTTTTCATTACTGAATTCTTTCAACTCTAAGAACTTTACCTTTTTTAAGAGAAGAAACAAGGGCTTCTTTTTTAATATAATCCTCAAATTCTAAAGGCCAAAATGGAGCAATAACCTCTATTTTTTCATCCAAGGAACACCCTTTTTTCTTTCTTAATTCTTGAATCTGACGTACTAATTCACGTGCCTCTCCTTCTGCTTTCAATTCAGGAGTTATAACTGTATTTAATTCGACCTCTATTTCGCCTTCCTTTTTTTCAAAAACTACATTTTTAACATTTAATTCCTCTTTAATCAATTGAATCAAATCATCTGAGATTTTTTTGTTAGAATTCATTTTTACTTTAATTAATTGAAGCGGTTGGCGAACTCTTATTTTTTCCTTTTTCCTAGCAGCGTGTCCAAGTTCACAAATCTTTCTTACTAAATCCATTTCTTCTTCTTTTAATATATCAATAAAAGAATTTTGGGCGCGAGGCCAATTAGTTAAATGAACAGATCTTTCTTTTGTTAAATTTTTATAAATTTCCTCGGCTAAAAAGGGACAAAAGGGGGCCAAAATTTTAGTTAAAGTTACTAAAACTTCATATAAAGTTTCATAGCAGGCCATCTTATCATTCTTATCTATCGCAGTTGGCCCTAATCGATCGCGAGAACGACGAACATACCAGGTTGATAAATCCTTAATTACAAAATTTTCAATTGCCCAAGAAGCAGTAAAGGCATCATAATTTTTTAACGATTCTGTTACGGTTTTAATTAATTGATTCAGCCTGGAAAGAATCCAAAAATCTAAGGAGGGCCGTTGATTTTTTTCTTTTTGAAAAGATTTTAATCTTAAATTAGGCTTTTTAGCCTCCCATTTGTCAATATTTGCATAAATAACAAAAAAATTATAAACATTCCATAAAATAAGATGAAATCTTCTTCTAACCTCATTTGCTCTCTGAAAACCAAAAAGAAGATTTTCAGCAGGATTTTGAGTTAAATACATCCAGCGCATAACATCAACTCCAATTTTGTTAGCCCCTTCATCAAATTCAATTGCATTTCCTAAAGATTTATGCATCGGCTGGCCATCCTCAGCCAAAAGAGTAGCAAAACCCAAAACAGTTTTAAAAGGAGGCTTGCCCTTTAAAATACTTGACATTGCCAAAAGCGAATAAAACCAATTTTTAAATTGTCCAGGGAAAGACTCAGTAATAAAATCAGCCGGGAACCAATCCCTGGGTAAAGTTGAAAAAGGAACAATTCCTGCGTCAAGCCAAGGATTCCCAACATCAGGAATTCTTGAAATAATCTCT
Organism: uncultured Gammaproteobacteria bacterium; assembly: GCA_964487495.1. Taxonomy (GTDB): domain Bacteria; phylum Patescibacteriota; class Microgenomatia; order CAYGWK01; family CAYGWK01; genus CAZAPL01. The sequence goes on along the minus strand of CAZAPL010000006.1, from coordinate 10,332 downwards.
CCACAAGAACATTTAATTTTTACTTCATCAACCCATGGACGATGGGGAGAATGACCAAAAAATTTGTCCCAACCCGAAACGGCTTCTTTCTTTAACTCCTCCATTCCTCCAATAACCTTAAACCTTCCGCATTTTTGACATTCCCAAATTGGCAAAGCCAAACCCCAATATCTCTTTTTGGAAATTAACCAATCTTCCATATTAGAAAGCCAATCAATTTCCCTCTCAAGTCCCCATTCAGGTAACCAACGAATTTTTTTGGCGACTTCCATCATTATTTTCCGATAATTCTTCGCTCCTTTATGATTTCTATCGTCCATTGCAATATACCACTCGTCAACCACTCGCCAAACAAGTTCTGTCTTACAACGCCAACAAACTGGATAACGATGAGGATAATCTTCCAATCTAAACAAAAATCTGCCATTTTCTAAATTCCTTAATTTATCAAAAATCAATTCAGGATTTTCTTTGGCATTTTTAAAAGATAAATCGCCAAAATTAGGAAGATAATTTGCCCCCTCATCAATTAAAGCAATCACAGGTAAATTTTCTCTCTTCCCGAGGCGAAAATCTTCTTGCCCTGCTGCTGGAGCAATATGAACAATTCCCGTACCTTCAGAGGCACTAACTAATTCTTCATCCAAAATTACACGATGAAAGGTTTTTGGATTTTCTTCCTTTGCCTTTCTTACAGCTAAAAGGTCATCGAAAGGACCTTGATAATAAAAAGAAGAAAGTTTTTCTCCGGAAAATCTTTCCACCTTCTCCCAGTTTTCTTCATCATCTCTCAAGATCTTTTCTGCTAAATCTTCCAAAAATATCAAGGTTTCGCCTGTTTTTCTATTTCTAAATTTAGCATAATAAAAATTAGGATTAACCGCCAAGGCAACATTTCCAGGAATAGTCCAGGGGGTGGTCGTCCAAACTAAAAAAAATTCATCTTTTCTTTCTGAAATTGGTAGTTTAAAAAATATTGATGTGTGAACTATTTCTTTATACTCTTCAGTTAAAATCTCATGTTGGGAAATAGCGGTTCCGCAACGAGGACACCAAGGAACAGCATCTTTTCCTTTATAGAGATTCCCGTCAAGCCAACATTTTTTCAAGAAATGCCAAATCATGTAATTATTTTTGTCAGACATAGTATAGTAAGAATTATCCCAATCCATAAAATATCCCAAGCGTTTGGACTGCTCTGTTTGGATTTGGGCAAAACGCAACGTCCTTTCCTTACACTTATTAACAAAATTCTCAATCCCAAATTTTTCAATATCTTTTTTACTCTTAAATCCAAGTTCTTTTTCCACCTCGACCTCAACCCAAAGTCCTTGATTATCAAAACCATTCTGAAATCTTTGCTTATAACCTCTCATGTTATAAAATCTCTGCCATAAGTCTTTATAAGTTCTTCCCCACGCATGATGAACTCCCATAGGATTATTTGCGGTAATTGGCCCATCTAAAAAAGAAAATTTCTTTTTCGAATGACGATTTCGTCGAAGATATTCCTCAACCACTCCTTCTTTATACCACCAATCAAGAATTTGATTCTCCATTTTCGGAAAATCAACTTTTGGGGAAACTGGTTTGAACATATAAACCTTATTTTACAAAAAATGATTCCTTTTTCAAGAGATCGACCGACGTTCTATCTTCCCTGTCTTAAAAAAGCAGGGATTTCAAATTGCTCTCCCAATTCCTCGGGAGGAATTTCTGAAGGAGGTATTTCCTCTTCGGGAGGCGTTATTACCTCTTTTTCTCTTTTAGAAGAGGGGGCTATTTCTTCAGAAGATATAATTTTCCCTGGCGTTATAAATTTTGCCAAACGCATTTTACTTTCATCAAAACCGGTGGCAATAACAGTAATTTTTACTTGATCAACCATTCTTTCACTAATTGTTGCTCCAAAAATAATATTGGCGTCTGCCTCTGCCTTTTGGGAAATTATTTTTGCGGCTTCGTCAACTTCGCTTATCGTCAAATCAGGACCACCAGTTATAGTAAAAAGAATTCCCTTTGCTCCATCAATTGAAACTTCCAAAAGAGGGGAAGAAATTGCATTTCTGGCTGCTGTCTGTGCTCGATTTTCTCCTACTCCTGTACCAATTCCCATAAAAGCCGAACCTGCGTTCTTCATAATACTTTTAACATCAGCAAAATCGCGGTTTATCAAACCAGGAAGAGTAATTATATCAGAAATTCCTTGAACTCCCTGCCCTAAAACGCTATCAGCAATTTTAAAAGCCTCAATAAGAGTCATTTTTTTATCAACCGAATCAAGAAGGCGTTGATTAGGAATGACAATTAAAGCATCAACCTTGCCTTTTAAATTTTCTATTCCTTCTTCGGCAACAACCATTCTTCTGGTTCCTTCAAACGCAAAAGGTTTTGTAACCACGGCAATTGTTAACGCCCCTTGCTCTTTGGCAATCTCTGCAACCACCGGCCCTGCACCAGTTCCCGTTCCTCCGCCTGCCCCATATGTTATAAAAACCATATCGGTATCTACTAATTGTTGGGCAATCTTCTCCCGAGATTCTTCGGCTGCCTGCCTTCCTAATTCGGGATCTCCTCCTACTCCCAAACCTCTTGTTAAATTTTCTCCGATCTGAATTTTAATAGGAGCCAAATTTTGAAGAAGGGCTTGGGCATCAGTATTAATAGCCAAAAAGTCAACTCCCTGAATTTCCCCTTCTGAAATCATCGAGTTCACCGCATTAGAACCACCGCCTCCAATCCCTAAAACTTTTATTTTTGCAAATCTACCAACATCAGGTTTAACTAGTGCCATATTTTCCCCCTGGGGCAGGTTGGGAAGTTAAAAATTTTAAATATAAATAATTATACCACAAAAAAATCAAGGCAAAAATTTCTTCAATAAACTAACTAATTTTCGATAAATCCCCTCGCCAGGAATTTTTTGAGTAATTCTGGAAATTTTCTCAAAAGAAATTCTTCCTGTTTCTTCTCCTTGAGATTTTACCCCGTAAATAACTAATCCAACTAAAGAGGCGTAAATTGGACTTAAAATGTCATCAACCAAGCCGAAAACACCACTGGGAGAACCAATTCTTACGGGCATTGAAAGAGTCCTTTTAACAGAATCAATTACTCCCACCGTCAATGCCCCCCCTCCAGTTAGAACTAATCCCGAGGGAGTCATCCCTCCAAAACCAGATTTTTTAATCTCCAAACCAACCATCGTGAAAATCTCATTTAATCGTGGTTTAATAATCCCCTCAACTAAAGTTTTCCGCGAAACTGTCTTCCCTTCACCTTCAATCCCAATTTCCCAAAGATTAATTTCATCTAAGTCTTTTTTTTCTTTTTCATCTTCTCTCGGAAGAACAGTTTCTTTTTTCTTTTCCGATAAATAAATTTTCAGTTTTTCTGCAGCTTCGATTGAAAGACTTAAACCAATTGCCAAATCATTAGTGACATTTCTTGCCCCAATTGGCAATACCGAAGTATAGGCTGGTGCTCCTTCTAAGAAAATTACAATTTTTGTGGTTCCCCCACCAATATCTACCAAAACTACGCCTAATTCTTTTTCGGTTTCGGTTAAAACGGCTTCAGAGGCAGCAATCCCCCCAAAAACCAAACCCTCAACATCTGCCCCAACTTCACTTACGCATTTAACCAAATTTTTAATTGCCGTTGAAGATCCAGTAATAAGATGAGTTTCTACTTCTAAACGAACCCCGCTCATTCCTAAGGGATCCTTGACTCCTTCCTGGGCATCAACGGTAAAAAAGCGGGGAATACAATGAATAATTTCCCGCGAAGAAGGAAGAGATACGGCACGAGCCGCCTCAATTACTCGCTTTACGTCCTCTGAGGTAATTTCCCCCTCAGGTTCAGCCACCGCCACCACGCCTTTTGAGTTTTGAGAAGCAATATGAGCCCCGCCAACAGAGATAAAAACTCGAGATAGAGAATAACCCGCCATCCTCTCCGCTCTTTCAACAGAAGAAATAATTCCTTCTACTGCCTCTTCAATATTAACAATCTGGCCTTTTTGGATACCGGAAGAAGGGACTGAAGATGAGCCAATAATATTTATTTTTGCCTCTTCTGGAGAATATTGAGCAATAATAGTGGCAATTTTGGAACTACCAACATCAATTCCTGCAATTATTTTAGGCATATTTTTCTCTCTCTTATTATTTTATTACATTAAATTTTAATACGTCAAAATAGGATTAGTAAACCGCAAATCTATTTTTTTTGGTATTCTTCCTTCTATTTTAGACCGATTAAGAATAAATTGTAAAGAGGCAATCTGATCTAAATATTCTCTTTTTTTAGAAAAAAGAATAAGCAAATTACCCGAAACATTAACTTTAAAATAATCACCAGAGGACTCAATAGATCTTAATTCTAACCCGGAACTAGAAAGAAGTTCTTTTAATCTCTCCTCCTCTGTTGGCGGAAGAACTGGAATAAAAATTTTTTCTCTTTTTAATAAGTAAAAATCTCCCCCCTCTAATTTCCATAAACCTAATAATATTCCCAAAAAAGAAAAAATCGCCAATAATATTAATAATTTTCTTTTTTTTAATCTTTTTCTTTTTTTATTTTTATTTTGCCAAAGCATATAACTCCTTAACAATCTTTTGAGCAGCATCTTTCTTAATTAATTTTTTGGCAATAGCGCCTTTCTTTCGATATTTTGAAATATTTCCCAACATTTCAGTTATTTTTAGAAAAAGGCTATCTCCTGTTAATTCTTTTTCCGGTAAAATTTCTGCTAAACCAGTTTTAGAAAGAAAAAGTGCATTTTTTGTCTGTTCGTCTTGATATGTCCAGGGAATAGGAATAAGTAAAGCCGGTTTACCTAAGGCGGCTAACTCACAGATTATATTTGCACCCGCCCGCGAAACTACTAAATCTGCGTTATTTAGAATCCAGCCAATATCTTCTGGACCAACAAAAGGAGTTAAAAAATATCGGGAGCGTAATCTTCGATCAAGATTTAAAGTGCTTTTTCTAACAAATTCGTAATCTAAATTACCACACTGGTGAATGACAGAACACTGCTTAAGTAAACGCTTAAGAATTTCTAAAATTACCCTATTTATAGTTTGCGAGCCCTGGTTACCTCCGGTAACATAAATAAACGGTTTAGAAAAAGAAGGAGACAAAAATGAGGGCTTTTTAATTTTAAAAACCTCTTCCCTAATCGGATTACCTGTCAACACTACCTTATCTTTAGGAAAATATTTTAAACTTTCAGGAAAGGAAACAGCAATTTTTGAGGCAAAAAAAGAATTTATCTTAGAAGACAATCCGAAAACCACTGTTTGTTCATGAGTTAAAATTGGGATTCTCAAAATAAAACCAGCGATAACTATTGGAACGGAAACATAACCCCCAAAAGAACAAATAACATCAGGCTTAATTTTAAAAAGATAATAGAAAGACTGGATAAAACCAAAAGGAATTTTCAAGAGAGAAAAAATAGTATAGCGAGTAAATTTTCTTTGAAGTCTGCCGGTGGTAATTGGAATAAATTTTACTCCTAAAGAAGGAATTATTCTAAACTCGGCCGAAAGAATCTTCTTTCCTTCAAAAGAATATTTCCTCCCTAAATAATGAATCTGCCACCCTCCTCTTTTTTTTAATTCATTAATTAGCGCATGAGCAGGAGTTAAATGACCACCGGTAATAACAATTTTTTTCATCCTTAATACAAATTATATCATCTGATTTAACTACTACCTTTCCCTTGACTAAATTTAAAAATATCAACCAACATCAATTAAAATTGAACAATTTTAAGTTTTTACCCCTTGTTTTGAAATATTAAGCAAAATTCCCACTCCGGTTAAGGCAACCACTAAGGAAGAACTTCCGTAAGAAATAAAAGGAAGAGGAATACCTGTTAAAGGGATTAAAGCAACCTGACTTGCCAAGTTTACTAAAAATTGAATTCCAAGCCAAGAAGAAATCCCTACTGCCAAAAGTTGACCAAAGCGATCGGGAGCAGAATTAGCAATTTTTAGACCCCTATAAATTATTCCTAAAAAAATAAAAATCAAAACTACGCACCCAATAAAACCTAATTCTTCTCCTATTATTGCAAAAATCGAATCTGTCATCGCCTCGGGAAGGTATTCATATTTCTGTCGAGAGGCTCCCAAACCAACCCCAAAAAGTCCTCCTACCCCAAAAGATAAAAGAACTTGTTTTATATGATAACTGGCACCAAAGGGATCACGATTAATATCAAAAAATGTCAAAAGCCTTTCTTTTCTGTAGGGAGAAAGGAAAATCAAAAAAATCCCCCCCAAAATACCAGAAACTCCCAAAATTAATATATTTAAAAAGGATGCTCCGGCAACAAAATAAAGAAAAATTCCTGAAACAATCAAAATTACCGTTGTCCCCAAATCCGGCTCAAGCATGATTAAAAGGGAAATTATTGCGGAAACTAAAAGAAAAGAGGGAAATCTTGGCTTTTCAGAAAAAATTGAAGATAAATATAATATAAATATGATTTTTGTTAACTCTGCTGGTTGAAAATTAAAAAGACCTAAAGACATCCATCTTCTTGCTCCTAAAACTTTAATTCCAATACCAGGAATAAGCACTAATATAAGAGTTAATATCGAACAAATCATTAAAAATGGGGCTAATTTTCTAAATTTTCGATAATCAAATTTTGAGGTTAAAAATAAAAAAAATAAACCAACTAGGAAACCAAGAGATTGCTGTTTTACGTAAAAAAAACTATCCTTAAAATCTCTAAGAGCGGTAATTGACGAAGCCTCGTAAATCATCAAAATCCCAAAAAGAGTTAAAAACAAAACTAAACCTAATAACAATTTATCAATTTTTGCAATTTGAGATTTTAAAAAAACCATAGGTCAAAAAGGTTCCCAAGAAAAACTTTTATTAAATCATCGCTAGCCAAAGACCAAAAATAGCCAACATTATTTGAGCAAGCCAGGCTCTCATGACGATTTTCGGCTCTTCCCAACCCCTGGCTTGAAGAGCTAAATGAAAGGGGGCAATAGGAAAAATTTTTCTTTTAAAAAATCTTAAACTGATAATTTGTAAAAGGCTTGAGGCTGCCTCGATAATAAAAAATCCGCCAATAACAATCACCGCCATAACCTTCCCAAGCAAAAGACCAATTACCGCCAATGTTGCCCCAAACGATAAGGCACCGACATCTCCCAAAAAAATTCTTGCCGGATAAACATTAAAATACAAAAAGGCCATTATTGCTCCAATCCAAAGAGGAATAAAAACCGACAAAACAGTATCAAACATTTTATAAGACAAAATCCAAAAAGCAAAAAGAAAAATCACCAAAAGTCCACAGGCTAAACCATCCAAACCATCCGTAATGTTGAAAGCATTAGCAAAAGCGACAATCGTAAAAGCGGCAAAAGGAATATACCAAATTCCCAAATTAACTATTCCTAAAATTGGGAAATAAACAAAATTAATTTTTAAGTTAAAATAGAGCATAAAAGAAATAATAAAACCCAAAATCCATTGAATTAAAAATTTGTGGCGAGCCCGAAGGCCATAAATTCCCTTTTTGGCTAAACCAAAAAACTTCATCACATCATCATAAAACCCTAAAAGCCCAAAAGAAATAAAAGAAAAAAAGATGATGTTTAATTCATCTTTTATAGAAAAGGCAGATGAAATATAAACTCCAAGATAAGAAAGAAGAGGAAATAAAAAAATATAAAGAAGGAAAACAACAGTGATTATAAGAAGCCCTCCGCCAACTGGCGTTCCTGCCTTTGATTTATGCATTTTAAAGAACAAGGAAGTAGCTGCTAATTTCTTACTCGTTGGTTTCTCCTCAAGTCTTTGAAATTTAAGATTATATAAAAGATTAATAAAAGGAACAACTAAAATACTGGTGAAGATAAAAGAAAAAATTAAAAGTCCTAAACAAAGCGCCATTTTCAAAGAAAGTATAACGGAAATTTTTAAGAAAGACAAGCACTCATTGGATAAACATCTAAAACTTCCAATATAATTCTGAACTACCCGTTGTAAAGACGTCGTTAATTTGCGTTTTAAAGATATAAAACAAAAACCGAACTAAGATTTTTTGAATAGCAAATAAATTTCATTCCAAAACTTATAGCCAAATGAGAAGTCGGATAATTCAACCTCCCCCTATGAAAACCAACGCAGTCAATACCCGTTGAACGTCTTATGTCCTCAGTAGATATGGGAATACCTTTAATAATAACTCTACCTTGATTATCTTTACCATTTATTTCTTCCTCCCGACTTAAAAGATATTTTGTAATTACCCTTCCATTCTCATAATTAGTCAAATTAGTTTTGGCAATAACCAACAATAACCCCTTGCCTCCAATTATCTTTCTTATCCTATTAACTCCATATTCAAAAAGCATTCTCCCAAAACCTTTCCCGCGTTCCTCTTCAACAATTGCATAATAAGCAATCTCTCCAACCACATCTAGTTTATCCCCCTCATCTATAATCTCCCCAAACCTCTTCAATCTTAAATAAGAAGTCCTTTCTCCTTCATCAATCTCTTCAGTTAAATATAATTGGGGAGAGATGATGGTAAATTTATAAAAACGCAAATCTAAAACTCCCAACGGCTTTTCCCTCCTGCCTAAAAAATAAACTTCTGCTCCTCTTGATGTTTCGTCAGAAGAAACTACTTTTAACCCATCACTCTTTGTTAACTCCTGATATCTTTTCAAAATCTCCAGCAAATCTTCGTTGGGGCAAAATTCTCTCTGAATAATTGAAATAATAGCCCACGGCGTTTTTTTATTTTTCAAATCTACTCTTTCAATTGAAATATTAGTCTCTAAAACTCCATTACAATAAGTCTTTTGAGACATTAAGCAAATTTTATCATCGTTTCAATTTATTTTCTAAATTATAATTGATATAATTATCTCCTGTGAGAAAATCTAAAATCTCCCCTTATTTTTTAAAGAATTTAAGAAATCTTGGAGAAATTCCCAATGTACCCTATCTTTATAAAATTGCCAAGAAAGAAATTGAAAAGCGCCTTCAAGAAATAGGATTTACTCGCTACCATTCTAGATTTCACAAAAAAAAGGAGGGGTGTTTTTTTGCCTCTGATGAACTGGCTACCTACGCTAAAATCAGACGCGGGAAGCCAAATTTTTCTTTAATCATTTCCTCCCATCTAGACCATCCTGGTTTTGCCATAAAAAATTCTAAGGAAGGAATTGCTCTTGGTAGCATAGGAATAACCAGACTTAAAAAATACATCGAAAAAGAAAATATCCCTTTAAAAATCTATGGACCAAATGGAAAATTAATTACCACCAATGCTTTTATAACTGAAATCTCAAAAGAAGAAACCAAACCTATCATTTTTCTCAAAACCAAAGACAAAATTCCTTCTAATTCTTACGGAATATTCAATCTTCCTTTCATTTGTATAGAAGAAGAAAAAATTAAGATGCTTACTGCTGATAATGTCGCCTGTAGCGCTGCTATTCTTCAGTGCCTAAAAAACGTTATTGAAGAAAGGAATCAATTTAAAAATGTTGACTTAACTGTCGTTTTTTCTTACATAGAAGAAATTAAACAAATCTCAATGACAGGCATCGCAAAAAGAAAAAAAACGCCCTTTGAAGATTTAAAAAAAGAAATGATTTATATTGCCCTTGAGGCAATGGAATCTGAAATTGACGATAATCAAAAAGAGATCCTAAAGAAATTTGCCCTACCCAAACCTAATTATGAAAGTGGAGTACTTATAAAAATAACAGACTCTAACTTGGTTTTTGGTCAAGGTTATCTAGAGAAAAATTTAGCCGAAGAACTTCTTTTAAGCGCCTGCAAAAAAAATAATATTAATTATCAACACACTATTTCAAGTGGCACAAGTGAAGGCACGGCTCTTTCGCTTTTCAATATTTCAAGTAATATTGCTACTTTAGTAATTCCTAATCGCCATAAACATAATTTAGGAGACGAAGGTGAAATTGTGTCTGAAGAAATAAAAATCAGCGACTTAATAGATGCAATCAAAATTTTATCAACTGCAATTAAAATTTCTGATGAAAAAAAACCTATTGAAGAACATGGCCTTGCAGAAAGATTAAAAAAAACAAATCTTTCCGCCCCCCCAAAAAAATTAAAGGCAATGAAAAAAGAAAGAGAAATCCTCCTTACCGCTTCTCTACCACGACTTCGTTTGGCTTGTTTCTACCCCAATTCTACCAAAGAAAAAATAATTATTGACTTTCATCGGTCTTTGGCAAAAATCCAATCACTAATTGCCTAAATATTATTTATTCATTATTGCCCTGCGGGCTATCTTTTGGTCACTCCAGG
>CAZAPL010000005.1:0-3407 GCA_964487495.1 uncultured Gammaproteobacteria bacterium | reverse complement strand
TAATATCTTATGGCTAAAAGATTAAGGATTAGGGATAAGTTGCTTTTGGCGGCGGCAATTTCTGGAGACTTGTTTTTCGAATTTGTTCAGCCGCTTTCTTTTCAGTTAAAGAAAATGAAGGGGATACTTCCTCCTGATTATAAACTGACTAATTTTACACTTGCCGTTTCCAGGATGTTAAAGACGGGTTATCTTGAGAAGGTGATTAAAAATGGAGAGCCGTATTTAAGACTAACAGGAGTGGGGAAGAATGCTTTAGTTCGTGATTTTCCTATCTTTTCTGCAAGAAGAAAAAAATGGGATGGTAAATGGCGGATTGTTTATTATGATATTCCTGAGAAAGACAAAAATATCAGAAAGCAACTTCGAGAAAAACTTTGGGAACTTGGTTTTGGAATGATTCAGAAGAGCGTTTATATTTCCCCTTTTGACGTTGCCGAGGATCTTCGTGAATTTTTAATTGCCCAAGGGCTAGGGGATTCTGTTTTTGTTTCGGTTGCCAAGGGCCTTTTTGTGGGAGATGTAAAAATTTTAGCGGAGAAAGTTTGGAGGCTAGAGAGACTGAATGAAGAATATTTTAAACTTTACCAGAAATTAAAAAAGGGAGGAAATTTTAGAGAGATATTTTTAGAGTATGAAGATATTTTAAGGAGGGATCCATGCTTACCATCAGAATTATTACCGGATGATTGGTTGGGAGATAAAGTTTATTTAGAAATAAAAAACTTTTTAAAAAAATCTAAAATATAAGCGACGAATATTGCATATTTTGGGACGATCGCTCCATTTTTTGCAATATTGTTTTGAATTGGTAATTTGGATATAATTTAGTTAATGCATTTAGCCAGACCAATTAAAAGACTTATTGAGGCGTTTGAGAGATTGCCGGGGATAGGGCCAAAGACGGCGGCGCGGCTGACTTTTTATTTACTTCATGTTCCCCAATCTGAATTAGAGGAATTTGCCAATGCTTTGGAAAATCTAAAAAAAGAAACGGTTTTATGCTCAATTTGTTTTAATGTTTCAGAAAGCAATCCTTGTCCAATTTGTTCAGACCCGACTAGAAATAAGTCGGTAATTTGCGTTATTGAACAGCCTTTGGATATTTTGGCCTTGGAAAAAGCAGGAAATTTTAAAGGAGTTTATCATGTTTTACATGGGGCAATTTCGCCTTTGGAAAATATCGGACCGGACGAACTTTATATAAAGCCTCTTTTAGAGCGTTTGAAAAAGAAAAATTCTGAAAATTTTGTAAAAGAAGTTATTTTGGCGACTAATCCAAATATGGAGGGAGAGGCAACTGCTTTATATATTAAAAGAGAGATTGAAAAATTGGATAATTTGCAAATTGAAGTTACCAGACTTGGCCAGGGACTTCCAACTGGGGCGGATTTGGAATATGCCGATGAGATAACTTTAGCAAGAGCAATCGAAGGAAGGAGGAAATATTAAAGATGCCAAAAACAATAATTGGGGAAACATTTGAACAACTTGGGAAAACTGCCGGCCAAATGGTAAAACAAGCGGTTAAGGAACCAGGGAAAATGGCAGAAAAAGCCGTCGGGCAAATAGGTTTGAAGCCTCAACCTCCTGAGGAAAAACCTCAAGAAGCGTTATCAACCAAAATTTCCCAAGAAAAAGAAAGGGAAAGACGGCGAAGATTAGCCCTTCTTCAAAAGGAAATTAAAGCCTTGCAAGAGAAGAGAACTCAAGAATTACCAAAACAAATTACCGGAAAGCCAGGTTTCTCAGAAGAAAAAGCAATCAAGCAACTTAAGGAAGAAGAGGAATCAAAAGATAAAAAGCCAATGGAACCCTTACCGGTTCAACGAGCCAAAAGAAAAACAGAGATGTTTAGAGGAGTTTCGGGTTAAAAACCTATAATATTGATTTTTGGAAATTTTGTGTTATAATTTGGGGTATGATTTTTCCCAATGGATCTTCCGAGGTAATTTTATATTCCGCCTCTTCTAGGCAGGAATCTTTTCTTTTTTCTAAAATTAAGACAAAATTTAATAAATCTTTTGGCCGTCGTTTTTTTGGTGTTTTGTCTTTGTTAATTTCTTTTTTTGGCCTTTTTTTAATTTTTGGGCCAATGCTTTTTCAGGAATTTGGTTTTAGGTTAGGCCAACTTAAAGAAGAAACCATTCGTAAAATTTTGGGTAAGCCAAAAGTTGAGAAGAAAATTAAATTTGCCGATTTGCTTGGTAAAGTTGAAGCCACTCCTGTTCCTGTTCCTGTTGATATAACATTTGGCATCGTCATTCCTAAAATAGGAGTTAATGCCAAAGTTATTCCTAATGTTCCGCCAGACAATCCAAAAGAATTTACTAAAGCCTTAAAAGTTGGAGTGGCTCATGCCGCTGGTTCTGCTTTTCCCAATCAAGAAGGAGTAATTTTTATTTTTGGTCATTCAACCGATTTTACCTGGAATGTTGCCCGTTATAATGCTTTATTTTACCAAATAAAAGATCTGGAAATTGGCGATGAGATTAATCTTTTTTATGGTGGTCAAAGATATCTTTATAAAGTTAAAGAAAAAAGAATTGTGGCGGCAAGTGATACTTCTTTTTTAGGAAATCCTTCGGGAAAATTGTTAATTTTACAGACTTGTTGGCCGCCAGGGACAACTAAGGAGAGATTGCTTATTTTTGCTAAACCAATTGGCAAGTTATCCTATAATTTGACAAATAATTATTTTGTGTTATAATTCAAGATATGGGCAGGAAACTTTTAAAACCTATTTTTCTTTTAGGTGCTTTTTTGTTTTTCTTTTTAGTTTTTGGCAAAAATGTTTTTGCTGCTTGGTATTGTGAGCCGGTTTATGGTGGGGGTGAAAGATGTTGGGGAACTGGAGAAGTTACTATCGATAAAACCGTTAAAAATCCCCAAACAGGCAATTTTGTTGATAATCTTGGAGTCTCTGACCCAAAATTTGCCTTTGGCCAGGAAGTTTTATTTAGATTGGAGATTAAAAACACTGGTCAAGGAGAATTTTCCAAAGTGACCGTAAAAGATGTTTTTCCTTCTTATCTAGACTTTGTTCGTGGTCCGGAAGGTTGGAATCCGGATAGCAGAACTTTGCAGTTTGATATTTATAATTTGAAGGTAGGTGAATCTCGGCAGTTTGAAATTACCGCTAAGATTTTTGAAAAAGAAAGACTCCCAAGTGATAGAAATTTGTTTTGTGTGTTTAACAGCGCCTCGGTTGAGGCTGACGGAAAAACTGATTCTGATCAATCCCAAATTTGTTTTGAAGAAAAGGTTTTGGGAGTAAAAACCCTGCCGCCAACAGGAGAAAATCTTTGGCTTTTGGCTTTAGGATTTTTAGGAATAGGGATTTTTGGGGTAAAATTGGCTCTTAGCAAAAATTATTGAAATTTTGCCCTTTTTTAAGGGGTTAGGAA
>CAZAPL010000004.1:0-24094 GCA_964487495.1 uncultured Gammaproteobacteria bacterium | reverse complement strand
GAAAAGAAAAGCGGATTTGGAGCAAATACGGTCCGCTTTAGAAATGTGCCGAAGCGATAGGGGAAGTTATCCAACGAGCCTTCCTAGTGGGGGTGGAATAGACTGTTCGAATTATCTCCCCTCTGTTCCGAAAGATCCTCTTGACCCCACTTATCTTTATTCATATAGTGGTACAGCAACCACTTACACTCTTTGCGCCTATCTTGAAACAGGAAAGGTAGATTCGTCATGTCCTGGAATTTGTGGTAGTTGTGGAACTGAGGTAACCTGCAATTATAAAGTCTGTAATCCTTAAAATCTATGTATGAAAAATTCTGCCCTACCCTATTTGGTTTTACTTTAATTGAACTTTTAGTTGCCATCTCCATAATTGGAATTCTTTTTGGAGTGGGAATCACTTCTTATAATCAATTTAACCGCCGACAAATTTTGGAGCAAACTGCCAGGAATATTAAGGAAGATTTAAGAATGGCCCAAAGCAAGGCTTTGTCAGGAGAAAAACCAACAGGTTGTAGTGGGATTCTACATGGTTATCGGGTTAATTTTTATTCCAGTAATTATACTATATTCGCAATTTGTCAAAACCCCATTCAGATTAAAAATTTTACCTTGCCGTCAGGGATTACCTTTTCTTCATATCCGGCATCAATTTTGTTCAAGGTATTAGGACAGGGAGTTATTATCACCGGGGCAACAGATATTACTCTTTCTGCCTTTAGTCAGACAAGGACAATAACCGTTACCTCAAGCGGAGAAATTAATTAAATTAATTTAATCTAAAGTTTGTATGAAGATTGATTTTTTTAATCAAGACCAATCTCGGCAAGGTTTAATTTTTAGAGGAAAAGGGCAAAGTTTGATTGAGGTTTTAGCCGCTCTTGCGGTTTTAATGTTGGTGATTTTGTCTTTAGTTTGGATAACGACCGTTTCAATTAGAAATGCGGATTTTTCTAAAAAACAGGCTCAGGCAACAAGTTATGTCAAGGAAGCAATGGAAAAAATAAGAGCCTATCGAGATAGAAATAGTTGGGATGTTTTTAAAAATAACTGCGGTAATGCTTCGGTAATGGGAATTTCCTCCCCGGTTCCCTTTTCACTAACTATTTCTTGTATTACTATTGGGGGAGATGATAATAAGAGAGAGATAACGGTTACAGTTTCCTGGAGTGATTCAAAAGGAACTCATCAGTCAAAATCAACATCTTATTTTACTAAATGGCGATAGAAATTGGTTTTAAGAATAAAAATAGTTTTTTTAATGTCTCAGGGGAAACGGCAGGATTTACGCTGGTTGAAGTTTTAGTGGTGATTTTGTCTTTTGGAATTTTGGCAGTTGCGGGAAGCAGTCTTTTTATTTCAATTCTTAAAGGCGCCGCCAAAGCAGAAATTGAAAAAGAAATTAAGCAAAACGGCGATTATGCCATAAATGTGATGGAAAGAATGATAAGAAACGCTCGGGAAATTGTTAATTGTTCTTCTTCTTCAATTAGAATTAAAAATCCTGATGGTGGTTATACTACTTTTAATTGCCGGGTTAACGATCAAGTGGCTTCTATTGCTTCAAATAGTGCTTTTTTAACTGGGAAAAATGTTACCTTAGATAGCAATGGAGAAGCTAATTGCTCTTCCGGCAATTTAACTTTTTCTTGTACCTCTGGCAATCCCCCAACAGTTGGAATTTCCTTTACTCTTTATCAAAAGGGATCATCGGTTAGACCGGAAGAAAAGGCTCAAGCAAAATTTGAAACTACCGTGAGTTTGAGAACATATAGATAAAAAAAATAGTTGACAAAATTTGGAGGAGGTTTTAAAATGGACTTAAAAATGAAAAAACTGCCCTTTTTTAAATCTTCTCTTAAAAAAATTCTTTTGTCTTTTTTAGGGGAATTTGGCAGTAAATCCTCAGGACAGGCTCTTTTAATTATTGTTCTTATTATGGCGGTAGGTTTAACTATTGGGCTTGCGGTTGTTTCTCGTTCGGTTTCAAATATTAAAATCTCAGAACAAACAGAAGAGGCCTCTCGTGCTTTCTCTGCGGCTGAGGCGGGAATTGAGGAGGCACTAAAGAGTCTACCAATAGGTACCACCCTTGAGGGGCAGTTAACCACAGACTCTACCTACAAAACTACCGTTTTTAGTGTAGGAGAGGGGGTACAACAATTTATTTTCCCTCAAGAAATTCAAGTCGATAAACCCCAGACAGTTTATTTGGCTAGATACGGGGCGGATGGTACTTTGACAAAATATTACGATGGGAGCTCAATTGATTTATGTTGGAGCGGAAACGCTGCAATCGAGGCGTCTTTGTATTATAATTCTGGGGGTTACAAAGTTGCTCGTTATGTTGTTGATCCTGTTGTTGGTAGAACGCCAAGTGCCGATTCTCCTTCAACCGAAGGTTGTGCGGGGTTGAGTCGTAAGAAACAATTAACCCTTCCCAGTGGTTCTAGCGTGACTCTTCTTTTTTTAAGATTAAGAGTTTTATATGAGAATGCCAAGGTTGGAGTAGTAGCCCAAACCGGTAAAACTTTGCCTTCTCAGGGTGTAAAAATCGAATCAACGGGAACTGCCGGTTCTTCAACCAGAAAAATTGAGGTTTTTCGTTCTTACCCTGTTCCTCCGGCAATTCTTGACTTTGCACTTTATTCTGGGGGTAATCTTTCAAAATGAACATTTTTGGATTGGATATCGGCTCAAATTCAATTAAAATTGCTCAAGTTTCTCGCGAAGGCAATAAATTTAGATTGGTGGCTGCCGGTATTACCCCCACTCCCCAGCCGGGATTGAAATCCGAATTAGAAGAAGATTTGGTTTCCGTGGCAACAGCGATTAAGAAACTTTGGCAAGATGTTAGGATTTCAAGTAAAGATGTGGTAATTGCCCTTCCTGAGGATAAAATTTTTACCAGAGTAGTTGAATTGCCGCCAATGAGTGAAAACGAACTTGCCCAGGCTATTCCTTGGGAAGCCGAGCAGTTTGTTCCTATGCCACTTTCTGAGGTAAATTTGGATTGGCAGATAATCTTTCAGGGTTCTAAACCAGGAAAGGTTCAGGAAAAAACAAAGGTCTTTATTGTTGCCGCCCCTATTTCTTTAATCGATAAATATCTTAAGGTTTTAGAGATGGGAGGCTTTAAGGTTGCAGCAATTGAAACGGAAATGATTGCTGCCGTCAGGGCGTTGGTCCCCAAGGAATTGCCACTGGTTCTTTTAGTTAATCTTGGGGCAAAGTCATGCGATTTGGCAGTAGTTCAAAATGGATACCTTGCCTTGACGAGGTCGATTCCAAGCGCCGGAGAAGCACTTACCCGGGCAATTGCTACCGCCTTATCTTTAGACCCTCTTCAGGCTGAAGAATATAAAATTGCTTATGGTCTGGCGGAAGATCAATTTGAGGGGAAAATTAAAAACGCCCTTTCTCCAGTTCTGGAAGAGATGGTTTCTGAAATTAGAAAGATGATTTTATCATGGCGCGAGAAGGAAAATGAAAACATCTCAAATATTATTCTTGCTGGAGGGACAGCAAGTTTACCAGCAATTGGGAAATTTTTAACAGAAAAACTTGAGACAGAAATTCAAATTGCCGATCCATTCTCGAGAATGATTCTTGATCAAAATCAAATTGCTGGTTTAAAGGATAAATCCGCTCTTTTTGCTGTAGCGTTGGGGTTAGCCCAAAAGGAGGTTTAAAATGGCAGGAATAAGGGGAATTAATCTTCTTTCCGGCGAAGAAAGAATTTTAAAAAAAAGGGCTGTTTCTTTGAGGGCCAAAGAGCTGGGAAAGTGGTTAGTATTAATTACTATTTTTTATTCTATTTTTGTGGCAATAGTTTTTGCTGTCGGGATGTATCTGTCATTTCAAATAAACAGTATTAAAGGAAAGGCTAGTAGTTTGGAGGAGAAAATTAAATCCGAACAAAAAAAGGAAAGTTTAGAGTTGGCGATTAAAGAAAGAGTGAAAGAAATTGCTAAAATTTTAGGATCAAGGATTGACTATAGCGTTTTGGTTAACAAAATTTTAAGCCTTGCTCCCTCCTCGGATGTTGTTTTTCAGGAAATAGATTTTTCGAAAGGAAAAATTAAATTTTCTGGTCAGGCCGCGAATTTGATAGCAATGAATAATTTTTTAGATAAGTTGCTGGAAGAGGAGAAAAATTCATTTTCTTATATTTATTTAGACTCTTTTGCGCGAATAAAAGACGGGAGTTATTCCTTTTCTTTTGAAATTGATTTTAAAAAATGAAAGGGTCGTCTTTATCAATTTTTTTTCTTAAGTACGAAAAACTTTTATTTTTAACAATAATAGTTCTTTTATTGGTTATGACCTGGTCTTTTACGATTCCTAGGGTAAAAGTTATTTTGGAAGGGCAAGAAGCCCTAAAGAGAGAAAAAGAAAAAGTTGCCCGTTTAGAAACAAAAATTGCCGATCTTGAAAGTTTAAATGATTACGAACTTTCCGAGAGAGCAAATTTGACCTTAAAGGCGGTTTCGGGAGAAAAAAATATTTTTGGGGTTTTGTTGATTCTTCGTGATCAGGCAAATGAAAATCAATTGGTAATTAAAAAAATTTCTGTAAACCCCGGTGAAATTTCCGAGGCGACCGCCTCTGCCACTAAAAATTCAGGAGAAATCGAATTTAAATTAGAGATTGAGGGATCGGTTGAGAATATAAAAGAGTTTTTTAATAAAATACAAAAATCTTTACCTTTAATGTCTGCATCCAATTTAAAAATGAATTTTAGTGAAGGAAATGCGGAAATAGACTTTGTCCTTAAGGGTTATTATCTTGCTTTGCCTAAGATATTGGGGAAAATTGATGATCCTCTTCCTAAATTGACTTCTGATGAAGAAAAAATTTTAAGTGAAATTTCCGGTTATAATTCTTTAAATCTTCAAACATTTACGCCGGTGGCTAGCGAGAGGAGAAATCCCTTTTCTTTTTAGTTGGTTTTTTTAATTTTCTTCTAAGATGAGCTCTACTCTTTTGCCCTCTTTAATGGCTTTTGCTCTCAAAAGATCTTTTATTGCTTTAATAGTTTTCCCTTTTTTCCCAATTATTTTACCAATATCCTCAGGAGCCAGTTTAAGATTAATAATTTCCTCTCCATTTTTAGAAGTTGATTTAATTTCAACTTTTCTTTTTTGGTCTACTAAAGAGTTAACAATGAAACTAAGAAGTTTTTTCATTCTTCTTTTTGGTATTTTTTTAACGCCAAAGTGGCTGCTTTTTCTTCGGCCTTTTGTTTAGATGGTCCTTTCCCGTCAGCAATTTTTTCTCCTCGAATATAAACACCGACAGTAAATATTTTAGCATGATCAGGTCCTTCTTCGGAAATAATTTTATATCGTGGGGTGATTTTTTCTTTTTCCTGAACAATTTCTTGGAAAAGGCTCTTTGGATCTCTAAGATCAGAAGGTTTTGTGTTTAAAATTATTGGCAAGAAATGTTTTTTAATAAACGCCTCCGTTTTTTCCATCCCCTGGTCAAGAAAAATTGCTCCAATGAGTGCCTCAAGAGCGTTTTCTAAGATTCCGCGGTTTTCTCTCCTCTTTTCTTTTTCTTCTCCCTTTGACAAGAAAAGAAACTCTCCTAAGGATAAATTTTTAGCAATCTGGTAAAGAGTTTCTGTTTGAACAATTTTTGATCTAAAAGCAGTTAGAAAACCTTCTGTTTCCTTGGGAAATTTTTCGAATAAAATTTTAGAAATTATGAATTCCAAAATTGCATCTCCCAAAAACTCTAATCTTTCATTAGAGGGAATTTTGACGTCGGGGTGTTCGTTTAAATAAGAACGATGGATTAGGGCCTCTTTTAAAATTGTTTTGTTTTTGAAACATATTTCTAACTTTTTCTCCAGAATTTCTAAGTTAATTTGGTTTGCCATAATCTTTTAAAACTGCTCCTAAAACTCCGTTAATAAAAGAAGGCGAAGATTCGCTCCCAAATTCTTTTGCTAGTTCTACTGCTTCGTCAATTATAACCTTTGGTGGTTCAGATTTAACTATTAAAAGCTCGTAAATTGCCAGTCTTAAAATAGCAATATCAATTTTGTTTATTTGGTTGATTGGCCATTCGGGAGCATATTTACTAATGATTTCGTCAATTTTTTCCAAGTTAGAAATTACTTGGGAGGCTAAAATATTTTTAGTCTCTCCCTTTCCAAATGCCCAGGCAAAAAGAGATTGAATTGCCTTTCTTCTTTTTTGGTGACGAGGATCAAAGGGAGTTTTCATTTGCTTTTCTTTTTCTTTTTGTTTTTAACTTCAATTCTTTTTATCCCTTTATAAAAACCGCATTTTGGGCAGACTGAATGAGGGAGAATCAATTCCCCACAGTTTAAACAGGGAGAAAGAGGCGGAAGAGTTATTAAAATTTTTGCTTTCCTTTTCCCTTTTCTTTGAGTTGAGTGTTTTCTTTTAGGTAAAGGTGTCATAATAAAAAAAATTAGTTTGGTAAAACTGTTTCTATTATATATTTTGAAAGTTTTTTTCGCAAGAGCGGGAATTTATCAAGACAGTTAATAGTTTTTTCTGCTGCCTCTTTAGTTTTTCGAATTAAATTTATGTCGGAAAAAGAAGCAACTTTAAGATTTGGGAATCCATGTTGGGCAGTTCCGTAGATTTCGCCAGGACCGCGAATTTTTAAATCAAGTTCGGCTAATTCTGCCCCTATGTAGATTTTTTCAAGGGCTTTGAGACGCTGAATTGTCCTTTCTTGGGTTGACTGGCTGAATAAAAGACAATAAGATTGTTTATCCCCTCTTCCTACCCTACCTCGCAACTGATGAAGTTGGGCTAAACCAAATCTGTCTGCTCCTTCAATCACCATAATAGTGGCGTTTGGAATGTCAATTCCTACTTCTACCACAGGGGTAGAAACCAAAATATCAAATTCTCCTTGACGAAACTTTTGGATTATTTCTTCTTTTTCTTTGCTTTTCAATTTTCCATGAAGAAGTCCTAATCTTAAATCCGGGAAAATTTTTTTAGAAAGGATTTCAAATTCTGCCTTGGCGGCTTTAACAGATTTTAAAGATTCGCTTTCTTCAATTAAAGGGCAAACGATAAAACACTGTTCATCGGTTTCTTTTACCTTTTCTCTAATCCAGTTATAGGCTTTTTCTCTTTTTGCCGGAGGAACTACCCATGTTTTTACTTTTTGCCTCCCTGGCGGCATTTCATCTAAGATTGAAAGATCTAAATTTCCATAAAGAGTTAAAGCGATGGTTCGGGGAATTGGGGTAGCGGTCATGGTTAAAATATGGGGCATTTTCCCCTTTTTGGCTAATTCACCTCTTTGTTCAACCCCAAAGCGATGTTGTTCATCAATTATCACTAATCCCAGTTTTTCAAATTTAACCTTTTTTTGAATTAAGGCATGGGTACCAACGAAAACATCTTTTCCTTCTCCATTTTTTTCTTTTCTGCTGCTTGTTAAAAGCGAAATTTTTACTCCATAGGGAGAAAGAAGTTTATTTAAAGTTTGGTAATGTTGATTTGCTAAAATTTCTGTGGGAGCCATTAAAACTGATTGGAAGCCGTTATAATAAGCAGTATAAATAGCGGCCGCGGCAACTACCGTTTTACCACTTCCGACATCTCCCTCAAGAAGTCTATTCATTGGTTTTTCTAAACTTAAATCATTAAGAATTTCTTGAATACAGCGTTTTTGGGCGTTGGTTAATTCGAATGGAAGGCTGGAAATAAAATCTGTTTTTTTCTTTTCATCAATATAAAATTTATGAGAAAGACTTTTCTTTTGCCAATCCTTTTTCTTTTTAAGGGCGGTTAGATGGATTAAAAATAATTCATCAAAAGCAAGACGTTGACGAGATTTTTCTACCTGATCTTTTGAATAAGGGAAATGTATATATCTTAAAGAATGAGATAAATCGAGTAAATTATATGTTTGAGTAATTTCTTTTGGCATAAAATCTTCTATGGAAGGTAATATCTTATCAAGAAGATAAGCAATGCGCGATCTAAGCCATTTTGAACTAATTCCTGATGTCTCAGGATAAATTGGTACCAATCTTCCTGTATGAATATTTTCCGTTATTAATTGAATATTGGATTTTTTGTTAATGGGAGATTTAATTTTTTCATACTCCGGAGAAATCAGGGCGATATCTTTTCCAAACCAATCAACCTTCCCAGAAAAATAATACCACTCCCCTATTTTAAAGGTTTTAATAAGGAACGGTTGATTAAACCAAATAATTTCCACTTTCCCAGTTCCATCAGAAACAAGAGCCTTTTGAATCTTTTTCCCTGTTTTAGTATATTCATTTTTGATTGATAAAATTTCTCCTTTGATGGTTAGAGTTTCTCCAGGTTGAATTCGGAAAATTTCAGAAACAAGAGAAAAATTTTCATAGCGGTGGGGGAAGTGATAAATTAGATCCTCGACTGTTTTAATATTAAGCTTAGCCAATCTTCTGGCATAAGTTGGGCCAATCATGTATATTTTTGAGACGGGAGTTGATAGATCCATTTTATAAAATTTGAAAATAGATTTAGCGAAAAAGAAAAGAGACAAACGGCAAAAACGAACTTAAAATTAAAGCCAGTGAGGCAATAATTACCATAATTTTCCAAAATTTTCTTTTCTTTTTGTCTAATTTCATAAAATTAAATTTCTTTGCAAATTTTGAGAAATTTTTTCTTGCCAATTTTTATAATTGTTCCATCTTCTAAATGAAGAGGTAATTGATAATCAGTAATAATTTTTCCATCAATTTCAACCGCTTTTTGTTTAATTAATCTTTTTGCCTCTGAATTAGAAGAGACAATTTTACTTTCCACTAAAATTTTATTAAGAGAGAGTTTTTCTCCTTTTTTTATTTTGTAGGTTGGCACTTGATATGATGGGAGGAGATTTTTTTGAAAAACTTTTTCAAATTCTTTTTGGGCAGATTCCGCTTTATTCTTGGAATGAATGATGGAAACTATTTCAAAGGCAAGTTTCTTTTTGAAATCCATAGGATTTGTTTTTGGGGATTTTATTTTTTTCTCCATTTCTTTAATTTTTAGGAGTGGAATATTGGTTAAAAGGGTAAAACCAGGAATAATCATTTCATCGGGCCAAGACATAATTTTCCCAAATATTTCGTTTGGTTCTTCATTTAGGCCTATCATTTTCCCCTCGGTTTTTCCCATTTTGGGTTTTCCTGGTTCTGCCAAGAGTTTTGTGGTCAAGACAAATTTTTCTTTTCTTTTTAGAATTTTCATTAAGGTTCTTCCGCAAAGCATATTGAAAGTTTGGTCATTACCGCCAATTTCAAGATCTACATCCATCACCACCGAATCATATGCCTGAAGAAGAGGATATAAAAATTCGTGAAGCCAGACTTCTTTTCCTTTCTTAAGCCTTTCTTGAAACATATCTCTTTCCCACATTTGGGAGGCGGTGAAATGAGAGGCAAGGCTTAATAAATCTTCGGCAGAAAGTTTAGAGTGCCATTGACTATTAAATTTAATTTCGACAGGATTTTCTCCGGTGAATTTTAAAATTTTGGCCACCTGTTTTTTATAGTCTTTAGCATTTTCTAATACTTCTTTATGGGTTAATTTTTTTCTGGTTGCTTTTTTATCAGTTGGATCACCGATCATGGCCGTAAAATCTCCGATTAGAAGAATTACTTTGTGGCCTAATTCTTGAAATTGACGAAGTTTTTGGAGGACAACCATATGTCCAAGATGAAGGGTTGGGCCGCTGGGATCAATTCCATTATAAAGTTTTATTTTTTTACCGGAACGCAGAATCTTTTCAAGAATTTCTTTTGAGGGATAGATTTTTTCTACTCCTCTTGTTAGAACTTCTTCGATTTTGTCCATTTTTATCTTTGATTATACTTTTAGGTCTTGCTATAATTCAAGTATGCTTTTGGAAAAAAGGTGGAGAAAAAGAGAAAACTTTTCTTTAACTACTTCTTGTGATAGTCTTTTTCGGAGAAAACTGATTCGTCTTTTGTCAAAATTGGCGTTTCTTTCTTTCATCTTCGTATTTTTGTTTGGATTTTTGATGTTTTTTCTTTTTATTTGGTATGCTAAGGATTTGCCAGCGCCGGATAAAATTGTTAGGCGTGAAGGATTTTCTACTAAAATTTATGATCGAAACGAAAAACTTCTTTATGAGGTTTTTAGCAATCAACGTCGCACTCCTGTTGAATTATCAGAGATTCCTTTATATTTACGACAGGCGACAATTGCAATTGAGGATAAAGATTTTTATAAGCACCAGGGATTTGACTTAAGAGGATGGTTGAGGGCGATTTATAATATTTTAATTCATCATCGCCTTCAAGGAGGGTCAACTTTAACCCAACAGTTAGTAAAAAATGTTTTGCTTTCCTCTGAGCGGACTTTAACTCGAAAAATCAAAGAATTTATTTTAGCAGTTCAAATTGAGAGAAAATATACAAAAGATCAGATTCTTCAGATGTATTTAAATGAAGCCCCTTATGGTGGAACAGCCTGGGGGGTGGAAGCAGCAGCCGAAATTTATTTTGGGAAAAAAGTTTCTCAATTAACTTTAATTGAATCGGCTATTTTGGCAGGATTACCTCAGAGACCCTCAGTTTATTCTCCCTTTTCGCAGGATCCCCAGGCTTATAAATGGAGAACCCAGCAGGTTTTAAGAAGAATGAGAGAAGATGGTTATATTTCAAGTGAGATCGAAAACGAAGCCTTAAAACAACTTGATCAAGTTAAATTTGCTTCGCGAGGTGAGAGCTTTAAGGCTCCTCATTTTGTGATGTATGTTAAGAAAATTCTTGAGGAAAGATACGGTGAGCGAATGGTTGAACAGGGCGGTTTGAAGGTAATAACCACTCTTGATTTAGATTTGCAAGAAAAGGTTCAAGCGATTGTTTCCGAAGAAATTGCTAAAGTTGAAAAATTAAATATTACTAATGGAGCGGCAGTGGTTATTAATCCGCAAAATGGTGAGATTTTAGCAATGGTTGGGTCAAAGAATTACGACGATCCTAATTATGATGGCAAAGTAAACGTTGTCCTAGCCTTAAGACAACCTGGCTCGGCAATTAAACCAGTGACTTATGTTACCGCCTTTAAAAAGGGTTATACGCCAGCGACAATGCTTATGGATACGCCAACATCTTTTAGAATTCCTGGGCAAGAAGACTACAAGCCTGTTAACTATGATGGTAAATTTCATGGTCCAATGCAAATTCGTTATGCTTTAGGGAATTCGATAAATATTCCCGCGGTGAAAATGTTAATTAAAATTGGGTTAAAGGAAATGTTGAAGACTGCTTATGAAATGGGGATAACTACCCTTGAGCCTTCTCAGGAAAATCTTCGCCGGTTTGGCCCCTCGATTACGCTAGGGGGAGGAGAAGTAAGGCTTTTAGAATTAACTTCTGCCTATTCTGCTTTTGCCAATGGTGGATTAAAGGTAGAACCAATAAGTATTCTTAAGGTTCTTCAACGAGATGGTAAAGTTTTAGAAGAAAACAAGTTTTTACCGGGAAAGCGAGTTTTAAAACCAGAAGAAGCGTTTTTAATTTCTCATATTTTGTCTGATAATTCGGCGCGTTTAATTACCTTTGGCGAAAGAAGCGCCTTGGTTGTTCCTGGAAGGGTGGTTGCCGTTAAAACAGGGACTACCGATGATAAAAGGGATAATTGGACAGTAGGTTGGACCCCCCAAGTGATAGTAGGAGTTTGGGTTGGTAATAATGATAATTCACCAATGAAACAATTAGTTTCCGGAGTGGCTGGGGCGGCTCCAATTTGGCGAAGAATTATTCAAACTGCTTTGGCTGACAAGCCGGCAGTTGATTTTCCTATTCCTGAAGGAATTGTAACTGCTGAGGTTGATAGTGTTTCCGGATTTAGGGCTCATGATGGTTTTCCTTCACGAATTGAATATTTTATTAAAGGCACCGAACCAAGCGGCGAAGATCCAATTCATATTAAACTTAAAGTTTGTAAAAATGCAGGAAAATTAGCCACCCCAATTGATATTTCAAGGGGCGATTATGAGGAAAAAGAATTTTTTATTTTTAAAGAAGACGATCCGACAGCCGCATCTGATGGAGAAAATAAATGGCAAAAAGGAATTGATGAATGGTTAGCCACTCAATCTGATCCGCGCTATCACCCACCGACCGATTACTGTGAATCGCAGAGTCAGGTTGAAGTAAGAATAAGGGAACCAGAAGATCACGCCCAAATTAATTGTGAACAAACCAATTGTAGTTTTAAGGTTAAGATTGAAACATTGTCTATTTGGGAGATTGTCTTAGTTGAGATTTTCATTAATGATGAGAAGAGGGCAAGTATAACAGGTCTTCCTTATGAGCGAGACTTCACTTTACCCTCGGGAACTTATACTGTTAAAGCCAGGGTTTTTGATAGTAAAGGAAATAAGGGTGAAAAAGAGATAAAAATTGGTGTTAATGTTCCCTGGGATTGGTTGCCATCGCCGACGCCTATTCTGACTCCTACCCCATTGGCTACTCCTACATAGACTCTTTTTTAAGAAAAGTTGCGGAATAATGGTATAATTTTCTTTAAAATGATAAACCCAGAGAAAGAAAGGAAATCTTCTTCAGCACAAATTGAAGAAATTTTGAAGAAATATAATATCTCTCCCCCGCCGTCTCCTTCTTTTGAGGTAACTATTTTTGATAATACCGGAAAGGAAAATTTTACACTTATGCAACTTCTTCGACTTTCTTCTGATATGTTTCTTAAACATCCTTTAAAAGAACTTCGCAACGCTGAGAAAAGAGCAATTTATGCATTAAAACACGGGGGTCGCCCAAGGTCAAGGAGAGAAGTTGGAGAAATTAGAGAACAATTTTCTTCTAAGGAAGAACAATTAAGACAAAGTATAGGTTTAATTTTAGCAACAATAGTTAATAATCCTGAGGGAAATTTTTTCTGGAGTAAAGATGGTTTAAAGATAGAAGGCACTGCGGTTTCTCCTCTTCCGGAAGAAATTAGCTGGTGGGGATGGGTTTACAATCTTTTTCAAAAGGGAAAGGGAAACTTTTTGGTTACAGAAGATGGAAGGTTTGATTCAAGAATATATGCATTTTTCCTCATGAGGAGAAGGGCGCACTTTGGTGAAATTGGTTCTGAAGAATTGGGAAAATTTACCGCCGAATTGGCGCTTTTAGTAGGAGAAGAAGAGGGTTTTATATTTAGGGAGATTGCCCGACTTTTTCCTCCTAAAAGGAGTTCTTAATTTTTACTTTAAATTCTTTTTCAACCTTTTCAATTATTTTTTCTCTTATTTTTGTTATTTCTTTATTGTTTAGAGTTTTAAGTGGATGTTGATAAATAATTCTGAAAGTTTTGGTATTTTTGTAAATATCCAAAAGATCTACGCTTTTAATAATTGAACTGGTTGATTTAATTGATTGAATTATTTTGCCTATTGGGATTTTGGGTGGAACAACAAAAGACAAATCTTCAATTATTGGTGGATAAAGAGGTAAAGGAGTATATTTTTTGGATAAAGTGGCGTTTTCTAAAAGAGAATTAAAATCAATTTCAAAGAGAATAATTCTTGAGGAAATTTCAAAAAGAGAGGTTATTTGGTTATCGATTTCCCCCAAAAATCCCACTGGTTTTTCGTTAATTAAAATTTCTGCTGTTTTTTGGGGGTTAAAAATTTTCGTTTTTGGAACCGGTTGGTTAAATCTATAGTTTTTAATTCCTAACTCTTCAAACATCATTTCTAGGATCCCTTTAACTTTTAAAAATTCGTCTCCTGTTTGGGCGCCAACTAACATTGGGATTTCCTCTGGTAGTTCGTTTTCTCCCTGGGGGATATAAATTTTGGAGATTTCAAAAAGGGAGATATCAGAAAAATTATTTTGATTTTGAGAAATATTTTTTAAAATACTAGGAATAAGACTGGGGCGCATATAAACCCAGTCAGAAGAAAGTGGATTTGAAATTTTGAGATAGTCTTTGGGATCAAATTTTGTTTTACGAAGAAGATCTTCGCTTATCATTGAATAATTGATGACCTCGGTAAAACCTTGATATTTTAAGAAGTTTTTTATTTTTTCTTCCCAGAAAAACGGATTTTTTTCTTCCGATTTTGGAAGACTAAGAGGAATATTGTTTGGCAGATTTTGATAACCATAAATTCTGGCAATTTCTTCAATTAGGTCTTCGGGAATTGAGATATCGTCGTTTCGCCAATGAGGGATAGAGACCTTGATTTGAGAATTAGAAGAAAAATTTATAACAAAACCTAAAGATTTAAGAATTTCTAATATTTCATTTCGTGGAATTTTAACGCCAATAATTTTTTCAACAAGATCAAGGTTTAATTCGACTATTTTTTCTTTTAAAGGATTTGGATAGATATCTATTAGTTTACTTGCAACCTGAGCGCCACAGTTTTCTTCAAACATTTCTTTGGCTTTATTTATGGCAATGATTACTCCTTCGGGGTCAACTCCTTTTTCAAACCTACTGGCTGCTTCTGTTCGGAAAGATAACTTTTGGCATGTTTGCCGAATTCTTGTTGGATCATATGTTTGGACAAATAAAAGAATTCTTTTTGAATTATTGTCAACCGCCGAATTTTCACCACCCATAATTCCACATAGATCAATAATTCTCCCCTTTCCATCTTCAATAACAATTGTTCCTTGGGGAAGAATTCTTAATTGACCATCAAGGGTGACGATTTTTTCTCCTTCTTTGGCTTCCCTGAGAATCATTTTTGCCCCAATGATTTTGTCATAGTCAAAAGTATGCATTGGTTGACCTAGTTCAAGCATTAAGTAATTTGAGATATCAACTACATTGTTTAGACTTCTTATCCCTGATTTCTCTAGTCTTTCTTGAACTATTTTTGGAGAGGGAGCAATTTTGACATTGTCAAAAATTAAGGCGGTAAATCGGGGGCAAAGTTTTTTATTTTTAATCTCAACTTCTAATTTTAATTTTCCTTGATAATTTTTGTTCTTTAGTTCATAAGAGGTTAATTTTTCAAGTTTTGCCGGTATTCCAAATCGGGGCAAAATAGCAGATAATTCTCGGGCAATACCGTAGACAGATAAGCAATCTGCTCTATTTGAAGTTATTTCAATTTCAAAGACAAAATCATTTTCTGTCTTGGTGATTTTTTCTACTGATTGGCTACATAAAGAAAGATATTCGGCAATTTCTAGAGGACTAGCTTTAGTTTTAATAAATTCTTTAAGCCAAGAGTAAGGGACTAAGATGTTCATTTTAGAATTGGTTTAAAAATCTCAAATCATTACTAAAAAGCAGTCTTATATCGGGAATTCCGTATTTCATCATCATTACTCTTTCAACTCCAAATCCTGAGGCAAAACCAGTATATTTCTTAGGATCAATTCCTCCATTTTTCAAAACAGTGGGATGAACCATCCCCGCTCCTCCAATCTCAAGCCATCCACCTTTACAGACCTTGCAGCCTTTGCCTTCACAAACAAAACAGGATATGTCGACTTCAAAAGAAGGTTCGGTAAATTGAAAATGAAAAGGGCGGATTCTTGTTTTTCTATCTTTACCGAAATATTGTTTAACAAAATAATCTAGCGTTCCTTTAAGATGAGTGATATTTATTCCTTTGTCTATAACTAAAGTTTCGAATTGATAAAACATTGGTACGTGGGAAATGTCTGCCTGTCTTCGGTAGCATTTAGCGATATTTAACATTTTAATTGGTAATTTTTTTCCAGAGAGAAGAAGATTTTTTTTTCTTTCCATTTCTCGAAGTTGGCCGGAGGAAGTATGAGGCGTCAAGACCGCCACCCCATATTTTTTGTTTTCTAATCCCTCAATAAAGAATGTTTCCCACTCATCTCTGGCAGGGTGGTTTTTTGGCATGTTTAAACCTTCAAAAGCATACCAATCCCACTCAATCTCGGGATAAGAGACTCTTTCAAACCCGATTTTTTCAAATATTTTCGAAATTTCCGAAATTGTTTGGGTAATAAGATGGAGATGGCCTATTTTTGGTTTTAAACCCGGAAGGGTTACGTCAAACCACTCTTCTGAAAGAGAAGTTTCTTTTTGGATTTTTTCTTTAATATTTATTAAAGTTTCAAGAATCGCTTTTTTAGATTCATTAGCAACTTTGCCAGTTTTAATTCTTTTTTCTAAAGGAAGTTTTGGGATTTCTTTAATTAAAAGGGTTAGTTTTCCTTTTCTCCCAAGGTAAGATTGGCGGATTTGTTCAATTTCCTCTTCTGTTTTAGCCGAGACTATTTGGGCTAAGGCTTCATTTTTAACATTTAAAATTTTTTCTTCCATTTTTCTTTAAAATATAACATTTATTAGGAATTTTTTCTAATACGTAATTTCTTATTTGATTTACTGATAATATTGTAGTTTTTTATATTAAATAAAAATATAAAAAAACCTTCCTCAAAGAAGGTTTTAGTAGCTTTGTTTTTATAAAAATTGTCTCTATAAAATGCCAAAACCAACCTCCCTTTTTCTCTTGTGTTATTTTTTGACTAAAAAAAAGAGAAAAAATTCCTTAAGGGATTGGTTGGTTTTCGCATTAATTTTTTTATATCACAATCCATTTAATTTTGTCAAGAGTTTTTTATTTTTAATTTTTTTAAGAATTTATTTTTTTGCAATTTATAATCTAAATAAAATAACCTTATAGCGACAAGCTTTATTTTTTACTGTTTTACTTTCTCAATAAGGGTTTTGAATGTTTTAGGATCAGAGATAACTAAATCGGCTAGAATTTTTCTATCTAATCCAATTTTTGCTTTTTTAAGACCAGCAATAAAACGATTATAGGAAATTCCCGATTCTGAAAGCCCAGCAGAAATTCTTGTTATCCAAAGTCGGCGAAGATTTCTCTTCCGGAGTTTTCGGCCGGCAAAGGCATACTCCCCAGCATGAAGAACTGCTTCGCTGGCCTTTTTTAAAAGCCTATGTCTGGTCATTTGATAACCTTTGGCTTGTTTTAAAATTTTTTTATGTTTTCTTTTCCTATTTGGTCCAGTTTTAACTCTCATATTTTATTTACCAATTAATTTTTTAATCTTCTTAGCAATATTCTTTTTAGTTTTTTTCTCTTTCTTAAGTCTTCTTATTTGTGATTTTTTCTTTTTACGGCGAAGATGGCGAAGAAAGGATGAACGATGTAAAACCTTCCCCTTTTTGGTTATTTTAAAACGAGAAGCAATAGATTTTTTAGTTTTAATTTTGGATTTCTTTTTACTTTTCATTTTTCTTTACTTTCAGAAAGACCCTTAAGCGGAGAAAAGAAGAGAATTAAGTCTCTCCCCAGCCATTTACTCTCTCCTTCGGGTTTGGCTATTTCTGCAAGTTTTTCCTTAACCTTTTCTAAAAGGCTGTAGCCAAAATCCCTTTTATTAAGGTGTCTTCCTAAAAAACGAACAGTTATTTTTAGTTTATTTCCTTCTTTTAAAAATTTTTCTGCTTTTTGGATTCTGAATTCCAAATCTTTATCGGCAATAAAAGGAGACATTCTTATCTCCTTTAGTTCTCCTCCGGTTCCTTTTTTTGATTTTTTTTCTTTTTTTTCTTCAAGATAAAGAAATTTTTTAAAATCGATAATTTTTGCCACCGGAGGTGTTGCCGTTGGCGCAATTTCTACCAGATCTAAATTTTGCTTTCTTGCCTCTTCGAGTGCCTCATTAATACTTAAAACTCCAATTTGCTTGCCCTCGTTATTAATTACTCTTAATCTTTGAGCTTTGATTTGCTCGTTAATTCTATAAAATTTTTTTTCTCCCACCTTTTTCTTTATCTAAGATGATATCAAGAAATACTTTTGTTTTCAACTTCTTTTTTAATTTTATCTGAAAATTCATCAAGAGTCATTTTCCCTAAGTTTATTTCTCCTCTTTTTCGAAGAGAGATGTTTTTTTCTTTTTCTTCCTTTTCACCAACGATTATCATATAGGGTATTTTTTCAATTTCGGCGCTACGGATTTTTGCCGAGGCAGTTTCTTTCCTTTCGTCAATCTCTACCCTTATTTCTTTTTCTTTGAGGATAATGGCAATTTCTTGTGCATATTTAATTTGTTTATCGGAAATTGGAATAATTTTTACCTGAACAGGTGACAGCCATACAGGGAAAGCCCCATTATAGTGTTCAATAAGAATTCCTACCCATCTTTCAATTGATCCCAAAGGTGCTCGATGAATAAGAATTGGTCTTTTAGGTTTACCATTTTTGTCAATATATTCAAGATTAAATCTTTGAGGAAGCATAAAATCAATTTGGATAGTGCCGCATTGCCATTTGCGTCCTAAGGAATCTTTAATTAAGACATCTAATTTAGGGCCATAAAAGGCAGCTTCTCCTTGAAATTTTTGGACAGAAAGACCGCTTTTTTTGATGGCCTTTTCTATTTTTTCTTCGGCTTTTTGCCAAATTGCGTCATCTCCTAGATATTTATTTTTGTTTTTTGGATCACGAAGCGAGAGTCTAAATGAAAAATCGGAAATTTTGAAGGTTTTAAGAAGAAACATTATGTAGTCAATAACTTCCAAAAATTCTGAGACTACTTGTTCTTCGGTACAAAAGATATGGGCGTCATCTTGGGTAATATGGCGAACCCTAATCATTCCCGATAATTCACCTTTTTTTTCGTAACGATAAACAGTGGCATTTTCAGCAATTCTTAGAGGTAATTCTTTATAACTTCTAATTTGGCTTTTGTAAATCATCATATGTAAAGGGCAATTCATGGGTTTGATGAGATATTCTTCTTTATCAATTTTAATTGGCGAATACATCGAATCTTGGTATAATTCCCAGTGCCCAGAAGTTATCCAGAGTGATTTTTTGCCGATATGAGGGGAATAGACATGTTGATATCCTCTTTTCATTTGTTCTTTTATTATAAAATTTTCAATTTCTCGTCTTATTACTGCTCCCTTTGGGGTCCAGATTATGAGGCCCGCCCCTACTTCTTCGGGAATAATAAATAAGCCAAGATCCTTTCCAATTTTTCTGTGGTCTCGCTTTCTTGCCTCTTCGAGAATATTTAGATATTCTTCAAGTTCTTTTTTGGTTGGGAAACAGGTGCCGTAGATTCTAGTAAGCATTGGATTATTTTCGTTTCCTCTCCAATAAGCCCCTGCTAGCGAAAGGAGTTTAAATGGTCCAATATTTTCAGTATTTTTAACATGAGGTCCGCTGCAAAGATCAAGAAAATTACCTGTTTTGTAGATTGAGACTTTTTGAATTCCCTGCTTTTCCATCTCTGAAATTAAATCAAGTTTGTATGGTTGGTCTTTAAAGATTTTTTTGGCTTCTTTAATTGATATTTCTTTTTTTACAAAAGGAAGTTTTTTCCCTATTATTTTTTTCATAAATTTGCTGATTTTTTCGAGGTCTTTTTCGGAAATTGGTTTTGGGAATTCAAAATCGTAATAAAAACCGTCTTCAATCGCAGGTCCAATTCCTAATTTAGTACTAGGGTAAAGATTTAAAATGGCAGCCGCAAGTACATGGGCGGCACTATGGCGCATTTTTTTAAGTGCTTCTTCTTTTTTTTGGTTTTTATCCATAATTTTACATAAAAAGCCAGCTTTAGATGCTGGTTATTTTTAAGCGGAGTTTAGAAAAATTGTTGATTCACTTTTTTAATTAAGAATTTTATCTAATTTTTTATATGATTGTGGGCTCGTTGCGACTCGAACGCAAGACCTTCGCGATGTCAACGCGACGCTCTAACCAACTGAGCTACGAGCCCATTTCTGTTTTAATATTTTAATTTTACTAAAAGGAGAAATAAATTGCAATTGGGAAATTGATTAGCCGGCTTGGGTGGCCATATAACGTTCGCTGGAAAGCATAAATTTGGAACCTGATTTTTTAAATTGGGCCCAATAAAAAGGTATCTTTTTGACGCGTCTATGCCAATTAGTAAGCCAAACAGAAGAATCTTCAATTCTTTTAGTTAAAGATTTAATAAAGGAGATTAATTTTAATAAAAAGTTTTCGTGATAAATTCCCACCTTTGGGGGAGTTTCTAAGGTTGCATTTTTGATTACCTGGTTTAATTTCTCAACAGCGGAAGCCATTTTTCTTGCTTCTTCTTGAAGGATGCGAATTTTTATTTTCATTTCTTCTTCTTTGGCAGAAAAAACAATTCTTTCCTCACTTGTTATTTCTCTTGTTCTAATTCTTGGCTTCTCCGGTATTTGGAGAATTTCTTTTTCAAATAGAGAGTCGACATTAGGATTTCTTTTGATAAAACCTATTTGCTCTTGGGCATCCGAAACTATTCCTGTTCCTAAATTTCTTATTGATTCTAAGAGGTTCTTGGGCAGACTTGCTTGATTTTGCTTCTGTCCCTTTATAGTCATTTTTTGAGAGAATATCAGAATTTGGCAAGAAAGTCAAGAACCTTGCGTCTTTTTAAAATTCCTTTTAGATAACTTCTCTGGAGAGAGTTATTAAAATTTTCTTTTAAATTTTCGTCGTTTACTGCTTTTATTAAATCGTTTATTTCGCTTTCGGGAACTTCTATCTTTTCTTCTTCAGCAATTTTATCAAGAGCAAATTGAAGAGTTAATTGTTCAATTATTTTTCTCCGATATTCTTCTCTTAATGCCTGAGCGGTTTTACCAATTGAACTGAGGTATTGATCAATTGTTATCCCTAAATTGTTTGTTTGATTAATTAAATTAGATAAAGCACGATTAACTTCGTTTTCGACTAAAATTTCTGGGAGAGTGATTTTGACCACCTCTAATAATTTTTCGATTACTTTTTGGATTTTTTCATCTTGAGAATCTTTTGATTCCGCGGAATCTTTTAATTTTTTAGGGGTCCAAATTTTGGTAGGACAAAGAACCTTTTTTATTTCCTCTCGGTAATTTCCTAGTTCTATTTCCGGTTCTTCGCAGGTTGTTATTCTAATTTCCCAATCTTTGTTTTCTTCCATCTTTAAAATTTCAATTTTTGGGGTAATGATTGGGTTTAGGTTGTGTTCTTTGATTGCTTCAGCGTAAAGTTGAGGAATTAATTCTCGGATTACCCTTTCGTAAATTTTTGATTTTTCAATTTTTCCTTCAACTATTTTTTTTGGGGCCTTCCCTTTTCTGAATCCTGGAATTTTTATTTCCTTAACAATTTCCTCTAGAATTTTTTCGTAAGCCTTTTTAATTTCTGAAACAGGAATATTGACGGTTATTTGAATTTCGCCACTTTTTGTCCTCGCTAAAATAGATTTTTTCATAAATTATCCTTTGTGTTGGGTATAGCGGATTTTTTGTCTAAAAGGAATTTTGGGGACAGATAACCTTTCCCGAAAATGTTCAGGAGTTCGAAAACCTAATTGTTGTTTATTTTTAAGAAATCGCGCCATTTTTATTAATTACTATATTTTACCATAATTTTAAAGCAAACGTCTTAAGCAGTTAAGTTTTTCATAATAGCCAAGATTTGCCTTTTTGACTGCTTGACTTAGAAAGGAAATTGATTGTTCATAAATTTTTTTATTAATTGGATATGGAATACCGTCTTTACCTCCATGGGCAAAAGAAAAGGTAGCGGGATCGCGGATTGAGTAAGGAGTTTTATAAATTATTTCGGAAATTAAAGTTAAGGCGCGGATTGTTTTTGGACCAACCCCCTTTATCCCTAAAAGAGCTTCGAAGTTTTTTGGTTTTTGTTCATAGGTAGAAAGGAGAATTTTATTTAAATTCTCAGGTTGGATGTCAGAGAGTAAGATTTGATGGCGTTGGTCTAATTTTAGGCTCTTTAATTTTTTGATTTCTTTTATGGTCTTTTCCGGTTTTTCGCAGGCAATTTTAGCGTTTATTTTTCTTGCTTCTTCTGATTCTTTGGCTATTAAATTTATAACTTTTTCTTTTCTTTCCGAGGCAATTCCTGTATGGGGTTCGTTAACAAAATCAGAGACGTTATCAGAAAGCCAATGGTAGCGCCTAGCCAAATGATTCTGGTCGTTCATTCCTTGTTGAATTACTGCCCATTTTCCTTTTGAGGTAAAGAAGAATGTATGATGATAAAGTTGATAACCATCCTGAAGAGCATTATTGTCGACCTTAGCTGTTATTCGGCTAGCGTAAATTAATTTTTTTAATTCTTTTAAAGAAAGCCACTGGTTTTTTTCTTCAATTTCTTCGGGAGTTTTTCGTGAGGCTTTCCCCTTGCCGCCACAAATAAAAAAACCTAGTTCTTTTTGAAGAGGATTTAATCCCTCCTTTAAGGCAGCACAGGTGGTAGTAGTTAATCCCGAAGAATGCCAATCAAATCCTAAAACGCAACCGAAAGATTGAAACCAAAAGGGATCGGAAATTTTAATCAAAAATTGGTCTTCTCCATATAATTTAATAATAGCCAATGTTATTTCTCTGGCAAGTTTTTTCATCATTTCGAAAAGCCAATAAGGAGTAGAACCAAAGTGAAGAGGAAGAATGGCTGTTCCTGTTCTCATAATATTTGGGTTTTCTTCGGATAGAGTATAATAAAATAATGATGTTGTCAAGAGTTAAGTTGAAAAAAAGGGCCCAAGAAGCCTGGGAATTTCTTTCTCCTTGCAAAGTTTGTCCACGAAAATGTGGAGTTAATCGAAAAAGAAAGAAACCGAGACATTTTGGTTTTTGTCGGGTCGGAGTAAAAACTTTGATTAGTTCTTATCATCCTCATTTTGGTGAGGAAAAAGTTTTAGTTGGCAGAGGAGGTTCGGGAACAATTTTCTTCTCTTCTTGTAATTTATGGTGTGTTTATTGTCAAAATTATGAGATTAGTCAATTAAGATTGGGTAAAGAAATAGAAGTTGAAGATTTAGCCCAAATAATGATTTTTCTTCAGAATTTAGGTTGTCATAATATTAACCTTGTTTCTCCAACTGTCTGGGTACCGCAAATTTTGAAGGCTTTAGTGATTGCCTCTCAAAAAGGATTAAAAGTTCCTTTAGTTTATAATACCGGTGGTTATGATTCGGTAGAGACTTTAAAACTATTGGAAGGTGTTATTGATATTTATATGCCAGATATAAAATATTCAGATTCAGAGGTTGCCCTGAGATACTCCTGCGTATCTAATTATTGGGAGGTGGTTCAGAAAGCAGTCAGGGAAATGTATCGTCAGACAGGAGATTTGGAAATTAAAGATGGAATAGCCCAGCGAGGTTTACTTATCCGTCATTTAGTCTTACCTGAAGGTTTGGCAGGAACCAAAAAAGTAATGAAGTTTGTCGCCTCCCTATCTAAAAATTCTTATGTTAATATTATGGGACAATATTATCCTTTTTATAAAGCAAAGCAGTTTAAAGAACTAAATCGGAAGATAACCCAAAGAGAATTTTCAGAAGCATTAGAAATTGCCAAAAAGGAGGGACTTCACCGTTTCGCTTAAATTTATTTTTTAAATTTAGAGATAATGTTTATAATGATTGAGAGAAAGACGCTTAAGAAAATTAAGGTAGTTATTGGGAAGAAAAATTCAAACCCCTCCCTCTTAATATGAATATCTCCCGGCAGCCTTCCTAAAAAAGGAAATTTTGAACTTAATATTAGAATACCTCCTAGAAGAGTAATGGTTATTCCGATAAGAAAAAGAATTTTTCCTATATCTGTCATTTTTAAAAAAGCGGGCCCCCTTGCGGGGGCCCATGATGCTCCACCTTTCGGTGGAGCCTGAGAGGGGAAATCTTGCGATCTCCCCATAAATGCTTGAGTCTTGCGACTCAAGCAAAGAGAAGTATAACATAAAAAAATACTTTGTCAAGTCCTTGTACAGGTCACAGACTTTTTAGACATTCCTCCTTTCTCAATAAGGTAGTCTAAGGGTGATTTAAAGCCCAAAGACTCATGAACTCTTTTAGTATTATAGAATAGCAGATAGTCTACCAGTTTGTCATTAAAGAGCTTTGGATGGTAGATTAAGTCTAAGTTTGGTTCTAAGAATTCTTCCTGAAGAGTTCTTTGGTATCTTTCAACTACCCCATTAATCTTAGGACATCTGGGATAAATAAACCAATGGGGAATTTTTCTTTTAAAAAGATATTGATGAAAGACTCCTAGGAATTCCAAACCATTATCTGTTTGGACTGATTTAATTTCTCCTGGATAGATTAATTCTAACTTCCTAAAGAAGT
>CAZAPL010000003.1:0-11286 GCA_964487495.1 uncultured Gammaproteobacteria bacterium | reverse complement strand
GAAGAATTTAGAGCAATTTTAGGGGGAGGAAGATACGATAATTTGGTAGAAATTGTTGGAAGGGAGAAAATTCCAGGAGTTGGTTTTGCTGCCGGCACTGCCGTTATTGAGGAAGTTTTGAAAAAATATAAAAAACTCCCCGACCTTCCTCTAACCAAAACTAAGGTTCTGGTAACCGTCTTTGCCGAAGGATTATACCGAGACTCACTTTTAATTTCCAAA
The DNA here is from genome assembly GCA_964487495.1 of uncultured Gammaproteobacteria bacterium. GTDB lineage: Bacteria > Patescibacteriota > Microgenomatia > CAYGWK01 > CAYGWK01 > CAZAPL01. Next base: position 11,064 of record CAZAPL010000003.1, on the reverse strand, counting down.
AAACTAAGAGAAGCCGAGATAGAAACCGAGATTTATCCTGAACCAGTAAAAATTGAAAAACAATTAAAATACGCCAACCAAAAAGAAATTCCCTTTGTTTTAATTCTCGGACCAGACGAGATTACGAATAATAAGGTTACTGTTAAAAATATGAAGAATGGGGAACAAAAAACAATTCCCCAAAATGAACTTCTGGAATACTTTAATTAATCTGCCCATGCCAAAAAAACGCTTACTTGCCTATTCCCTTCTTACCCTTAGTTCAATCATTTGGGGAATTGCTGGCCCAGTCATAAAACATACTCTCCAATTTATTCCTCCTTTTACTTTCCTCTTCTGGAGATTTTTGCTTTCCTCTTTAATTTTTTTACCTTCGTTTTTCGTCTTAGTTAAAAAAGAAAAAGAAAATCTCAAAACTCTTTTGCCAATTATCCCTTTAGGGTTTTTGGGTATTCCCCTTTGTTTAACTTTTATCTTTCTTGGTTTTGAAAGAACCACTGCCCTAGATGGATCAATTCTCTCCTCTCTTGCCCCAATTTTTATTGTCTTGGCAGGAGTCTTATTTTTAAAAGAAAATGTCTCCAAAATTGAATTGCTTGGACTTACAATTACCATAAGCGGTTTAATCGTAATGGTTTCTCAGCCACTTTTGGAAGAAGGAGGATTTAACCCAAAAAATATTCTTGGAAACATTTTTATAGTTACCTCCAATGTTGTCTGGACAACCTATGTAATTTTCTCAAAAATTGAATTCAAAAAACATTCGCCTTTTATAATTACCGCCGTTTCCTTTTTTACCGGAGTAGTCGCCATTTTCCCCGTCGCCTTAATTGAACAACTAACTATTATTGATTGGCAAAAATCAGTTTATATTTCTCCTCAACCTCTTTTTTATATAAATCCCAAAGGTTTAGAAGGGCTTTTATACATGACATTTCTTTCCTCGGCAGTTGCCTATTTTGCCTTTGAAACCGGACTTCGCCTAATTGAAGCCTCAGAAGCCACTCTTTTTGCCTATCTTCAACCAATTTTTGCTATGCCGGTGGCAATCTTTTGGCTTAAAGAAAAAATTACCCTCCCTTTTATTATTGGTGCAATTATTATTACTTTTGGAGTTTTTCTTTCCGAATTTTATCGTCCAAAACTGAATAGGTTACGAAACATTTGAGACTTTTAGGGAAGAAATCTTTTTTAGTAACGAAGCTAATTTAGATTAGAGGTAATTAAATTCTTCGAAGAGTTTGGTTTAAAACCAACTCAAAAAGCCTTTGGATTTTCTAAGACAACATTAGGAAAGAGAAAGATTAAGCCTTTATTGGATGAATACTGTAAATGAATATCAAAACTTAGCCTTAACTAATATTAATCTTTTAGAAGTCTCCCCAAAGTCTCAAATGTATGCGACCTGTACAAAATTTGCTTTAAAGAAAGACAAATGATAAAATAAAAAACAATGAAAGATGGAATTCACCCAAAATGGTATCCTGAAGCAAAAGTCACTTGTTCCTGTGGCGCAAGTTTTACCGTGGGTTCAACAAAGCCCGAAATCCATGTAGAAATTTGCGCTAATTGTCATCCCTTCTTTACTGGAGAAATAAAATATGTCGATACCGCCGGAAGAGTAGAAAAATTTCAGGAAAAACAAAAAAAGGCTTCTCCTCAAAGTCTAATTAAGAAAAAACAGAAAAAAATTCTTAAAAAAATGAAAAAAGAGAAAGAGGAGGAGGACCGCCCCAAAACCCTAAAAGAAATGCTACAAAAAGGTCTTGGAAACAAAAAATAAAAGATCTTTATTAAACTTCTATTCCTTTTAAAAATATGAACAAAGACGTTGCTATTTTAGAAATTCGTCCGGGAGCCGGCGGTAAAGAAGCCAATCTTTGGGCTAAGGATCTTCTTCGAATGTATACCCGCTTTGGTAATTTACATGGTTTTAAAGTCAGCCAAATTGACGAAGGAGTAATTAAAATCCAAGGCACAAATGTTTTCGAAAAGTTAAAAAATGAAGCCGGGGTTCATCGAGTTCAAAGAATCCCCCAAACCGAACGCTATGGCCGAATTCATACCTCAACAGCAACGGTGGCGGTTCTTCCAGAAATTACCGAAACCCAAATCCAGATTAATCCTTCAGATATAGAATGGCAATTTTTCCGTGCCTCAAGCCAAGGAGGACAAAATGTTCAAAAAGTTTCAAGCGCCGTTCGACTCCGCCATCTCCCAACAGGAATTGTTGTCTCAAGCCAACAAGAAAGAACCCAAGAGCAAAATCGAAAACTTGCCTTGGATTTACTTCGAGCCAAACTTTGGGAACAGGAAGAACTTAAAAAAGGACAAACTATTGCCGGCTATCGTTCAAGTATTGGCCGCGGCATGCGGGCGGAAAAAATCCGCACCTACAATTTTCCCCAAAATAGAGTCACCGACCACAGAATAGGCAAATCTTGGAAAAATCTAGAACGAATTATCGAAGGAGAACTAGAACCAGTAATTCAAGAGTTAACCCTCAAACTCGGTTAAAACTGTCTTAACTTTTTTCTCTTCTCCTCTTCTCCAAATAGTCAACTCAACCGTTTCTCCTACCTTTTTGGAGGATATTAGTTTTGCCAAACCGCCTTTTTCTTCAGAAATTCTTTTCCCATCCATATGGGTTAAAATATCACCCGCTTTTATCCCTGCCTTGTCAGCCGGAGAACCAGAAACCACCTCAATCACATAGGCTCCCTCGGGAACCTCATTTAAGATTGCTACCTCTTTAGAAATCATTCGGTAGCGAACACCCAAAAATGGCCTTGAAAATTGACCGGTTTTCTGGAAATTGTCAATTGATTCCTTAACAATATTTATAGGAAGAGCAAAACCAATATTTTGCCCCTCCAAAGAAACGGCAACATTAACTCCAATTACCTGCCCTACGGAATTTAAAAGTGGCCCCCCTGAATTTCCAGGGTTTATGGCAGCGTCTGTTTGAATAACATTATCAAGTTGCTCAACATAACCCTCAAGCGGAGAACCGGCGGTAATTGATCGACCAATACCAGAGATAACTCCGGTTGTTACCGTATGACGAAATTCTCCTAAGGCCGTCCCAATAGCAATAACAAATTGACCAACCTTAAGTTTTGAAGAATCTCCCAACTCTGCCGGCTTAAGACCAGAGGCGTCAATTTTTAAAATTGCGATATCATTTGCCGGATCACGATAAATTTTTTTAACCTCATAAGTTTTATCATCTTTAGTAATTACCTTATATTTTGCCGAAGCGTCAGAAACAACATGTTTGTTGGTAACGATTAAACCATCCGAAGAAATAATAAACCCTGTGGCGATATCTTGTTCAATTTTTTGTTCTTTTTCCCGGGGAAAACCAAAGTAAAAGGGGAAAAGGCCAAAATTAGGAAATTCTATAGTTCGTTGAGTTTTACTGACTCCGATAGTAACCACTGAGGGAGAAACTCTCTCGGCAACGTCAATAACTACCGATTCCTCATTTAAAATCCGTTGGGTCTCGGTAGAAACTCGAAATCCCTTTTCTTCCTCCCTAGGAAAGAATTTATCTAAAATCCGATAGCCAAAAATTCTATCAGAAATCGCCCCTCCTAAAACAGCAGCAAAAATCACAGTTGCCAAAGAAATAATAATCAAAATCTTTCTAATTTTTCTCATAAAATATAGCAAAGAAAATAATAAATTAATAACCCCTATCTGTCAAGATTTCTAGCGCCTTTTCAAACTGAGGATCTTTAGTCTGATCTTTTTCATCCATTTTAACTTCATAATCAGGCTTTATTCCTTCCTTATCAATATTGCCCCCTGAAGGCAAAAGCCAACGGGCAACAGTAATATGGAGTCCTGAGCCGCCAGAAAATTCCTCTGCTTCCTGAATTGTCCCCTTACCAAAAGTTTTTTCTCCAATCAATCTTGCTCTCCCATGCTCCCTCAGAGAACCGGCAACAATCTCAGAAGCAGAGGCCGAACCTTGATTAATCAAAACTACTAAGGGATCACTCAAAAGCCTCCCTTTTCGATTTACAGAAAAACTTTCTACTTCCCGACCCTGACTTTTTTCCTGTTTAACTACCACTCCATCTTTTAAAAATTCTGAAGCAATAAAAACTGCCCCATCCAAAAATCCACCAGGATTATTTCTTAAATCTAAAACTATCCCCTTAAAATCTGGATTTTTAACTTTAAAATCTAAAATTTGATCGACTGCCTCATTCCATTCTTGATAAGTCCTTTCACCAAAACGAAGAAGTTTAAGATAGGCAATATTGTCCTTGAAAGAAATTTCCACGCTTTTAACCACTATCTTCTGGCGAATTAAATCTACCTCAAATTCTCCTTTCCCTTCGCGAAACATTGTCAATTTTACTTTTGAGCCCTGAGGTCCACGTATTAAACTAACCACCTCCGACAAATTCATCCCTGCAGTTTCTTTATCAACTTTTTTCTCCTCATCTTTAATCCTTAAAATTAAATCTCCACTTTCTATACCTGCTTCTTCTGCCGGTGATCCTACCAAGGGAGCAATTACCGCTACTTTTGAGTCTTTAAATCCAAGTTGAATTCCCACCCCTTCAAATGCTCCTGCTAAATCTTCTTTAGATTGTTTCTGTTCTTGAGGAGGCAAAAAAACAGTATAAGGATCACCAAGCGAGGAAACCATCCCCGTAATTGCCCCATACACCATTTTTTGCGGGTCTATTTTAGACTTATCAAGATAATTGCTTTCAAGTTTATCCCATACTTGCCAAAAAAGAGAAAAGGAAACATCTTCTTTTCCTGGAGGCAATTGTCTTTCGATGCTTAACTTCGGTTTTGCATTTTCGAAAGAAAAAGACAATTTCCTTTGACCTAAGTAGAATCCGCTAGCAAAGGAAACAATTAAAAAAGAAATTATTATTATTGTCTTTCTTACCTGAGAAAGAGTCATTCTAATTTTCATTTTAAGGCTCCAAAGGAAACAATAAAAACCTTTCTTCTCCCGAAAGCAAACTTTCCTCTCCTTTTCTTTTTTCTATCTCCTGCCAAATCTCCTGATCAATCTTCCCATTTTCATCCCCAAAAGAAACAATGGCTATTTCATCTACTTCCACTTCCTGAGGGAATCTCCCTCCTACTAAACCAGCCACCCCTAATGCTTCTGCCTTATAAATAATCCCTAAGGGAATTTCCCCTTCCAAAACAAGAATTTTATCTTTTGCCTCACTCCCCAAACTAAAAATACCCGCTTTTTCCTCTTTTTTGCTTAAAATATCTAAAATACCTAAGACTTTCTTCCCTTTCCCAAAACTTCCCTCAATTCTTTTGCCATTAAATTCTAAGACTAAAGAATTTTCTTTTATCTCCTTTACCACTCCCGGGAAAGGACTGAGAAATTCCTTTTTTTCAAAGCCAATTTTAATCGTTAAAATCCCCTCTTTGGAAATATTTACCACTGTTCCCTTAACCGGACTCTTAAAGACCTTTGCTCTTCCAAAAAGACCTTTTTTTACCGCAATGATCCGCCCCTCTTCAACCCTTTCTCCTATGGAAACCGTAAGAAAACGACTTACTATATTGGGAGAAACTGAAAAAAAGGCGGCTAAATTAAATTCCTCAATTATTTCTTCTTCTTCCACCGCCAAGACCATATCTTTTAAAATCTTATCTCCCTCATTTACTAAAAATTTTACCTTTTGAGAAAAGGTCAAAGGGAAAGAGCAACTAGAAAAGGCAGATTCTTTCATTTTATTCCAGAAACAAACGGAAGAAGAGATAAATAACGCGCCCTCTTTACTGCTTTTGAAAGTTTACGTTGATGCTTTGAACATAAAAAGGTTCGTGATCTTGGAAAAATTCTCCCCCGTTCACTTATAAATTTCAAAAGGACGTCTTTCTCCTTCCAATCAGGATTGCTGTTTTTTTGACAAAAATAACAATTTTTCGCCTGCTTAGAAACTGCTCCTAGGCGTCTTCCTGACGACTTCTCTGTCATAAATATTTAGAAATTAAAATGGTATATCGTCCTCCCCTCCCCCCTCTTCATCGCTTGGCGATTGAGGGGTATTACTTGAAGGACTTGGAATTTCTCCGGCGCTTTCCTCCTCTGAACCTAAGGATTCTCCACCTTCTTGAGCTTCCTCAACATTTCCTGTAGCTTGATTCGTTTCAAGATCGGCAACTACCTCTTCGCCTCCTTTTGGACTTTCTTCTGATTTTACTTCGGGTATTGCCCCCTCTTCTTCGGTTGCTCGTCGACTATCTAAAATAATCATGTCTTCCGCAACTATTTCTGTTGCCTGCTTCTGTCCTCCGTCTTGAGTAGCCCAAGTTCTTGTCTGTAGTCTTCCTTCAATATAAACTCTTCTCCCTTTAAATAAAAGTTGAGCACAAAGTTCGGCTAATTTATTCCACGCCACTATTCTATGAAACTCTGTTTCCTCTCTTTTCTCTCCTCCTTCAGTCAACCATGTGCGATTAGTTGCCAAACCGAAAGTGCATACTGCTGTTCCCTGAGGAGTGTATCTTAACTCCGGATCACGGGTTAAATTCCCAATTAACAAAACCTTATTCAAACTTCTCGTTGCCACGACTTTTTCTTTTTCACCTCCTTTACTCCACCTTTACCAAAAGATACCTTAAAATCTTCTCATTTATGCGTAATTTTTTCCTAATTTCAGATAAGGTCTCGGGTAAAAGTTCCAAATTAAAAAGAAAATAAAATCCCTCGCTAAATCTCTTACCTCCCCTTTTAATAGTATAAGCCAATTCTTTCTTTCCCCATTCAATTATCTTTCCAACCTTACCTTCTTTTTTATCAATCAAATCTTCTATTCCTTTAATTACCTCTTCTCTCTCTTCTTCTTTTAACTCAGGGCAAAGAATTATTGCCAGTTCATAATTCCGCATACGCACAAGTATAACAGATAATCAAAAATTAGTAAATACCAACTTTAAACTCGACAACCTCGCCATCAGCAATCTGATAATTTCTCCCTTCAAGTCTTATTTTACCAAATTCTCTTGCCTTAGCCCAAGATCCAATTTTAACTAAATCCTCAAAAGAGCAAACTTCAGCCTTTATAAAATTTTTAGCAAAATCGCTATGAACCTTTCCCGCCGCCTCAACTGCTGTCTGCCCAGCCTTTAAAGACCATGCCCGGACCTCTTTTCCTCCCTTAATGGTGTAAAAAGTAATCAGCCCCAAAGCCTTATAAGCCTCCTTAATTAATCTTTCAAGAGCAGATTCCTCAATTCCTAACTGTTTTAAATATTCCTTTTGTTCATGAAGAGAAAGTTCTGCCAATTCCATTTCTAATTTCGCGCAAATAATTATAGGCCGGACACAATTTTCAGCGGCCGCGTAATTTTGTGTCCAAATTTCTAAATTCCCTAAACCCAATAAATCAGGAGTATTTTTTTCTCTCAACTGCTCCTCATCAACATTTAAAACATAAATTGTCGGTTTCTTTATCCCTCCAAGTTCCAATTCTAAATTAACAATCTCAATATCTCTTCTTGGATCAACGGTTTCATAAAAATGAGAAACATCGGAATTTTCAAAAACTCGAACTACATGGCAAATTGCGTCAACTTCTCTTATCTTTGCCAAAAACTGATTCCCAAGCCCTTCTCCTTTATGGGCATCTTTAACCAAACCGGCAATATCAATAAAAGTAACCGTTGCCGGAGTTAACTTTTCAGGCTTAATTATTTCTCCAAGTTTTTCCAATCGCTCATCGGGTAAAGGAACTACTCCTTCATGGGGCTCAATGGTAGTAAAGGGGTAATTTGCCACTTGTGCAATCTGCCTTGATAAAAGAGCGTTAAATAAAGTAGATTTACCCGCGTTAGGCAAACCAACAATCCCTACAGAAAGGTTTGACATAAGTCTGCAAAAATACCTAAAAACCTTTTTCTCCTCTTAAAAAATTCAATAAAAATCGGTGCCTTTCAATCTTGTTATTAAGTTTATTATAACTTAATATTAATGAAATTTCCTCAAAAATCAGTCGGTTGGTAAGTTTAAAAAGAATTTAATGGTTTCCTTGAACTCCTTAACGCCTCCAAAAAAAACTCAAGAATTGAAACTTGCTGACCAACATCCCAAACTTGAGGAAGTATTAAATCAGATATTTTAAAAACACCGCCATTCCCTTTTAGACTTAAACCAAGACGATTGGAAAAAACCTGCCATTGATCAGGAGGCGAGTAAACCGCCGCGTCTGCTTTCCTTTGAACTGCATCTTCCTGAAGATAGCGCAACAAAACAAATTTATCCTCTTCGCGAAAAAACCAAACTTCCCCTCTTTTTTTTAAAGGTTGATTTTCCGGTTCAGTCATAAAATTCCCCCCATCATCCAAAAGATTTAGAAGTCCTTTTTTTAATTCTTGTTTTAAAGAAACCACATCTTTGCCTTCACCGAAAAAAAATTTAAGTACTTCACGAAACATAAATTTATTTATACCACAAAAACTATCAATTATAATATAACTTATGAAAGTTGTCGTTTTAGGTCATATCTGTATTGATAAAAATACCAACGGGAATCTCACCTATGTAGGACCGGGAGGTCCGCCGTTTTTTATATCAAGAGTTTTTAAAACACTTAAAAATTGCTCGCTGACGATTATTTCTCCTTACGGTCATGATGGCCAAAAATATTTTCGAAAACTCAATCTTTACCCCAAAAAACCGCCGGCAAGGAAAACTTTGATCTATGAAAACTTTTTTCTCAACGGCAAACGTGTCCAAAAGGCCTACAACCGTCAACAGGCCCAACCCATCAACCTAACGCCTCAAATAAAAAAAATTATCAGCCAAGCGGAAATTTTCTTTCTTACTCCTCTTTTACCCAATTATTCAATTTCTTATCTTCAAGGTGTAAAAGAATTATTAAAGAAAAATTGCCTAAAAATTTTACTACCTCAGGGTTATTTTCGAGCCTTTAGTAAAGAAAACCAAGTTTATCAAAGAAATTTTATTGAAGCCGAGGCGATTCTTCCTTTTTTTGATTTTATCATTTGTTCAAATGAAGATCATCAAAAGATTTTCTCTTGGGTTAAGATTTGGACCCAAAAAACCAAAGTAATTATTACTTTAGCCGAGAATGGCGCCTTGTTCTTTTGTCAAAGAAAAAAACTGTTTGTCCCTACTCAAGCGGTAAAAAAAGAAGAAATTATCAATTTTATAGGTGCCGGTGACACCTTTACCGCCGCTTTTGCCTATAAGTATTTTTTAACTGGCAAACTCAAAAAATCACTAGTTTTTGCTCATCGCCTTGCCCGCCAAAATCTTTTTTGTTTACCCAACCAACCCCTCCTTTTAAACCCCAAAGATGCCTTCAAAATTAAATCCAAATCCTTTTAAAAAATCTTCTGATATCTACAAATCACCTCCATTTAACAATCCTTCCAAGCGTTTAATTTCTGAATCATCCAAAAATCCGCAAGATTTTACTAATCCAAGCCACTTCCCAAATACCTTTTCTCTTGATTCTTCCGAATTTCCTCCATAAAAATCAAAAATTAATCCTAAAAAAAATTTTAAATCATCCTCACTTGCCTCACGATATTTAACCTCTAAACCACCACTTTCCATATTTTGGAATAAAAGGGCAAAATCCGGATTTCCATAAGCCTTATTACCCCCCAAATCTCTATCAGCAAATGGCTGACGAGCAAAATACTGAATTCTTTTATAATCAACACCGCCACAAAAAGAACACAAAGCAGTGCTACGCAATTTCTCTTTACCATCTTCACCGATTTCAAAAACTTCCTCAACCAAAAAACAGCCCGCCTTTAATTCATAAGATTCTCCTTGTAATAATCTTTCTTTCATATATTTATATTTAAAAATAAAATTTTTTGGGGGGGGGCGGAGACGATTTTAGTCTTCTTCTTTATTCCGCCACCCCCCTGTTAAAGGTTAGTTATTAAGGAATATAACCCTTAACTCCCCAGACAAAAACTCTTCTAGTCAACAAATCTTCATCTTTCCAACACTCTCCCTCTTTTATCAAAATCTCTCCGTTTTGCCCTCTGATAGGACCGCAAAAAATGCCAATTTTAGAAGCAACATCTTCTCCCTTTTCCCGTGCCTCATTTTCGCGTCTGGCAAATTCCGCAGCCATATTAAGGGCTTTTTCTTTTATTTCAGAAGGAATTTCCAAATGCCAGCCCTCAAGACCAACCATGTCGGCGCCGAAACCGCCGTAGAAAGTACTATTACCTTTCCACTCATTGGCAAAAATCTTTTCGATTGTCTTAATGAAAAAAGGTCCCCAACGCCAAGTCGTGGAAACAAGGGCACAATCAGCACCAAACCGGCTGACATCCATGCCGTAACCTACGGCAGGGACACCTCCATCACAGGAAGTCTTTGCCGAATCGGGGGTATCCGCCATCTGGCGGATTAGATCATACCCCCCATCTACAAATGTTTGGGCTCCCTCCACTTCTCCTTCTGGGTCGCGCCAACTACTTAACCAAATGACAGTGTTTAAATCTGGAAGAGATGCCAAATCTTCGCGCCCAGATTCCAAAAGCCCGCGCTGCAATCCTAAAGTAAAGGCGTTGATGCCTCGGATGGGTTCGGGAATCGGATGCGTCCCAACAGTTCCTACTTTGTGGTACCCCATCAAGCCAGCGACATAGCCTGCAACATATTCGGCATCTTCCATCCTAGCAAAATACCAGTTCATATTTGAACTTGTCTTGTACCCCGAGCAATGCTCAATTGCAATGCCTGGGAACTCGTTAGCAACCTCCAAAGCAAAATCCATCTGACCGAAAGTAGTCGCAAAAATCAACTCAAACCCCTTTTGGGCGAAATCGCGCATGATACGGCCCGAGTCAGGACCGTCACCCGCACGCTCCACCCACACAACCCGAAGATTTCTGGCGTTGCCTAAGTCTATAAGGTAACTGTTACTCTTATCCTCTAAAAGTTTTCCTCCTTGAGAAAGATAATACTCCTTTACTTCCTGAATACCCCTACAGCCAGCGGCTGTCCAACCGTTATCGCCGCACTCCCAAAGTAGCAGGAATGCGGCTTTAACTTCCGGCTCAACCGCCTTA
>CAZAPL010000002.1:0-13210 GCA_964487495.1 uncultured Gammaproteobacteria bacterium | reverse complement strand
CCTATTGTTGACGGAGAAATAATTAGAATTAAAATTCCGCCACTTTCAAGCGAAAGGCGACAAGAATTCATTAAACTTTTGCATCATCATCTTGAAAACGGAAGGATTATGATAAGGCAAATCCGCCATGATAAAATGATTGACATAAGAAAGGCTTTTGAAGAAAAACTTCTTAATGAAGACGAAAAATTTAGACTTGAACAGGAACTACAAAAAATAACCGATGAGTTTGTTGAAAAAATTGGAGAAATGGGGGAGAGAAAAGAAGAAGAACTTCTCACCATTTAAATTTTTATGTTTTTAACCGTTGGAGTTTTCCTTTTAATTTTGTCTATTTTGGTTTTTTGCCATGAATTTGGTCATTTTTTGGTGGCTAAAAAAGCGGGGATTAAGGTAGAAGAGTTTGGGTTTGGCTTACCTCCAAGAATTTTTGCTAAAAAAATTGGAGAGACTTTCTATTCAATTAATCTTTTGCCTATAGGGGGGTTTGTTAAGTTGGCAGGTGAAGATATGGAAGACGAAGGAAGAAGAAAAGGGGTAGAAAGAGAAAGAATGTTTTGGGCTAAGCCGAAGAGAGTAAGACTGGCGGTGGTAATTGCCGGAGTTTTGATGAATTTTTTACTTTCGGTAGTGGCTTTTTCTTTCGTTTACGCTAATGTTGGAATTCCTACGAAAACTTCTTCCGTGAGAGTGGTTGGAGTTCTTCCTAATTCTCCGGCAGAAAAGGCAGGTTTTAAAGAAGAAGATGTTCTAATTTCTGTTGATGGTAAAGATATCAAAGATACTTCAGAATTTATTAAGATTACTAACGAATTTGCGGGGAGATCAATGGTTGTTGAAGTTTTTCGCAAGAAAGATAATCCTTGCGTTGGGGATGATCTTTTAAAAGAAAAAGTTTTAGGTGCCTATCCCGGAGTTGAGATTTCTTGCAAAGATAACAATTTGCTTCTGAAGGTAGTTCCTCGCAAAGACCCTCCGGAAGGGGAAGGACCGTTGGGGGTAGTAATTTCGCAGGTTGAGATGAGGTTTTATCCTCTTTGGAAAATGATTCCTTTAGGAATAATTGAGGGATTTAAAGAGGCTTTCTCTTGGGCGAAACTGGTTTTAAAATCTTTGGCGTCTATGCTCTTTCAACTTTTTGCTTTTGGGGTTTTACCTAAAGATGTTGCCGGGCCAGTTGGTATTTTTCAAATAACAGGAATAGTGGCAAAAACGGGGTTTCTTTCAGTTTTGCAGTTCTTGGGAATTTTATCGGTTAATTTGGCGGTGATAAATATTTTACCTTTGCCGGCTTTGGATGGGGGAAGACTTTTATTTATTCTTTTTGAATCTGTTTTTGGGAGGCGGCCCCATGTAAATTTTGAGCGCTGGGTTCATACTGCGGGGATGGTTTTTCTTCTTTTTTTATTTCTTTTGGTGACGATAAATGATATTCTAAGAATTTTTAAGAACTCTCCCTTTTTTATTCAGCTTAAGTCTTTCTTCACACCTTAGAAGTGTGTATAGATAGAGATTGTGGGGTTTGGTGTTTTTTGATAGGATTGGCTTTGTCGCGTCAAAAAGATATTATTTCTCGGGATGGCGTATCTATTCCACCCCCGGCGTGGCTATGTTTGGGGATGGCTATGTTGGGGGATATTGATGGATAACGAGTAAACCTTGTATTTTCTGTAGTCGGATTATAAAATAGATTTTTAAGGAGGAGGATTTTTATAAGCGAGAGTAACCAAAGCGTTGAACAAAGAATCCCTAGAACGAGAATAGTTGAATTAACTTTAGAAGAAATAAGGGATAAGATTGGGGATTTTTTGAGGGGATACCCTGAAGATAAACATTGGGTGCGTGAAGGATTTTCAGTTATAGAAACTATAAGAAATTTAAATGGCCCATTAGTCGAATTGGCCGGCCCCACAGATACTGGTTACGCACTGGTAGATCTTGATAAATTAGACAAAAGATTATTTGTTTCAAATCTTTTTCCCGGTTCCCCGCGGTATGATGATGAAACAGGTAAATTTTTGGGTTATATCGGATCAGTTGATTTCCAAGCGGATGCTATGGCGATACCTATTAAAAATGAAGGATGCGGGGCACTATTTGTTAGCTTTTTGCCTTTTGAATTAGGAGAAAAAATATTTTCTGAGGCGTATAGGGTTTTACAGAAAGGAGGTTTATTAATTTGGCAGGGCGGGTATAATCCGAATATGAAGAGCGCAAAAGAATTGGGATTTGAAGTGATGGAGTACTTGAAGCGTTATGATAAAGATTCGGGATTTTATTTTTGGAATGTTGTATTTCAAAAGAAATAAAAAATCAAAGAGATTTTAATTTACCTTTTTAAATCACTCTTAACAAAAAGACATGCGATCGCATGGTGTTTTGTTAAGGGGAAAAAGAAAAATTACATTTAAGGAGAAATTGTAAGGAGAAATTGGTAGTGATTAGTTAGGGGAAAAATATTTAGTAAAGAAACAACAAGAAAGCATATAGTTTATGGTTAAGAAGCTTAAGGCTTCTTAGGGAAGAATTTTTAAGAGAAATTTCCCGAGAACCTCAAATCGTGTGTGATTTGCAAAGACTATTGACACTCTGGGGTATGGTTTGTTATTTTCTTCTTTAGGTGTTAAAGTAAATGGAAATTGAAATTCCCAGTGTTTCGGTAATTATCCCCGCTTTTAATGAAGAAAAGTGGATTAAAAAAACCGTTTCTTCGATTCTTGAGAGTGGTTTCCCTTGTGAAATAGTTGTAGTTGATGATGGTTCAACAGATAAAACTCTAGAAAGATTAAAAGAGTTTGGGGAAAAAATTAAAATTGTAGTTCATGATAAAAATCAGGGGAAAGGGGCTGCTTTAGCTTCGGGAATAAGAAATGCTTCTGGAGAAATTGTGATTTTTTGCGATGCCCATCTTTTAGGTCTAAACAAGGCCCATCTTCTATTTTTAGTTTTGCCTTTGGTTTTTGGAAAAGCTAAGGCGGTGGTTGGTTGTGAAGACGAAGAAAAATGTTCTTTATTTGAGATAAGATCACCACTTTGGATTTTAAGTGGGCAAAGAGCCTATTTTAAGAAAGATCTTTTACCTTTCTTAGACAAGTTTGAAAGATTAGGATATGGCGTTGAGATTTTTCTTTATCATAGATTTAAAGATAGAAAGGTAGTGGTAGTTCCTCTTCCGGGTTTGGTTCATTTAATTAAAAATAAAACTTCTTCTTCAAAAAATGCCGCTTTGTCTTATTTGCGAGAACTTAAAGAGATTTTTGCCACTTTAACTAAAATTGAAAATTTGACTCCCTTGGAGTTTAAAGAATTAAAAGAAACAATTAATTCTCTTTGGCAGGATTATCTTTCTTTAGGGCAACAGAAGGTTTCAAGATACTTAAAATCTCTTAAGAAATTTTTTATTGAGTAGTTTTTTTATTTTTCGGTTTTGGTATAATTGTTTTTATGCGATATTCCCAGTTTTTTGGCAAAACCACTAAAAGTTTGCCATCAGACGCCAAGATTCCTTCCCATAAACTTTTATATAAAGGGGGGTTTATTCGGAGGATTTCTACTGGTCGATGGGCTTTTTTGCCTTTAGGAATGAGGGTTTGGGAAAAAATTTATAGGGTGATTGATGAAGAGATGAAAGCAATTGGTTGTCAGAAACTAGTTGTTCCCACTCTTCATCCGATTGAAATTTGGAAAGCAACAAATCGGGATAAGGCCTTTGGAGAGGAAATGTTGGTTGTTTCTGACCATCATGGGGCAACTTTTGCTATTGGAGCAACTGCCGAGGGAGTAATGCTTGAACTGGTAAAAATGTTTCGTCCTTCTTATAAAGATTTGCCAATTTTAATTTACCAATTTTCTCAGAAGTTTCGCGATGATAAAAGGCCGCGCGGAGGAATTATGAGAATTAGGGAATTTATGATGAAGGATGCTTACAGTTTTTGCGCCACCGAAGATCAGTCTTTTGAAGTTTATCAGAATTTTTATAATGCTTATTTAAAAATCGCCCAAAGGCTAGATTTACCGGTAATTCCTGTTGAAGCCGATTCGGGGGCTATTGGCGGCAGTTTATCTCATGAATTTCAGGTAGAATCAAAATATGGTGATCAAACTTTTTTTGTCTGTGATAATTGTGGTTATGCTGCCAATATCGAGAAGGCAGAATTTTTAAGACTTCCTGTTAATCCCCAAGAGGAAGAAAAACCTTTTAAAATTATTTCTCAACCTGAATGGGTCTGCAGTATGGAGGATAATGTTAAGCATTATGGCCAACCTCTTTGGCGTTATTTGAAAAATGTTGTTTATAAGGATGAGAAGGGGAGAATTATTATTGCTTCTTTACGCGGAGACCAAACTGTTAATGAAATTAAATTAAAGAGGGTTTTACAAGTTGAAAGTTTAATTCCCGCAGGTGAAGACGATTTGAAAAAAATTGGGACAAAACCGGGATATGTTCATTCCTGGGGGATTAAAGGAGTAACTTATATTGGTGATTTGGGTTTGCCGATGGTAAAAAATTATATTGGTGGGCAAAAAGAAGAAAATACCGATTCAATAAATGTTAATTATGGGCGCGATTTTCGTTATAAGGTTTTGGCCGATATTGTTGAGGCTAAAGATGGTGATTTTTGTGCCCGTTGCCAAAAAGGAAAACTAAGAAAAAAAATTGGCTTTGAGTGGGGGCATTGTTTTAAATTGGATCATGTTTATTCAAAATTGCAGAAAGGTTATTTTACCGATATGGCCGGGCGGCGGAAACTCCTTTGGATGGGTTCTTACGGGATTGGGATTGAAAGAACAATGGCTTGTTTGGTAGAGACTCATTATGATAAAAAGGGGATAGTTTGGCCGGAGGCGGTGGCGCCGTTTCGGGTTCATTTTATAGAAATCAAAAGTCAAAAATCAAAAGTCAAAAGTTTTGCTGATAAAGTTTATGGGGCGTTGGTAAAGGCACAGGTTGAGGTTTTGTATGATGACCGAAATGAGGTCTCAGCCGGAGAGAAATTTGTTGACTCTGATCTTATTGGTTGCCCAGTCCGGTTGGTTGTTTCTGAAAAAACCGCGGATAAAGTTGAATGGAAATACCGCGACTCTGAAAAAATCGAGATTTTAACCTTAGAAGAAGTTCTGCGGCGGCTAAAATAATTAAACCAAGAGTTAAAAACTGAACCAAAAAAACAGACTAGAATAAAAGGGTAATAAATTAAATGCACAGCATTTAATATTTTATAAGTTTTATAAGTTTAAAAATATTTAATATACTGGCACACTATAAGTTTAAAATATAAATTAAGTTTAAAATATAAATTAGTTTAAAAATATATTTAAAACTTAAAATATAATCTACTATAAATTTAAAAATTATACTATAAGTTTAAAAATAGGTTCAAAAATCAACGATTAAAATCAATTTTTTGCCTAGGCAATTTTTATTTCGAGGGGGTGGTGGTTTATGATAGGGTTCTTTAAAGAAGAACCAAGGAATCAAACAGAGAAAATATTGCGGATTTTGGCTGCTGGAGTAATTTTGCCGGCAATTTTTATAATGCCGGGGGTAGGGAGACTTTTTATTCAAAAGAGAAGCCCTTGGCAAAAATTTGGCAAGAAACTTAAGCCAAGAATTAAAAATCTTTTAAAAAGAGAGTTAGTAGCGATTGGAGAAAAAGATGGCGAGATGGTGATCAAATTAACGGAAAAAGGGAAGATGACTCTTTTAAAATACGATTTTGAGCGAATGAGAATCAGAAGGCCTTTGCGTTGGGATGGTAAATGGCGATTAGTTATTTTTGATATTCCAAATGGGAAAAAGGTCGCCCGGGAAATTTTTCGAGAGAAATTAAAACAATTAGAATTTTATCCACTCCAAAAAAGCGTTTTCTTAACCCCTTACCCATGTTTTTCCGAAATAGAATTTCTGCGTCAGGTTTTAGGGATAGGGGAGAATGTGCGGATTTTAATCGTTGAAAAACTAGAGGGAGAAGAGATTTTTAGGCAACACTTCGGATTATAGTTTTTTTCTTTCCGAGATCTTACTAGAAGTTAATTAAAATATTATAAGGTTATTATTAGCTTCAAAAATTAAGTGTTTGTTTAAGATTTTTGCCTAGGCAAAATTTGTAAATCACATCTTATGAATGGTTGTGAATAATAATTATTTATGGTTATTTTAAAATATTTTAAAATAAGTTATTTTAGAATAATTTTAATTTTCGAATAATTTTAAAAATATTAAAATTAAAAATAAAATTAAAAAATTAAAATATTAAAAATATAATAATAAATAGGTGATGATTCTGTCAGAGGTTTTTACCAACTTTAAATAGTAGATCTTGAATTTGTACGGTGAAAGTTGGGAAGAGAGATGAGGCATCATAAACCTTTTTAGGCCAAAAAGCGTCGGATAAAGGATTTTGTGGTTTTATTTCATTGCGTAAAATGTTCAGTCGCGATTTTGAGAAAAGGGATCGGGGCTTTTATGATTATTTTGGGGTTGATAGGTCTTTTAGGCCTATCCCAGACCAACGTGGGCACAGACTCGTGGTTGTTCCTGCCTATTTTTGCTTGGATTTTCTTTTCAGGGCTACTTAAGCTCGAAATATTGATTGGTAGTAGGAGTAAGAGGCGTGTATTGGTTAATATTGTAGTGGTTGCTTGCTTTCTCTTTTTCATTTTTCCTAATTTTGGGAATCCTATAGCTACTATTTCAGTTACATTCGCTGACCTCGGGGGTTTATATTATTAAGGAAAGCCCTTTTTTTGTGTCTGATATAATATATTCCTAGTGGAGAAACAACCAAAAATTGTTTGTCTTGGCGGTGGAACAGGGCTTTATCAGGTGCTTCTGGGCTTAAAAAAATATCCGGTTTCTTTGACGGCTATTGTTAACATGTCTGATTCTGGTGGTTCTTCGGGAAGATTGAGAAAAGAATTAGGAATTTTACCCCCAGGAGATCTTAGGCGAGCCCTTTTGGCTCTTTCTACTTTGCATTTAAGAAAGAATACCTTAAAAAAACTTTTTGATTTTCGTTTTAATAATGGGGAATTAGCCGGGCATTCTTTAGGGAATCTTCTTTTGGCGGCTTTAATTCAAATTACTGGCAGAGAAGATTTAGCAATTTCTGAAGCAGCAAAAATTTTGGAGGTTTCAGGAACGGTTTTGCCGGTAACAGTTGATTCGACAGACTTAGTCGCCAGACTTTTAGATGGAACAATTATAAGAGGAGAAAGCAACATTGATGTTAGAGAAATAAAACCAGAAATTCCTATTGCTGAAGTTTATCTTTTGCCAAAAGCAAAAATTTTTCCAAAAACCAGAGAGGCAATTCTTAAAGCAGATCTTTTAGTTTTAGGCCCAGGCGATTTGTATACCTCAATTATTCCTAATCTTTTGGTTTCAGGAGTGAATCGGGCAATTGCTGCTTCTTCGGCAAAATTAGTTTATATCTGTAATTTGATGACTAAACATGGAGAGACAGACAAGTTTTTCGTTTCTGATTTTGTAAGAGAAATTAAGAAATATCTTAAAGAGGCGGCTGATAAACTTAAAATAGTAATTGTCAATGATAAAATCAGATTACCTATATCGGTTAGTCGGTGGTATAAAAAATACAAATCAGAACCGGTGATTTTGGATAAAAAGAAAATTGAAGGAGTGGAGATTATTAAAGGTTCTTTTGCTTCCTGCGGGAAACTTATTCGTCACGATCCTGAAAAAATTGCTAAAGTTTTGATGGAGATTTTAAGTTCTTAATAATATTTAAAAATTTTCTTCTTAAGATTCTTAAAAGAATTATTTTCAATTGCTTTGCGGATAGAATCCATAAGGTTTAGAAAAAAATAAATATTGTGGAGAGTCGCCAGAGAATAGGCAAGGGGATTCCTTTTTGAGAATAAATCGTTTAATTTTTCTAAAGTGATTTTTTCTTTGCACATTGGGCAGACACAGTTTTTATCAACTGGTTTTTTAACATTTTTCATTTTGCGAACATCAATTTTGCCTTTCTTGGTATAAAGAATTCGATGTCTGGCCTCACGGGTAGGAATAGTGCAGTCAAAAGTATCAACTCCTTTTTCTACTCCTTCAAAAATATCTTTTATTTTGCCAATTCCTAAAAGATGGCGAGGTTTTTCCTCAGGAATAAAGGGAATAACTTTTTCTAAAATTTGCCAGCCACTTTTATCTTCTGGCCCAAATGCCCCCCCTATTCCAAAGCCGGTAAGGGGAAGTTTAGCCACAAATTTTGCCGATTTTTCTCTTAAATCCTTAAAATAACCCCCCTGGATAATTCCGAAAAGACCTTGTTGATTTTTGTTTTCTTTCCATTTGGCGATACATCTTTCAAGCCAGCGGTGGGTTCGTTCCATTGCTTCCTTGGTATAAGCGTAACTATTTAAAGGAGAGGTGCACTCATCAAAAGCAAAGATAATATCGGCGCCAATATTTTTTTGGATTTCAATTGATATTTCCGGCGAAAGAAAAAATTTTTTTTCATTAAAGAAAAATTCTACCCCGCCTTCGGTGATTTTTAGGGGATTTTTCTTGTCAATTTCTGTTTTTTGCGTTCTTTGGTTTTTGTTTAGGTTTTTTTCTCCAGCTATTTTTCCAATTCCATGAATCTTTCCAAAGCCTAAAGAAAAAACCTGAAAGCCGCCGCTATCAGACATTACCGGGCCGTTGAAATTGAGATGTTGGTGAATTGAAAAATTTGAGGAAACGATTCCTTTAGTTAAAAGGTGAAAGGTGTTGACGACCAAAAGTTTTATTGGAAGATTTCTTAAGAGATCTTTGGGGACGGCTTTTATTTCTCCCTCGGTAGCTACGAAAGCAATTTCTGGAGTAAGAAGTTCTCCGTGGGGAGTTTTAAAAATTCCTACTCTTCCTCTTGAGTTCTTAAGTTTAGAGATGATTTTGAACTTAAACATAAAAAGAATTTATTTGTTAAAATATGATAACATTAAAATTATAAATGACAAAAATTATTGTTACCCATAAATCGCCTGATCTTGATGCAATTTGTTCAGTTTGGCTTTTGAAGAGATTTTTGCCTTTATGGCAAGAAGCAGAAGTTAAATTTGTTCCGCCTGGAGAGACATTTTTAGGAGAGCCGCCGGATTCAAATCCTTTGATTATCCATGTTGATACGGGACTTGGGAAATTAGATCATCACCGACGGAAAGGATATACTTCTGCTTCAGAACTTACGATGAAAAAGATTTTTAAAGAGAAAAAATTTTCAGAAATAGAAAAGGAGGCTTTAAAAAGATTAGTTGCGGTGGTGACGGAGATTGACAACGGAAGAATGATTGGTTGGGAAAATGCTTCTTCCGATCGATATGAGTTTTGTCTTCATAATTTTATTTCTGGATTTGAAAAGAAAAAAAGCAATGAAGAGATAGTTTCTTTAGGGATGGTTTGTCTTGATGGGGTTTTTGAAGTTTTGAAAGAAAAAATAATGGCAGAAAAAATTTTGAAAAAAGAAGGGAGGGTTTTTAAAACGAGGTGGGGAGAAGGACTCGCGGTTGAAAGTTTTGCTGATCAGGTTCTTTTGGTTGGTCAAAAAATGGGCTATGTTTTGGTGGCAAGAAAAGATCCAAAAAGCGGTCATCTTCGGATTTATAGCCGTTTTGATAAAAACGTTGATTTAACTTCTGCCTTTTTGGAATTTAAGAAAAAAGATCCTGCGGCAACTTGGTATCTTCATCCCTCAAAACGTCTTCTTTTAAATGGATCTCGATCTGACCCAAAAATGGTCCCGACGAAACTTTCTTTAAATAAAATTATCGATATTTTAAAAAAGGCCTAAGAAAATATTTTTAAATTTTGACTTCCGATTGCGAGTTTTTGTTTTGATTTTCGAAATTAAATATTGCATATTTTGGGACGATCGCTCCATTTTTTGCAATAATCTTGGGTCTTGTCATTTTTTTTCTAGGGAATTATAATGGATTTTGATGGAAGATTGTATTTTTTGCAAAATTGTTCAAGGGGAAATTCCGGCGGCAAAAATTTGGGAGAACGAAGAGTTTTTGGCGATTTTGGATATTAATCCCAATACCGAGGGGATGACCGTTTTGTTAACTAAAAAACATTATAATTCCTATACTACCGATATGCCTGATGATGTCTACCAAAGATTTTGGTTAGCAGCCAAAAGTGTTGGTCAACTTTTAGATAAAAAATTAAGGAGTAAAAGAACGGCGATGGTTTTAGAAGGAATGGGGATTAATCATGCTCATATTAAACTTTATCCCCTTCATGGTTTAGGTGAGGAATTTGAAGAAATGTCGGTTGACGAAAGAGTATTTTATGAAAAATATCCAGGTTTTTTAGACACAAGACTTGGGCCTAAAAGATCTTTTGAGGAGTTAGAGAATTTAGCCAAAAAAATTCGAGAATAGGCAAGTTAAGAAAGGAGGTTGAAAATGATTTAAATGGCAACTGTTGTTAGAAAAAAGCCGGGGCAATCAGAAGAATCATTAATTGCCCAATTTCGAAAGAAGGTTTTAAATGAAGAGATTTTAGAAGAAATAAAAGAAAGAGAATTTTATCTTAAGCCCTCACGTCGTCGTTATGAGCGTGAGAAGGCTTTGAAAAAAAGAAGACCGAGAGGCTATTAAAATGATTCTTGAAAAAATAAAAGAAGATCTTAAAAATGCCCTAAAAACAAAAGACGAATTAAGAATTGCTACCTTGCGTTTTTTGCTTTCAAGTATTCATAATAAGGAAATTGAAAAAAAACAGGAATTGACAGATGAAGAAATAATTCCGTTAATTCAAAAACAAATAAAGGAAAGGAAGGAATCAATTGAGGCATTTAGAAAAGGAAAGCGAGAAGATTTGGCTTCTAAGGAAGAAAAAGAACTTGAGATATTAAGCAGTTACTTACCTCAACAGGCTTCTGAAGAAGAGGTTTTTAAGGCAGTTAAAGAATCAATTGAAAAGGTTGGGGCAAAGGGGGTAAAAGATTTTGGAGTAGTGATGAAAGAGGTGATGGCAAGATTAAGGGGAAGAGTTGACGGATCGAAATTAGCCGAAAAGGTAAGAGAAGAATTGAGCAAATCCTAAAAACACTTTATTTTAAATCTTGATATATTTTTTATATGTTATTTTCTAGTTGACATTTCTATATGATATCTATTTTAATATCTTCAGAACCACGATATAAATTTTCTCGGAAAAAGGTCAGGCAGGCAGCAGAAAATTTTCTTAGAGAAAAGGGATTGGACGATATTGAGGTGAGTTTGGCGGTAGTGGGGACAAGAAAAATTAGAAGTCTTAATAAAAATTTCCGGAAAATTGACGAGGCAACAGATGTTTTATCCTTCCCTCTTGAAGAGGCACGAGGCGAGGATGGAATTTTAAGACTTGGAGATGTGGTAGTTTGTTATCCAAAGGCAAGGGAGGAAGCGGCTGAAGAAGAGAAGTTTCTTGATGAAAAAATTATTGAATTAGTAGAGCATGGATTAAAACATCTTTTAGGAGAAAATCACAATTAGATTATAATGAGCGAATATACTGTTAAATATCGGCCACAAAAAATTTCTGAACTTGATTTAATTTCTGTCCGCGAGGGGCTTGAGAAGGTTTTAAAATCAGGAAAGATCCCTCATGCTTTTTTGTTTTCTGGTCCAAGAGGAACCGGCAAAACCTCAGCCGCAAGAATTATTGCTAAAGCGGTAAATTGTATTGGCAAAAGAGAAAAAGGTGATTTTGAGCCTTGTAATTTATGCGAACAGTGTCTTTCTATTACCGCCGGCAATAATTTAGATGTTTTAGAAATTGACGCCGCCTCAAATCGTGGGATTGATGATATACGAGATCTTAGAGAGAAAATAAAACTTGCTCCTGGGAAATCTAAATATAAAGTTTATATTATTGACGAAGTTCATATGTTAACTCTTGAAGCTTTTAATGCCCTTTTAAAAACCCTTGAAGAGCCTCCTTCTTATGTTATTTTCATTCTTTGCACTACAGCGGCAGAAAAATTGCCGGATACTATAGTTTCTCGGTGTATGAGATTTAATTTCAAAAGGGCTACTACCTCCGAAATTGTTGCTAAACTAGAAAAAATTTGTCAGGAGGAAAAACTTGAATTTGAAGAGCAAGCCTTAAGGGAAATTGCTCTTAATGTTTCTGGAAGTTTTCGCGACGCCCAGAAGATTTTAGAACAGGCTTCTTTTTCTGGGGGAAAAATAACAGTTGATCAGATAAAAGAAATTTTAGGGCAAACGATTGGTTTAACTCCGGAGAAATTGCTTGAGTTTTTGCTTGCTAAAGATGTTAAAGGAGCAATTTCCGAGATTGGTCGGTTAGTGGAAATAGGGGGAAATTTGAAATTTTATACCGAGAGTTTGCTTGAAATTCTTAGAGAATCTTTGCTTTTTAAGATTGGAGTTTTTGATTTAAAAATTGAAGATTTTAGAAAGGCTAAAGAAGTGGCAAATTCGTTGACTATAGAGGAAATAAAATATTTAATTGAGATTTTTTCTAAGGCAGCCCTGGAGTTAAAAGAAACAATTATTCCTCAGTTGCCCTTGGAACTGGCGGTAGTTGAGTGGTGTGGGGAAAAAGATGGATTAAAAAAAGCAGTTGATTTAGAAGAGTCAAAAAAAGATAAAGAAGAAAAGTCTTTGGGGGAAAAAGAGTCTTCAAATAGTCATAGTCAACCTTTAGTCGGCAAGCGAGTAATTCAGTTTTCTTTGGAGGAAATAAGAAATCATTGGGATAAAATAATGCTTTCGGTTAGGCCAAAAAATCACTCAGTTGAGGCCCTTTTGCGGGCAACCAGACCGATTGATTTAAACGAGGAGATTTTAACTCTTGAGGTTTTTTATAAATTTCATAAAGATCAACTTGAGACAGAAAAATGTCGGAGAATTGTTGAGGAGACAGTTTCTGAGTTTTTGGGGAGGAAAATTGGCCTAAAGTGTGTTTTAGGAGAAAAAAAACCGGTGAAGAAAGAAGAAAAAATTGAGGAAGAGCACACTTCATCCGGGAAAGAATCTGAGGTTTTAGAATCGGATATTCCCGGTAATGGCGAGGCAGTTGATGAGGATATTATAAAAGTTGCCAAAGAGATATTCTCTGGTATAATTGAGGAATAATTATGTTTGACAAACTTAAACAACTTGCAGAACTGAAAAAGATGCGAGATCAGGTAATGCAAATTCAAAAAGCCTTGGCTGAGGAGCAGATTGAGGTTGAAGAGGGAGAAATAAA
>CAZAPL010000001.1:0-2823 GCA_964487495.1 uncultured Gammaproteobacteria bacterium | reverse complement strand
CGGTCGTCAACCTTTACTTTTAGCAAGTATACTCTTGATGGTTATCGGGGTTCAGTTGTTTTCCATTGGACTTTTAGCAGAAATGCTTCTTTTTCTTAACCGTAGGAAAATCGTTGAAGATTAAGCTCCTTAAATTTTCCCTAGAAATCTTTTTGCGGTTTTAATCCCTTGCAAGAGGGTGATATTTTGTGCCCTTAATCTAACCCAACCCATCGAGGCAAAAGAGAGAAACTTAAAAATAGAATTGGGTGGAAGTTTTATTAAGATTTTAATCAACGGAATTAGAAAGGGAAACCGAGCGGCAAAAAAGAAAAAGGAATTTAGGTTGATAATTTCTTTTTTCCTTGCCATTTTCAAAACCGACCCCGCAGTCATCACCTCAAAATTATCAACATCAAAATTTTTTTCAAGAAAACCGTGCTTTCTAGAATAGTCGAAAATTTCTGTTCTAGGATATGGCTGGAGAATAGTTGAGGTTGGCAAAGTTGAACCAATTTTATAATTAAACTTGGCTGTTTCTAACGCCTCTTTAAGGGTTTCGCCAGGCAAACCAATCATGTTGTAAGTTCCGAATAATATTTTATATTTTTTCAACAGTTTCGTGGCCCTAACGATGTCTTTATCTAATAAGGATTTACAAAGAATTTTATTTCTGATTCTTTCATTTCCACTTTCGATGCCGAAAAAAATATTTAAACAATTAGCCTCTTTAAGAGCCCTGACAATTTCTTCGTCAAGCTCATTTGCTCGTCCCAAACAAGTAAAAGGCAAAGAAACCTTCTTTTTGTAAAGAGAAAGTAATTCTAACAGCCATTTTTTATTAAGGGTAAACGAATCATCCGGGAACCTAACAGTTCTTAATGGATACTTTGCCTTTACCTGGAGAATCTCTTTGACAATATTTTCTGGTGACCGAAATCGGACATAACGACCCTTGTTTGTATAAATCTGCTTGAGGGCGTGATTAAAACAAAAAGAACAGTTGTAAGGACAACCTCTAGTGGCTAAAAATCTTTTAGTGGGTTGGTTTGCTAAGGCAGGATAGGACTTATAATAAAGTTCCCGGTCGGGAAAAGGAAGGGTATCTAAATTTTCAATCAATCTTCTCACTGGATTGTAAATCAACTTCCCCTTCCTTTTATATCCCAAATTGGCAATTTTATTAAAACTTTTTTTAGAGCTTAAGGTATCAGCAAAATCAACAATAAATTCTTCCCCTTCGCCAATACAAATATAATCAACCTCCGGATGATGGAGCACCTCTGGAAAAAATGTTGGGTGAGGACCTCCCATCAAAACAGGAATATCAAACTTCTTCTTAAGTTCTTTAATAAAACCAAGATACTTTTTATGAGGACCAGTCATAGTAGAAATCAAAATACAATCTGGAGAAATTTTTTTGAGTTTTTCCTCAAGATTTTTTTCTTCAGAAATCACCAAAAGTTTACATCCATGTCCTCTTGCTTTAAGTGCAGACGATAAATACATTGGTCCCAAGTAGTCAAATAGAATATCTTGAAGAAAAACAAAGCGCGCCATAACTTTCTAATATTACCATATTTGTGCTAAAATCGCATCAAAATGACAAGAGTCCTTTTAATAACCTCAACCTTCCCAATTTCAGAAAAAGACACCCAAATCCCCTGGATGAGGGAACTTCTTTTTGGTTTAAAGAAAAAGGGGATCAAAATTGATGTCTTCGCCCCTTCTTTTAGGGGCTGTCCAAACCATCAATATTTTGGAATTAATGTTTTTCGTTTTAGATATGCGCCGGCTTTCTTGGAAACTTTAACTCACCAGGAGGGGGCATTATTTAAGCTTAGGCAAAAGCCCTGGCTTATTTTTTTGCCTGCTTTTTATCTTTTTTTTGGTTTAATCGCTACCATCAGGAGAATCAAAAAAACAAAGTACGATATCATCCATGTTAATTGGCCCTTTCCTCAAGGAATTTTTGGAGTAGTTGGTAAGTGGCTAACAAAAGATAGACTCGTCTTAACCTTTTATGGAGCGGAGTTTGCCCTAGCCAATCGAATTCCTTTAGGTAAAACTCTTATCCGCTTTGTTCTAAACCAGGCAGATAAGGTAATAGCAATTTCTACATTTACAAAAAGAAAAATTTTAGAAATCAAACCAGTCCCAGTTAAGGTTATTCCTTTTGCCTCCGGAATTACAATGGTAGGTAAGATGAAAAAACCGGAGAAGAAAAAAAGCTCCAAAAATATTCTTTTCGTCGGCAGACTGATCGAAAGAAAAGGAGTAACGTATTTAATTAAGGCAATGCCAATTGTTTTAAAATCGCTAAATGCCCGCTTGGATATTGTGGGTAGCGGTCCTTTATTTTCCAATTTAAAAATAGAAATTGAAAAAAATAAGCTGGAAAAAAATGTTTTTCTTCACGGCAAAGTATCAGAAAAAAAACTTGTAGATTTTTATCGAAATTGCGATGTTTTTGTTCTTCCAGCAATCAAAGACAAATGGGGCGATACCGAAGGCTTAGGTGTGGTTCTTCTAGAAGCAATGAGTTTTAAAAAACCAGTCATTGCCACAAGAGTTGGCGGAATTACTGATATTGTAAAAAATAACCTAACAGGAATTCTTGTTCCTCAAAAAAATAGCTATTTGTTGGCAAAGGCGATTATAAAAATTCTCACCAATCAAAAACTTTCGAAAAAATTAACCGAAGGTGGCTATCAATATCTCAAAAAAAATTTTAACTGGGAAAAAATTCTTTGTCAGATTGCGGAAATTTATTGTTAAATCTTCCAAATCTTCACTTCAAGAGGTTTAGTTATCAAACAAGATTTTGCTTCCAGGCTAACCACC